>NZ_JBHLUN010000001.1:0-453335 GCF_042433915.1 Roseomonas elaeocarpi | reverse complement strand
AGGACGCGGACGGCACGCCCTGGCGCTGGACCGACGGCGCGGCGCTGATCCCGCCCTCGATGCTGCGCGATGCGGTGGCGCTCGAGGTCACCGTGGCTCAGCGGATGCCGCGCTGGATCGCGCCGGAAACCACCAGCGAGATCCAGGTTCCACCCCGCCCTTCAGGCCGCAGCGCGGCCTGACGCCTTTCCTACCGCCCGAGGCCCGGGATCGCGTTCAGCAGCCCGGGCGGCAGACCCTGCGGCAGGTTCAGCGTCTGGTAGCCGCTGGGGATCTGGAAGCGCGCCGGGTCCTGCGGTGCGTAGGCAACCGCTGTGGCCTCGATCCCGCCGCTCTTGCCGTTGGCGGTGCCCTCGCCGCTCAGCAGCACGCCGTCCGCGGTGAGGCAGGCGCGGCCCTGGGCATTGCCCTCGCTGTAGCGCCAGTAGGTGCAGGGCAGGCCGGCCACCCGCCCCGGTCCTTCGCGCAGGAAGCGGGCGTTCGGCCCCGGGGCGGCGGGAATGCCCATCTCCGCCAGCTTCTCGGCCGGCAGCTCGGTCACGAGGCGCATCCCTTCCATCACCATCCGGGCCTGCCCCGTGCGACGGTTCAACAGGCCCCAGCCCCCCTGGCGTGGCAGGTCGAGCCGCAGGGTCCGCGCCGAGGCCAGCCAGGCAGCCTGCACGGTCTCGGGCCTGTTGCCGGTGGTGCGATAGGTCACCGCCACGTCGCGCGTGGGCTCCAGCTGCGGCGTGTTCTGCGCCACTGCCGGAACGGCCAGGAGCGGGAGGGCAAGGAGAGGGAGAAGGCGGAAGGGTGCGCGCATCGGCTATCGGTCCCACGACTCGGGGCGCGCGGGCAAGGCACGGAGCGTTTCAGGCGGGGAGATCCGGTCCCCATCCCTGGGAAGACAGTCCTTCGTGGGCAGGCGCCGGGTGGTTGGGGGCGCTCCCAGGGGAGAGAAAGAATTCTCTCCCCCGGACCCCCACTCATCTTTTTTCGGGACGCTGCCGCGTGGCGGTGGGAGCCGGTCGCGGAAGGACTGCCACCGGTTCTGCCCGGAATTAGAAAAAGCATGTTGTCAGCGCTGGCTGACGGGTTCCTCGCTCCGGCTCGGCGAGCCGGAGCGCACTGCCCTGACCACACGCCTGCGGCAGCGTCTCAAACAAAGATGAGGGGCGAGGGGTCCGGGGAGGGGGAGAAATCCTTCTCCCTCTCCCCGGCCACGGTGCGAACCGTCAGTCCTCGCGCCCGCGCGTCAGGACCTCGCGCTTGCCGACATGGTTGGCCGGGCCCACCACACCTTCCTTTTCCATCTGCTCGATCAGCTTGGCGGCGCGGTTGTAGCCGATGTTGAGATGGCGCTGGACGAAGGAGGTGCTGGCCTTGCCTTCGCGCGTCACCAGATCGACCGCTTGCTCGTAGAGGCCGCGCTCGCCGCCCTCGCCGCCGCCCGGGGCACCGGTCGGGGCGTCGCCGTCGTCCTCGACCTCGGTAACTTCCTCGATATAGGCGGGCTCGCCCTGCTCGCGCAGGAACTCCACCACCGCCTCGACCTCGGCATCCGAGACGAAGGGACCGTGCACGCGGTTCATGCGGCCGACGCCCGCCATGAACAGCATGTCGCCCTGGCCCAGCAGCTGCTCCGCGCCCTGCTCACCCAGGATGGTGCGGCTGTCGATCTTGGAGGAGACCTGGAAGGAGATGCGGGCCGGGAAGTTCGCCTTGATGACGCCGGTGATCACGTCCACCGACGGGCGCTGCGTCGCCATCACCACGTGGATGCCGGCGGCGCGCGCCATCTGCGCCAGGCGCTGCACCGAGGCCTCGATCTCCTTGCCGGCCACCACCATCAGGTCGGCCATCTCGTCGATCACCACCACGATCATCGGCAGCGGCTCCAGCGCCAGCGGCAGGTCCTCGAAGACCGGCTTGCCAGTGTCGGGATCGAAGCCGGTCTGCACGCGGCGCGTCAGCACCTCGCCCTTCTCGCGCGCGCCGGCGACCTTCTTGTTGTAGCCGGCGATGTTGCGCACGCCGAGCTGGCTGAGCGCGCGGTAGCGGCGCTCCATCTCACGCACCGTCCACTTGAGCGCGCCGATCGCCTTGGGGCTTTCGGTCACGACCGGCGCCAGCAGGTGCGGGATGCGGTCGTAGACCGACAGTTCCAGCATCTTCGGGTCGATCATGATGAAGCGGCACTCGTCGGGCCGGTAGCGGTACAGCAGGCTCAGGATCATGGTGTTGATCGCGACCGACTTACCGGAACCGGTGGTGCCCGCGACCAGCAGGTGCGGCATGGTGGCGAGGTCGGCGATCACCGGGCTGCCGCCGATATCCTTGCCCAGCGCCAGGTTCAGCCGCCCCTGCGCCTCGTCCCAGCTCGTATCCGCCAGCAGCTCCCGCAGGTACACGGTTTCGCGCTTGGCATTGGGCATCTCGATGCCGATGACGTTGCGGCCCGGCACCGTCGCGATGCGCACGGCCGTGACGCACATGGAGCGCGCCACGTCGTCGGCCAGGCCGATCACGCGGGCGGATTTAGTGCCCGGCGCCGGCTCCAGCTCATACAGCGTGACCACCGGGCCGGGACGCACCTCGCCGATACGGCCGCGCACGCCGTAGTCTTCCAGCACGCTTTCCAGCAGGCGGGCATTGTTCTGCAGCGCCTCCTCGGTGGGGCCGCTGTCGCGGCGGCGCGGCGCCTCGCTCAGCAGCTCGAGCGGCGGCAGTTGGAAGCCCACCTTGGCGATCTCGGCCGGCTGCGGCGTCAGCCGGCGCGGCGGGGTGGGGGCTGGACGCGGCGGGGTGCGGGCGATGTTCGGGCGGAGCGCCTCGTCCTCGGCCTCGTCGTCGAGCAGCTCCGGATCCGGCTCGCGCGCCGGGCGGCGGCTGATCCCAAGACTGGAGCCCACCGCAGCGCCGCCGAGTCGCGGGGCGATCCGGCGCTGCTCCGGCGCGTCCTCGTCGCGGTCCCGCCTACCCAGGCCCAGGACGCCGCTCAATCCCCCCGCGAGGCCACCCGCGATTCCGCCGGCGCGCGAGGCCGCACGCGGCATCGGACGCGGCATCGGACGCGGCGCCACCACCTCGTCGTCGAGCGGCTCTTCCGGGCGGCCGCGCAGGGTGGGGCGGCCGTCCTCTTCCTCGTCGCGCGGCACGCGGATGCGCGGCGCGGGGCGGCGGCTGCCGGCCGGGGCCTCGGCGGCCGCGTCGGCGGCGCTCAGCAGGCGCTGCAGGTCGGGCGAGGCCGGGCGCTGCCGGTTCAGCAAGCCCTGGAAGGGGCGCAGCAGTGCGCCGAGCCCGGCACCACGGCGCCCGGACCGCGCCAGGCGCTCCCGCCGGCGGGCCGCGCGACTCGACAGCTCGGCCCCCAGCGTCACGCCGCCGCGCGCCGCGGCGAGGCTCCCGGTGGCGGCCACGCGCCCGGCCCGGCGCCAGGCCAGCAGCGGCACGCCCAACGCCACGAAGCCCAACAGCAATGACAGCACCACCAGCGCGCCGGTCGCGGCGGTGCCGCCGAAGGGACCGAAGGAGCCGCGCGCCACGCCGTCCACCGTGTCGTGCACCAGCCGCCCGGCCGCCCCGCCCGGCGCCATGGTGGCGGTGCCGGGAATGCCCAGCGAGAGCGCCACCGCTGCCAGGATCGGCAGCGCGGCCAGCATCGCCGCGACCCGGCCCGCGAAGGGCTTGAGGCTGTTGTGCGTGCCCAGCCGTAGCGCCCAGCACAAGAGGCAGGCGGCGGGCAGCCAGCCGGCCCAGCCGAAGCCCTGCAGCAGCACGTCGGACACGGTGGCGCCCACCGGCCCGGCCAGGTTGTGCGTGGCGCGTGCCGTGGCGGTGGAGAGCGAGGGGTCGCGCGAGTCGTAGCTCAGCAGCGCCACCACCAGCGCCAGCCCCATCAGCCCCAGCACCACGCCCAGGAATTCCGCCCCGCGCCGCCGCATGGCCGCCTTCACGGCCGGCGAGGCGAAGCGCTGCGCCGCCCCGGTCAGGCGTCCGTCGGGAGAAGGGGAACGATCGGCAACGCTGCGCGGCATAGGAAACCCAGGCTGAGACGTGCCCGTAGCCTAGCACGGCAAGCCTCTGTTGCACGGGGTTTTCCGCAATCGAAGCAAAGGGCTGCGACGGTGTGGCCGGGAATCCTGCCCGGATCTTGCCGGCTGTCGGGGCGCGGCGCCCCACAACCCCGGCGACCGCGCGCCGTTCTTGCGACCGGACCTTGCGCGTGGGTCAGGCCTGCGTCCCGCGCCCGAAGCCTCAGGAGAGTGCCATGCGCCTTGCCCCCATCCCGCCGGGCCAGCTTTCGCCCGAGCAGCGGTCGCTGGACCAGCAGCTCCGTGCCGGCATCGCCGAGCATCTCAAGGGCTTCGTGTCGCAACGCGCGGACGGGGCGCTGATCGGTCCCTTTATCCCGATGCTGCACTTTCCCGAGTTCGGCGCGCCGAGTTGGGAGATGATCACCGCGCTGGCCCGCGGGAGCACCCTGCCCAAGCCGGCGCACGAGGTCGCCATCCTGGTGACCGGAGCACGCTTCCGCTCGCGCTACGAGCTTTATGCCCACGAGAAGGTAGCGGAGCGCGCCGGCCTGTCGGCGGCCAAGATCGCCACGATCGTGGCGGGCCAGCGCCCGGGCGACCTGACACCCGAGGAAGCGGTGGCCTACGACCTCGCCAGCGTGCTGACCGGCGGCGGCCAGTTGCCGGAAGCCACTTTCCGCGCGGCGGTGGCGGCCTTCGGTGAGCGGGGCGTGGCGGAGATCGTGTTCCTGATCGGCAGCTACTGCATGGTCTCGGTCATGCTGAACGCCTACGACGTGTCGGTCCCGGGGCGTGAGGAAGGGCTGGGCTGACGCCAGCCCTCCCCTGCGGCGCCCGCCCGGATCAACGGGTTGGTGCCAATGAGTCGCGCCACGGCAGGCGCACGGCTGTCGGCGGGGTACCGTTCAGGCGCCCGTGCCACCTTTGGTTCCCCGCACCAGCACCCCGCACCCTGAAGGTAGGCCGGGCGCCCGATGTCCCGGCAGCGCGCCCCTCAGCCGGCCGGGTCGCGGAAGATCGCGATCTCCGGCGCCGCTTCGCCGCGCGCCAAGGCGCGGTACATGCCCTCGGTGCCGATGGCGATGCCGGGCCGGCCCTGCGCGTCGATCACGATCATGCCGCCGGAGCCGCCATTGGCCGGCACCTGCCGCAGGATCACCTCCTCGGCCGCCTCCTGCGCCGTCAGCCCGCGGTAACGGATCAGCGAGGCCACCTCGTGCGCCGCGGCACAGCGCATGAAGGCCTCGCCCTGACCGGTACAGCTGACCGCGCAGGTCGCGTCCTCGGCCCAGGTGCCCGCGCCGATGATCGGGCTGTCGCCTACCCGGCCGTCGCGCTTGTTGGTCATGCCGCCGGTGCTGGTGGCCGCCGCCAGGTGCCCGTCGCGGTCGATCGCCACCGCCCCCACCGTGCCCATGCGCGACGCGGCCGGCAGGTCGTGGTCCAGCGCCACGCGCCCGGCCTCGATGGCGGCCGCGAGCTGCGCCTGGCGGTGCGGCGTCACGAAGTAGTCCGGCTCCACCATCGTGAGGCCGGCTTCGTCGGCCAGCGCGTCGGCCGCCGGGCCGATCAGCATCAGGTGCTTCGTGCGCTCCATCACCGCGCGGGCGGCCAGGATGGGGTTGCGCACCCGCCGCAGCCCCGCCACCGCCCCGGCCCGCCGCGTGGTGCCTTCCATCACCGAGGCATCGAGCTCCGCCTGGCCCGAGGCCGTCAGCGTGGCGCCGCGGCCGGCGTTGAACAGCGGCTCGTCCTCCAGCCGCAGCACCGCGGCGGTCACGGCTTCCAGCGCCGAGCCACCGGCGCGCAGCACGCGCTGCCCGGCCAGCACCGCGTTCTCCAGCCCGGCGCGATAGGCGGCCTCGCGCTCGGAGGTCATCTCGTCGCGCCGGATGGTGCCGGCGCCGCCGTGGATCAGGATGATGGGTTCCATGCGGCGCAGGATGCCCCCGATCGGCCGGGTGGGCGAGAGGCGTTGGCTGCGCTGCGCACCGTTGAGGACGCAGGCGCGCCACGCGCGGCCATGGCGTGGGCCCGGCATCTCAGGCAGCACCGCGCCGGCCGCGAAAACGCCACCGGACCGGCCGGGCGGCCAGCAGCGCCGCCAGCGCGGGCGTGGCGTAGACTGGCAACGCCGCCAGCGCCATCAGCAGCCGCCCTTCCGGCGTCAGCACCGGTTCGCAGGCCACCCAGACCAGCGAGATGTTGCGATAGCCGCCCAGCAGCAGCGCTTCCACCGGCCGCTGCCCGCGCGAGAACAGCAGCAGCACCGCGAACCCCGCGAGGCCGGGCAGGCAGGCCAGCCCCAGGAGGCGCAGCGCGCCCAGCGGATCCGCCGCGATCACCGGTCCCAGCCCGTGCATCCGCGCCAGCGCCGTCATCGCCAGCACGGCCATCGCCGCCACGGCGCAGCCCCGCCGCATCCGCCCGCACCCCACCCCCAGGCGACGGCACAATGGCCAGGCCAGCAGCGCCGGAAGCACCGTCAGCAGCCAGAGCCGTTCCGCCAGCAGGGCGGGCATGGCACCCAGCATCAGCCAGGAAGCGGCGCCGACACCCTCACCCATCGCCGCGCCGTCCGGCAGCAGGGCCGCGGCGGCCGGAACAGCGGCCAGCAGCGGCAGCGTCAGCAGCGGCAGCAGCACGGGTGCCAGCGCCGTGGAGGCGATCACCGCCACCACCGCCCGCCCCCCGCAGAGCCCGAGCGCGACCGAAACGCCGATCGCCCCGGTGCCGACCGGCGCCCCGGCCGCCAGCACCAGCCAGGGCCTTTGCGCGGGATCGACCCCCAGCGCCCAGGCCGCCGCCCAGCACAGGAGCGGCGCCGCGAGGCCCAGCCCCAGCACCGCGGGAAGCGTTGCCGCCACGGCTCCTCCCGCCTGCCGCGCGGGCAGCAGCAGCACGCAGAGCAGCGTGGTGGCGGCCAGCCAGAACGGCGTCGCGCGATCCGCCAGCGCCGCCAGTTCCGGCACGAGCAGCCCCAGCAGCATGGCCAGCAGCGGAAGTCCCGCCACCGACCGCGCCAGGCCGCGCCGCACGGGGGACAATCGCGTGCGAGGCAGCGGCGGCATCGTGGCGGCCGTCACGAGAACCGGCGGCGTGGGCGGCGGCGGCGGCGGCACAACCGGAGGCGGCAGGATCGGGGATGGCTCCGCGCCCGTGCCCCGGCCGGGAGATGGCGTGACGATCCGGACGGGTCTTACCAGCGCCGCTGACACCGGAACGATGCCGGCAACACCGCCCGTCACCACGTCCGGGACATCGGCGGCTGGGAATCCCGGCGGGTCGTCGGGCGGGGCGCTGAGAAACAGAACAGGGTGGGCAGCGGGCAAGATGCCCTCCCGTGCGGTGAAGCACCGCCGACCGGCCCTTCGGCCGCGGCGGAACAACCGCAACACGCACCCAGCTTTCGTTTCCGTCCTGAAACTTCTCTGGTGCGGAGCCGAAAAATATCCGAAATTCCGGTTTAGCAACGGGGTTCGGAAGTCACCCTCATGCACGACTCCGTGCCGCCACGACGCCTGGGCGGCTACGTCCTAGACAACAGCCGCGCGACCCTGCTCGACCCGCACGGGCAGCCCGTGGCGCTGCGGCCGAAAAGCTTCGCCCTGCTGAACCTGCTGCTCGACCATTCCGGCCGGCTGGTGCGGCGCGAGCAGATCCTGGAAGCACTGTGGCCCGGGCTGAACGTCAGCGACGACAGCATCACCCAGTGCATCAGCGAGATCCGGCGCGCCCTCGGCCAGCAGGGGGTGCAGTTGCTGCGGACCGTGCCCCGGCGCGGCTACATCCTGGAGCTGCGGTTCCGCGAGGATGCCGCCTCGCCCTCTCCACCATCCGAGGCGGGAGCAGCGCCCGCGGCACCCGGCGCTCCCCCGGAAGGTGACGCGGCCCTGCCCGGCTCGGGCCCGGCGCCGGATTACGAGCCACCCGGTCAGTCGGCGATGGCGGGTGAGGCACCGGCTGGCCAGGAGGCGGCTCACATCGCCCCGTCCGACGAGGTGCCGGGCCGCGCGAGCATCGCACCGGCCGGTGAGGTAGCGATCGGAACGGTGCCGATCACCACGGCCCCCATCGGCACGGCACCCATCCGCATGGCACGAGGCGGGACGAGGCCGACGAGCCGGGCGCCGGGCGGCCCGACCCGAGCGGGTGCGGAAACAGGCGAGGCGGCGGCATGGCGGCAGGAACCAGCGCGACGGATCGCCTCACGCCTCGCGGCTTGGTCCGGGCCGCGCGCCTGGGCCCTGGCCGGGCTGCTGGTGGCGGGCGCGGCCGGGGCGATGACGCTGAGACTGGACGCCTCCGCCCCCCCGGAGCCCGCCGCAGCCGAAGCGCCCGCCGGCCTCTCCGCCGCGTCGCGCCCGGATCTTGTGGCGACCTCGCTGTCAGGTCCGGTGGCACCTGCGGCAGTCGTCGCACCCGCCGTCCTGTCGCCCACCCCGGTGGCGAGCGCCTCGCCGTCACCCCTGCTGCAGGCCCAGCAGCTCTACGACAAGGGCCGTGAACTGGCTTATCGGCCGAACGGTCTCCGGCGCGAAAATTGGCAGGGCGCCCGCGCCTTCTTCGAGCAGGCCATCGCGGTGGCGCCGGATTTCGCCCCTGCCTATGTCGAGGCCGTGTTCACCCACACCAACATGGCCACCAGCGGCCTCGCCGCCGATCCCGCCGCCGAGCTGCGCGCCGCGGAGGCGCTGGTGCGGGAGGCCGCGGTCCGCGCCCCCGACCGGGCCGACGTGCAGTCCGCACGCGGCGCCGTGCTGCGCCTCCAGCGCCGCTCGGCCGAGGCGATGGAGGCTTATCGCCGCGCCGTGGCGCTGGACCCGGGCCAGCACGCCTCGCGCGCCAACATAGGATTGATGCTGATCCTCACCGGCCATCCCGAGGCGGCGGCGGAGCCGATCCGCACCTCGCTGGCGCTGACCGGGCCCACCCATCCCTACGTCGGCACCTGGCTCACCTATCTCGGCATCGCCGCGCTGCAGATGGACGAGGGTGACCGGGGTGCCACGCTGTTTCAGCAGTCGCTGGAGCGTCAAGCCTTCCTGCCACCCGACACGCGCCGGCTCTGGCTGGCATCGGCGCTGGCGCTGAGCGGGCAGGGCGAGGAGGCACGCGCGCTGCTGGCCGAGGTGCGGAGCCGCCAGCCGGCGCTGTCCGCCACGGCGCTGCGGCGGGGGGAGCTGTCGGACGACCCGACCTACCTCGCGCGGCAGGAGGTTTTCTACCGCGGTCTGGCGCTGGCCGGGCTGCCGGAGTGAGAGCGGCGTCGCCCCCCCCTCTCAGGTCAGCTCAGATCGAGCCGTCGCTACCGCTGCTGCCGCTGCTGTCGCCGCTGCCATCGTTCATGAGCGGGCTGGGCGGCTTCAGGATACCCGTCAGCCTCTCGATCTGCCGCTTCAGCACGCCGACGGTATCCGACAGTTCCTGGAACTCGGCGCGCGTTACCGGGCCGCCCGAGGGCGGGAGCGGCAGGGTTGGGCTGGACAAACCGGTCTCCAGCGCCGTCCCGCCTCCGTCGGACAGCGTGGTGGCCGCCGCACCTGAGCGGGCGGCGCGCTTCGGGGGTGCCTTGGCTGCTGGCTTGGCGGCACGCTTCGGCGCGGCGGCCTTGCTCTTCTTCGTGGTCCCTTCCGTGCCGCTCTTGCGCGTCGCTGCCATGTTTCGCCTTCCAATCCACCCGGATTCTGGCCGGTGGCGGACAGTATGATAACGAAACGACATTCTTGTCATCCCCGCGCAGGGCACGCCGGAACGGAGGCGACGGGCAGGAGCACGCGTGCCGCGGCAACCGGTTTTCCGCCACGGCCCTGGCCGGCCAGCATCGACCCATGATCGCGCCGGACAGCCCGCCCAACGCGGCGGGGATGGCCGGTCCGCCCCGGCCCGGCAGGAACAGCCCTCAGTTCGCCCGGTGCACCTGCATCGCGTAGGTCCCCTCGTCGCGCCGCGGCTCGTAGCGCAGGTCGGCGCGGGTGGCCCAGCTGTTGATCAGCAGGAACAGCGGCACGAAGGCGGTGTCGTCGGTGGCCATGCGCACGGCCTCGCGCAGCAGCGCCTCGCGCTGCCCGTCGTCCAGCGTGCCGAGCGCCCGGTCGCGCAGCGTGTCCAACGCGGGGTTGCTGTAGCGCACGGCGTTGGACGCGCCGGTCCCCTTCTCGCGGTCGTAGGTGCCGATGATGCCCACCAGCAGCGAGGAGGCGTCGCCGCTGGTGCTGCCCCAGCCCGCCAGCCTGGCCGCGAAGTCCTGCTTGGCCGAGCGCGGCGCGAAGCCGGCCCAGGGCAGCGCCTCCACCTGCGTCTGCACGCCAATGCGGGTCCACATCTGCGCCACCGCCTGCGCCGTGCGCGCATCGCCGGGATAGCGGTCGTTGGGGCTATGCAGCGTCAGCCGGAAGCCTTGCGGGTAGCCCGCTTCGCGCAGCCGCCGCCGCGCGCCCTCCGGATCGGGCTTGGGCACGGTGATCGAGGGCTCGTAGCCGAAGGAGCCCGGCGGCAGCCACTGGCCGGTGGCGGAGGCGGTGCCCTCCATCACGCGCTCGGCCAGTGCCTCGCGGTTGATGGAGATCGACAGGGCGCGGCGCACGCGCACGTCGTCGAAGGGGTTGCGCGGCAGCGGCTTGCCGTCGTTGTCGGTGACGAAGGGCACCTCGGCCCGGCGGGAGCGGTCGAAGTTGATGTACATCACCCGCTGTCCCTGGGTTTCCGCGATCCGCACCTTGGGGTCGCGCCTGAGGCGTGGCAGGTCGGCCGAGGGAACCTGGTCAATCACGTCCACGTCGCCCGACAGCAGCGCCGCGGTGCGCGAGCCGTCGGAGGCGATGAAGCGGTAGCTCACGGCCTCCCAGGGCTGCGCCCAGGCCGGGTCCTTGGCGCCCCACCAGCCGTCGTAGCGGGTGAACTCCGCCCGGTCGTTGGCGCGATACAGGCCGAAGCGGTAGGGGCCGGTGCCGATCGCCGCCTTGCCCGAGGAATAATCCTCGGTGGCGGCACCCTCGCCCGCGTGGCGCGACACGATGAACAGGCTGGCGAGGTCGGAAGGCAGCATCGGGTAGGGACCCGGCGTCTCGATGCGCAGCGTCAGCGGGTCCACCGCTTCGACCTTGCGGATGCCGCGCACGAAGGCGGCGAAGCTGCCCGGGCTGTTGGGCACCTCCGGCACGCGTGCCAGGGTGAACACCACGTCGTCGGCGGTGAAGGGCACTCCATCATGCCAGGTGACGCCGGGGCGGAGCTTGATCTCCCACACCGTCTCGCTCACCGGCTTCCAGCTCAGCGCCAGGCCGGGCTGCATCGCGCCCTGCGCGTCGCGCTGGATCAGCCGCTCGAAGACGTGCGCGCTGGCCGAGGAGTTGGGCGCGGCGTTGTAGAAATGCGGGTCGAAGCTGATCACCGAGCCGCCGATGGCGATGCGCAGTGCCTCGGCCCGAGCGGATGGCGCAGCGGGTGGCGCGGCGAGCAACCCCGTCGCGAGAGATAAGCCCAGCACGGTGCGGCCGAGATGACGTCGAAGGGGAGGAATGGGTCGCGGCATCACGGAACTTCCGACGCAGGGAGTGAAGGCGCGGAAATTAGCGGCTCACGCCGGCCGGGAGCGAGGGTTGGTTACCGGTGGACGCGAGAAAGTGTCGTCGCAATGAACAAGAGGTTGCTGGTTTGTCAGGCAAGGTGAGGCCGATCGCGCTACCCCTTAGGCAGGCGGCGCCTCGTTCCCTAAAGGCACCGAAGCCTGAGCGGCGTTGAAACGGCGATCGCGACGGTCACCGCGCCAGCGGGCCGCACGGGACCCGGGGCACCGGACGAAGGCCCCGCCCCGCGCCCCGATATCCCACCGGTCGCCGTCACTCCCGCCGGGCAGCCCTCAACCCAACGCCCGCCAGCCGATGTCGCGGCGGCAGAAGCCTTCTGGCCAGCGGAGCGCGTCCACCGCCCGGTAGGCCGCGTCGCGCGCCGCACGCAGGTCCGGCGCCGTGGCCGCCACGCCCAGAACGCGCCCGCCGGTGCTCAGCACCGTGCCGTCCGGTCCCGGCGCCGTGCCAGCGTGGAACACCACCGCGCCGGGCACCGCGGCCGCCGCATCGAGGCCGCCGATCACGGTGTTCTTCACGTAAGCGCCCGGATAGCCCCGCGCGGCCACCACCACCACCACGGCGGGGTCCGGGCTCCAGTCCAGCTGTACCTCGCCCAGCCGCCCTTCGGAGGCCGCCAGCAGCACCGGCAGCAGGTCGGATTGGAGGCGCAGCATCAGGGTCTGGCATTCCGGGTCGCCGAAACGGACGTTGTACTCGATCAGCTTCGGCCCCTCCGCCGTCAGCATCAGCCCGGCGAACAGCACGCCCCGGAACGGCGTGCCGCGGCGCGCCATCTCGCGCAGCGTGGGGCGGATCATCCGCGCCATCACCTGATCCTGCAGGGCGTCGGTGAAGGCCGGCGCCGGGGAGTAGGCGCCCATGCCGCCGGTATTGGGGCCGGTGTCGCCATCGCCCACGCGCTTGTGGTCCTGCGCGCCGGCCAGCGGCACCGCGTCCTCGCCGTCGCAGAGCGCGAAGAAGGACACCTCCTCGCCGATCAAGCACTCCTCGATCACCACCGAGGCGCCGGCCGCGCCGTGGATCCCGCCGTCGAGCATGTCGCGCGCCGCAGCTTCGGCTTCCTCCACCGTGGCGGCCACCACCACGCCCTTGCCGGCGGCCAGGCCGTCGGCCTTGACCACCACGGGCGCGCCGCGCTCGCGGATGTAGCGGCAAGCGTCATCGCTGCCGGTGAAGCGCGCCCAGGCGGCGGTGGGCACGCCGGCCGCGTCGGCCACCTCCTTGGTGAAGGTCTTGGAGCCTTCGAGCTGCGCCGCGGCCGCGCCCGGCCCGAAGCAGCGCAGCCCCGCCTCGCGGCAGCGGTCCGCCAGCCCCAGCGTCAGCGGCGCCTCGGGCCCCACCACCACGAGGTCCACGCCCCGTGCCACGGCGAACTCCACCAGCGCCGGGACGTCCTCGGCCGCGATCGGCAAGCATTCCGCCACCGCGGCGATGCCGGCATTGCCCGGCGCGCACCACAGCGTTTCCAGCAGCGGCGAGGCCGCCAGCTTGCGCGCCAGCGCGTGCTCGCGCCCGCCACCTCCGACCAGCAGCACCTTCATGCGTGACAAACCCCCGAAGCGTTTTCCGGCGCGGGCGACGGTTTCGGATGAACCCGCGCACCATCCGGCCAATGCATGGGCGGCGGGCACGTTTCAGCCGCACCCCCGCCCCTGCCCGGCCGGCGCGCGAGCCCCGAAAGCCCGTCGCACCTTTGTCCGACGCCGCGCCGCGTAGCATAATGCCCGGCGATGAGCGATGCCGCCCCCACACGCCGGCCCGCGCGCGGCCGGACCACCGCCGCGACGCTGACCGACAGCCTCCTCGACGCCCCTGCCGGCTCCGGCGCGGGCGTGTCCGGCGCAGGCGGGGCCGCCAGCAACGTGCCCGAGTTCACCGTGGCCGAGATCTCGGGCGCGGTGAAGCGGACGCTGGAGACGACCTTCGGCCGGGTGCGCATCCGGGGCGAGGTCACGGAATGCCGCCCCTACGGCCCCAACCGCTTCTACTTCTCGCTCAAGGACGAGGGCGGGCAGATCCGCGCCGTGATCTGGAGCTGGAGCGCCGGCCGGTCCGGCATCAAGCCCGAGAACGGCACCGAGGTGGTCGCCACCGGCAAGATCACTGCTTACGGCGACCGCTCGACCTACCAGATCGTGGTGGACCGCCTCGACTACGCCGGCGAGGGCGCGCTGCTCGCCCGGGTGGAGCGCCTGCGCAAATCCCTGGAAGCCGAGGGCCTGTTCGCCGAGGAGCGCAAGCGCCCCCTGCCCACCTTCCCGCGCGTGATCGGCGTCGTTACCTCGGCGCAAGGGGCGGTGATCCAGGACATCCGCACCACGCTGCTGCGGCGCTTCCCGTCGCACGTCATCCTCTGGCCCGTGGCCGTGCAGGGCGTGGGCGCCGCGGAACAGGTCGCGGCCGCCATCGCCGGCTTCAACAGCCTGCCCTTCGACATGCCGCATCCCGACGTCATCATCGTGGCGCGCGGCGGCGGCTCGCTGGAAGACCTGATGGCCTTCAACGAGGAAATCGTGGTGCGCGCCGCCGCGAACAGCCGCATCCCGCTGATCTCGGCCGTGGGGCACGAGACCGACACCACGCTGATCGACTTTGCCTCCGACCGCCGCGCACCGACCCCTACCGCGGCGGCCGAGCTCGCGGTGCCGTCGCGCACGGAACTTCTGGCCCAGGTACAGCAGCGCGCGCTTCGCCTGACCCGCGCCGGGCAGAGCACGATCGACGGGGTGCGCTATCGCCTGGCCCGCGCCGCCGCCCTCCTGCCGGACCTGCCGGGCATGCTGCTCAACGCCAGGCAGCGGCTGGACGACCGTGGGGAGCGCCTCGCCCTCGCGCCCCGTGCCCTGCTGCAGACCCGGCGGGCACGGGTGAACGACGCGGCCGGACGCCTACCAGACCTGCCGGCCATCCTGCGGGAATCCCGCGCCCGCCTGGGCGACCGGGCCGAGCGCCTGGCGCTGGCCCCGCGCGGGCTGCTGCGGGCGAAGCGCGCCGCGCTGGGCGACACCGCCGCGCGCCTGCCGCATCCACGTGAAACACTGAACAACCGCCGCGCCGCCCTGCGCCTGCTCGAAGCCCGTGCCGGGGCCGGCGCCGCCCGGGCGCTGGACCGCGCCGCCCGCGCCTTCGGCCGCGTGGGCGACCCGGCGCCGCCGCTGCGCTTCCGCCTGCGCGAAGCCCGGCTGGCGCTCGATGGGCTGGGGGCACGGCTGGAAGGCGCCTCCTACCAGGGGCTGCTGGAACGCGGCTTCGCACTGGTGCGCGACGAGGCGGGGCAGCCCGTGACCCGCGCCGCCCAGGTCACGCCCGCGGCGCGGCTGCGGGTGGATTTCGCCGATGGCACGATCGCCGTTGCCGACCTGCGCGGCGCGCCCCTGCACGGCACCGGTGCCGCATCGCAACCGGACGGTGGTGGTGGGGCCGCGGGCAGCACGTCCGGAGCGGGATCGCCGTCGGGCGAGCCCGACGCGGCGACCCGCCCGGCGCGGACGCGCGGCGGTGCCCGCAGCGGAACCAAACCAACCGAGCCGCCGGCCGATCAGGGAACCCTGCTGTGACCACGACGCGCCGCCTGCTGCTGCCGCTGCCCGCCCTCCTGCTTACCCGCTGCGCCGGCTCCGCCGAGCCCGCGCGCCAGGTGGGCGCCGCCGGCCCGCCGCCGCTGCGGATGAACGAGGCCAACCTCGCCCAGGGTGCGCTGGTCACCGCGCATACCGCGCCCGGCACCGCGGTGACGCTGGACGGGCGCGCGGTGCCGGTTTCGGTGGAGGGCGTTTTCGCGTTGGGTTTCGCGCGCGATGCCGCGCCGGTTTCCACGCTGGTGATGACGCCGCGCGACGGCGTGCCAGACACCCGGCGCCTCGTGATCCGCAAGCGCGAATGGGACATCCAGCGCATCAACGGCCTGCCGGAGCGGCAGGTGACGCCCAACGCCACCGACCTCGCGCGCATCCGGGCGGAGCAGGTGCGCCTCAACGCCGCGCGCGCCGTCTCCACTTCGGTGCCGCACTATGCCACCGGCTTCAGCTGGCCGGTGCGCGGGCGCATCAGCGGCGTTTACGGCTCGCAGCGCATCCTCAACGGGCAGGAACGGGCGCCACACCTGGGCCTCGACATCGCCGGCCCCGCAGGTACGCCGGTGGGCCCCGCCGCGGCGGGGCGCGTGACGCTGGCCGAGAACCTTTACTTCACCGGCAACACCGTGCTGGTGGAACACGGCCAGGGCGTCACGACCCTTTACGCCCACCTGTCGCGCATCGACGTGCAGCGGGGGCAGGAGCTTGCCCAGAACGAGGTGCTGGGCCTGCGCGGCATGACCGGCCGCGCCACCGGGCCGCACCTGCACCTGGGGCTGTTCTGGCATGCCACCTCGCTCGACCCCGCCACGGTGCTGGAAGGCTGAGGCCCGGCAGCGGAGAGCGGGGCGCGGCGATGGTGTCGCTGGCCAGGCGCGGCGAGGACGGAGGGGATCGTGCCGGGCCGGCACCGGAGCGGGCGGGTGGCTGAGCGGTTGCCGGACGCGGCATCCGATCGCGTGCCCGACCAGTCACCGGAGCAGCCGTCGGGACGGTCGCCGGTTCCGGCACCCGGCCCGTTATCCAACCGGGAGGCCGGCCAACTTTCCGGCAGCCCCTCCCCCCAGCCTTCCGACCGGGTGCGGCTGGTGCGCGACGCCAGCGGCGTGGAAGCGATCCACGCCCGTTTCCACGCCCATGCCTACGACCTCCATCGCCACGCCGAGTGGCTGGTGGGCGTCACCGACCATGGGGTGCAGGACTTCCTGTGCCGCGGCGCCCGCCGCCGCTCCACCCCGGGCCGCGTCATCCTGATCGAGCCCGAGGAAGCGCATGACGGGCAGGCCGGGGCGGCCGGCGGCTTCAGCTACCGCATGCTCTACCTGCCGCAGGACTGGCTGCGCGGCGCCCTGAACCACGGGCCGGGCGGCGTTGCGCGCGAAGGCGGCTTCCGCGCCAGCCTCTGCGACGACGCGCCCCTGGGCGAGGCGATCCGGCGCGCCTGCCGCCTCCTGGAACAGCCGGGCGAGCGCCTCGCGCGCGACGCGGCACTGGACGCGGTTGTCGGGCGCCTGCGCCCGCAGCTGGGCCTCGCCCCGCGCCGCGATCCGGCGCACGGCGCCCCGCCCGTGGCGCGGCGGGCGCGGGACTGCCTCCATGACAACCTCGCCGCTGATCCCGGCGCCGATGCCCTGGCCCGCAGCGCCGGGGCGGCGGACCGTTTCCAGCTGGCGCGGGCCTTTCGCGCGGCCTACGGCACCTCGCCTCACGCCTACCTCGTGCAGATCCGCTTGCTGCGGGCACGGCAACTGCTGTCAGAGGGCGAGCGCCCGGCCGCGGTGGCGGCGGCCTGCGGCTTCGCGGACCAGAGCCATCTCGGCCGGCGCTTCCGCGGCGCCTACGGCGTGACGCCCGCCCGCTTCCGCGCACTGTGCACGGATGTTCCAGACAGCGCCGCCGTGCCGGGCTGATATCGGCGAAAGGTTCCGGCTTTCCCTGGCCAGGGCGCGCATCGGCGTGGCGGGGTGGCCGCGCCCGACATCATGCCGCCCACTCCTGGGGCGTGGAACAAGGACGCGACATGCAGTTCGACACGAAGGTGGCCATCCTGGTGCTGGAGGACCTGGCCGTGTGGCAGAAGCTCAATGTCTGCGCCTTTCTGGCCACCGGCATCGCGGGCGCGGCACCGGAGGCCATGGGCGAGCCCTACGAGGACGCCGAAGGCCGCCCTCACGCGCGGCTCCTCGGGCAACCCATGCTGATCTTCGCGGCCACGCCGGAGGTCCTGGCGCGCGCCTGGCGGCAGGGCATCGAGCGCGAGTTGACGCGCGCAGCCTATGTCCGCGCCATGTTCTCGACCGGCCACGACGCGGCCAACCGCGAGGTGTTCCGGGCCGAGCCGGCAGAGGCGCCCGATCTCGTGGGCCTCGCGCTACGGGGCCCGAAGCGTGACGTCGACAAGGCCACCAAGGGCGCCACGCTGCACCCTTGAGGACCGGCGGCGCATGTGCCGCCGCCCGTGATCCCGTCGCGACGGGCGGGCGTTCCGCCGCGCGGGTGGCCGTGGCTCAGCCGGTGCCGCCGTCGTCGGTCTTGTCGCTCTCGGCCACCCGGCGCAGTTCCTCGCGGCTCAGCCCCGCTGGCACCGAGCCGGTGAGCGCGCCGTCGCCCGCATCCTCGTGCGCGCTGTCCTTGGGCGCCCCGCCTTGCGTGTGGTCGCGGTCCGCTTCGCCCTGTTCCGCACCGGGCTGCGCGTCCTTCTGGTCTCGCCGCTCGCTCATGATGGTGTTCCCTTCCGGCATCTGTGGGAAACAACGCCCGGACGACGCGGCGGATGCCGGCGAACCCGTCCGACAATGCGGCGGCAGGGCACCATGGGAGCTCGACACGCCCGACATGGCTCCGGAGCCTACCGTCACGCTCCCCTTCGCTGCCTGGGGCCACCCGCTCCGTACCGGGAAGCAGCCAGGCAGCGGAAGCGCGACGCCGGCCGAGAGGCTTTGGACGCCCGACGGCCGCTCCTTCTCAGCCCTGTTCCGCCGCCATCAACCCGCGATACGCCAGCTGATCCGCCTGCATCCGCCGGAACACGGCGTACTTCGCATCGTGGTAGCGCCGCACCGCCTCGTCGCCCGGGGCCAGCACGCTGCCGGCGCGGCTCATCGCCACCATGGCGGCCGGCAGGTCCGCGTGTGCGCCACCCGCCACCGCGCCCAGCATGGCGGAGCCCAGCAGGATCGCTTCCGGCTCGTGCGGCAGGACGAGGCGGCAGCCGGTGGCGTCGGCGTGCTCGCGCAGGAACACGGGGTTCTTGGTGCCGCCGCCGCAGGCCAGCACCGTGTCGATGCGGTAGCCCTCGGCGTTCATGGTCTCGATGATGTGGCGCGTGCCATAGGCCACCGCCTGCACCGTGGCGAGGTAGAGCACCGCTAGGTCGTCCGGCCCCGCCTGCAGCCGCAGCCCCGACACCATGCCGCGCATCGTGGCATCCGCCAGCGGCGAACGATTGCCGTGGAAATCCGGCATGACGTGCAGTTCCGCCGTCAGCAGCGCCGGGAAGCGGAGCCCTGCCGCCAGCCGGGCCAGGCGGTCGTTGAGCAGCGCGTAGATCGTGGTGCCCGCCGCGCGTGCTTCCTCCGCCATCGCCGGGTAGGCGGCGTGGGTGGTGATGACGTGGTCGATAAGGGCGCCGGTGGCGGACTGCCCGCCCTCGTTCAACCACAGCCCGGGTTGCATCGCGGAGAAGTAGGGGCCCCAGACGCCCGGCACGAAGCGCGGTTCCGCCGACACGGCCATGTGGCAGCTCGAGGTGCCGCCCACCAGCGCCACCCGGCGCCGCAGCGCCGCCGCGTCCGGCGCCGCGCCGTCCAGCGCCACGCCGATCACGCCGAGGCCGCCGGCATGGGCGTCGATCGCCGAGGTTCCCACCGGAATACCCGCCTCCAGCCCGAGCTCCGCCGCCGCCGCGGCGCTGAGGCCGCCTGGGATCGGGGAGCCCACCGGCAGGATCTCGGTGCCCAGGCGGCGGAAGCCCTCGTCCGCCACCTCCGCCAGCCCGACCGCCCGGAAGAACCCGGCATCCCAGCGCTCCTCGTGGCTGAGATAGGTCCACTTGCACACGGTCGAACACAGCGAGCGCGTGGTGCTGCCGGTGGCGCGCC
Source organism: Roseomonas elaeocarpi (assembly GCF_042433915.1). NCBI lineage: Bacteria > Pseudomonadati > Pseudomonadota > Alphaproteobacteria > Acetobacterales > Roseomonadaceae > Roseomonas > Roseomonas elaeocarpi. Next base: position 434,049 of record NZ_JBHLUN010000001.1, on the reverse strand, counting down.
AGGTCAGGAAGTCCGGCAGGTCGAAGAAATGCTCGGCGCGCGCCCAGCACGCGGGCAGGTGGCGCTTCAGCCAGAGCAGCTTGGGCACCTGCATCTCGAGCGAGATGCGGCCGCCGACGTAGCGCAGGACCTCGTGCGGGCCGGCGTTGATGTCCTCCGCCTCACCCCCCGCACGGTGGTCCATCCACAGCACCACGTCCTGTTCCCGCTCGCCATCCGGGCTGACCGAGACCGGGGCGCCGGCCGCGTCCACCGCCACCAGCGAGCAGGTGGCGTCGAAGCCCAGGCCGCGCACCCGCACCGGACCGACCTTGTTCTCGGCCTCGCGCAGCGCGGCGCGCACGCTCTCGCACACGGCAGCCCAGATGTCGGCCGAAGACTGCTGCGCGAAGCCAGGCCGCGGCCGCCACGTGCGGATCGGTCGCACGGCTTGGCCCAGGCTGGTGCCGTCGGGGGTGAAGGCGCCGGCGCGGGCGCTGCCGGTGCCCACGTCCACGCCGATCAGGAGGTCCTGCATCGCGTTCGCTTTCCTTGGGTGATGTTCGGGAAGTGCCCGGCACCGCTCATGCTTCCCCGCCCGCCGCGAGGTCGAGCCGGCTGCCGGCCTCGTGCAGCAGCGTCGCCACGCGGGGCCGCACCGGCGGGTTGGCCACCACGCGCTCGAAGGCGGCGACGGGCGCGAAGAAGGCAGGGCGCAGCCGGCCGAACTTGCTGCTGTCCACCACCAGCACGGAACGGGCGGCGGAGCCCATCGCCACCTGCTTCACCGCGACCTCGTGGAAATTGGTGCAGGTGACGCCGCGCATGGCATGGACGCCGCCGGCCGAGATAAAGGCCGTGTTGATCCGCAGGCGGCGCAGCGTGTTCAGCGCTTCCTCGGATGCGAAGCTCGCCGAGGCCGGGTGGAACAGCCCGCCCAGCAGGATCAGCTGCGTCCGCGGCCGGCGGCTCAGGATCGCCGCGACGTTCAGCGCGTAGCACAGCACCGTCAGCGGGATGCCGGGCGGCAGCGCCTCGGCCAGGTGCGGCGTGGTGGTGCCGCAGTCGATGAAGATCGTATCGCCCTCGTGCACCAGCGCGGCGGCGTGGCGCGCGGCGCGGCGCTTGCCTTCGGCATGGGTGTCCTGCTCGTGCTCCAGCACGTAGCGGGCGCGGTGGCTGCCCTCGCCCGGCGGGGTTTCGCCCGCCCAGCCCTCACTTGGCGGGACCTCCCCCGAGAGGGTATCCCCCGGCAGCGGCAGGACGTGGCCGCCCAGCAGCACGAAGGGCTGGCCAGGCGCGGCAAGGTCGCGGCGCAGCGTCATGGAGGACACGCCCAGCGCGGTGGCGGCCTCGCGCAGCCGGGTCGGCCCGCCGCGACGGAGGAGGTCGTGCAGCTGGGCTAGCCGGGCGTTGCGCCGGGCGCTCACCAGTCCCGGCCCCTCCACACCCGACATTCCCACTCCCCTGCACGACGGTCCGCTTGACGGCGCGGCCGGTTAATGTGACGTTTGTCACAACAGTTAAAAGACTAACACATCGGGGGTCAACGGCAGCCGCGGGGGGTTTAATCCCGTTCCGGGCTTCCACGAACCCCCAGGGGAACCCCCTCAGGGAATTTGCCGCCGTGACAGCCACCGCCACCCCGCCCGCCGACGCTGCCGCGCTGGCCGCCCTGATCGACCACACGCTGCTGAAGCCCGACGCCACCGCCGCCGAGTTGCGCCGCTGGTGCGACGAGGCGCGCGAGCACCGCTTCTGCTCGGTCTGCGTGAATCCGGTGAACGTCGCCACCGTGGCCGCGGCGCTCGAGGGCAGCGGCGTGAAGACCTGCTCGGTGGTGGGCTTCCCGCTGGGTGCCGCCCTGCCCGAGATCAAGGCCGCCGAGACCGCGGCCGCGGTGCGCGACGGCGCCGACGAGATCGACATGGTGATCAACATCGGCGCCCTGAAGGACGGGCAGCTGGACGCGGTGCGCGACGACATCGCCGCCGTGCGCGCCGCCTGCAGGGGCCAGGTGCTCAAGGTCATCATCGAGACCTGCCTGCTGACCGACGAGGAAAAGCGCACCGCCTGCCGCCTGGCGGTGGAGGCCGGTGCGGATTTCGTGAAGACCTCCACCGGATTTTCCACCGGCGGTGCCACGGTGGCCGACATCGCGCTGATGCGCGAGGTCGTGGGGCCGGCGCTGGGTGTTAAGGCCTCGGGCGGGGTGCGGAGCTGGGACGCGGCGCAGGCGCTGATCGCTGCCGGCGCCACCCGCATCGGCGCGAGTTCCGGCGTGGCGCTGGTCACCGGCGCGCCCGCGGCCAAGAGCGGCTACTGAGCAACCATCGGGAGGAAAGCAAGATCATGACCGGTATCAGCAGGCGCTCCTTCGGCGCCCTTTCCGCGGCGGCCCTCCTGGCCACCGGCACGGGCCTTCCCGCCTGGGCGCAAGCCTCGGCGGCCGTCGACGCCAGCAAGGTGTCGGCCGACATCAACGCCAAGGCGGGCAAGAAGCGCACCATCGCCACCGTGGTGAAGGTGGACGGCATCGCCTGGTTCGACCGGATGCGGGTCGGTGTCACCCAGTTCGGCAAGGACCAGGGCCACGACACCTGGATGGTGGGCCCCAGCCAGGCCGATGCCGCGGCGCAGGTGCAGCTGGTGGAAAGCCTGATCGCCCAGGGCGTGGACGCGATCTGCATCGTGCCCTTTTCGGTCGAGGCGGTGGAGCCGGTGCTGCAGAAGGCGCGCAACCAGGGCATCGTGGTCATTTCCCACGAGGCGTCGGGCCTCACCAACATCGACTACGACATCGAGGCCTTCGACAACCACGCCTACGGCGCCAAGCTGATGGAAGTGCTGGGCCGCGACATGGGTGGCGAGGGCAAGTACGTCGCCACCGTGGGCTCGCTGACCTCGCAGTCGCAGATGGAATGGATCGACGGCGCCGTCGCCTACCAGAAGGAGCACTTCCCCAAGATGCAGGAGGTGACGCGGCGCATCGAGACCTACGACGACGCCACCACCGACTACAACAAGCTCAAGGAAGTTCTCACCGCCTATCCGGACCTCAAGGGGATCGTGGGCGCGCCGATGCCGACCTCGGCCGGTGCGGGTCGCCTGATCGCGGAGCGCAACCTCAAGGGCAAGCTGTTCTTCTCGGGCACCGGGCTGGTCTCGGTGGCGGGCCAGTACCTGCGCAACGGCGACGTGAACTACATCCAGTTCTGGGACCCGGCGGTGGCCGGCTACGCCATGAACATCCTGGCGGTGATGGCGCTGGCCAAGAAGGACATCAAGCCAGGCCTCGACCTCGGGCTGGCGGGCTACAACAGCCTGCAGGCGCCCGATGCCAAGAAGCCCAACGTGCTGGTGGGCCAGGGCTGGGTCGGCGTCACCAAGGACAACATGGCGCAGTACAACTTCTGACACGGCGCCGGCGCCGCGTTTTTCCGGCCGGGGTGGCATAGGCGCCGCCCCGGCCTTCTTTACTGTTTCGGGCTTCACTGTTTCGGGTTCGCATGACCGCTCCGCTGATCGACCTGCGCCATATCGGCAAGAGCTTCGGCGCCGTGCGCGCGCTGGATGACGTGTCCCTCGCGATCGGTCGGGGCGAGATCCACTGCCTGGCCGGCGAGAACGGCTCGGGCAAGTCCACGCTGATCAAGGTGATCTCCGGCGTGTGGCAGCCCGACCAGGGCGAGGTCCTGATCGATGGGCAGCGCGTCGAGGGCATGACGCCCCGCACCGCCATCGCCCACGGCGTTCAGGTGATCTACCAGGACTTCTCGCTCTTCCCGAACCTGTCGGTGGCCGAGAACCTGGCGCTGAGCACCGAGCTGCAGGAAGGCCGCAAGCTGGTGCGCTGGGGCCGCGTGCGCCGCATCGCGGCGGAAGCGGTGCGCAAGCTGGGCGTGGAGCTCGACCTCGACGCGCCGGTGGAAACCCTGCCCACCGCCGGCAAGCAACTGGTCGCCATTGCCCGCGCGCTGATGTCCGACCCGCGCCTCCTGATCATGGATGAGCCAACCACCGCGCTGACGGGCCGGGAGGTCGAGGCGCTGTTCCGCGTGGTGCGCGACATCCAGAGCCGCGGCATCGCCGTGCTGTTCGTGTCCCACAAGATGCGCGAGATGCTGGAAATCAGCGAGCGGCTGACGGTGATCCGCTCCGGCCGCGTGGTGGCCGCCGGTCCCATCCGCGACTTCGACGAGGCCGCGATCACCCGTGCCATGACGGGGCAGGAAATCGCGCCCGAACCCTATCGCTGGGAAGCCACGCCCGGCGCCGCGCCGCTGCTGGAGGTCTCCAACCTCACCGTTCCCGGGCAGCTCGACGACGTGTCGCTGCGGGTGATGCCGGGCGAGATCGTGGGCATCTCCGGCCTGCTCGGCTCCGGCCGCACGGAGCTGGCGCTGGCCCTGTTCGGCATGAAGCCCGGCCACGCGGGCGAGGTCCGCATCGACGGCCGCCCCGTGCGGCTGAACAGCGTGCAGGACGCCATCCGCCACGGCATCGCCTACGTGCCGGAGGACCGGCTGACCGAAGGGCTGTTCCTGACGCAGACCATCGACCGCAACATGCTGGCGACGTCGCATGCGCGGCTCAGCCAGGGCGGCGTCATCCGCTGGGGCCAGGCGGCGCGCGAGGCCGCGGGCATGATCCGCGAGATGGCCATCGCCACGCCCACCGGCGACCGGCCGGTGACGCAGCTCTCGGGCGGCAACGCCCAGCGCGTGGTGATCGGCCGCTGGCTGCTGAACGACCCGCGCCTCTTGATCCTCAACGGCCCCACCGTGGGCGTCGATGTCGGCTCCAAGGCCGGCATCCATCGCAAGATCCGTGAACTCGCCCGCGCGCGCGGCCTGGGAGTGCTGATGATCTCCGACGACCTGCCGGAGCTGGTGGACAACTGCAACCGCATCCTGGTGCTGCACCGCGGCCGCGTGGTGTCCGATACGCCGGTGGAACACACGAGCGAGGCCGCGCTGGCCGAGCAGCTGGGAGCCCTGGCATGAGCACCACCACGGGAACCCCCACGGGCACCCCCGCGCCCACCACCGCCACCGGCGGACTCGCCCTGGCACTGCGCCGTTATCCGGAGCTGATGGTGGCCGCCGTCCTCCTCGTGGCCGTGGTCGTCATCGGCACGATCAACCCGGTCTTCTGGCAGCCGGCCAACCTGTTCAGCCTGCTGCGCGCCTCGGTCATCACCGGCATCCTGGGGCTGGCGGTGATGATGGTGATGCTGTCGGGCGGCATCGACGTGAGCTTCCCGGCCTTCGCCATCGCCGCCATGTACCTGACGGTCAAGGCGATGATCGCCTGGGGCTTCGACGGCGTGCTGCTGCCCTTCCTGATGGCCACCGCGATCGGCACCGGGCTCGGCCTCGTGAACGCGGTGTTCGTCTACTACTTCCGGATGATCCCGCTGATCGTGACGCTGGGCACCGGCACGGCGGTGCGCGGCTTCATCCTGGGCGTGGTCGGCACCAGCCAGATCAACATCGACCAGATGCCACCGCTGCTGATCAACTTCGCCCGCGGCGAGTTCCTCCACGTCACGCAAGGCGACGGCTCCACCGCCGGCTTGTCCTCCATGGTGCTGGTCTACGCCGCCATCGCGGTGCTGGTGCACCTGATGCTGCGCCACACCATGATGGGCCGCTCCATCTACGCGCTGGGCGGCGGCGAGGAAGCGGCGCGGCGCGTCGGCTTCAACGTCCGCCGTACCACCTTCTTCATCTACGGCCTGGCCGGCGCGCTGGCGGGCTTCGCCGGCCTCCTGCACGGCGCGATGATCTGGACCGCCAACCCGCGCGACATGGTAGGGCTGGAGCTCGACGTGATCGCGGCGGTGGTGCTGGGCGGCGCCTCCATCTTCGGCGGGCGGGGCAGCGTGATCGGCACGGTGCTGGGCGGGCTGACGCTGGTGGTGATCACCAACAGCCTGATCATCTTAGGGGTAGACACCACCTGGCAGCGCGTCGTGGTGGGGCTGATCGTGATCGCGGCGACCGCGGCCACCGCCTGGCGCGACCGCAAGCGCCTGGCCTGAAGGGAGCCAACCGCATGAGTGCCCTCGCGCAGCGCCTGCGCCGCTTCGACACCAACCTCCTTCAGCTGCTGCTGCTGACGGTGGTGATCTTCGCGGGCATGGCGGCGCTGAACCCGGACCGGTTCCTGCGCCCCTACGTCTTCGAATCCCTCACCTTCGTGGCGCCGGAGCTCGGGCTGCTCGCCATCGCGATGATGGTGGCGATGCTGACCGGCGGCATCGACCTGTCGGTGATCGGCATCGCCAACCTGAGCTGCATCCTGGCCGGGCTGTTCTTCCACTCCGTCGGCGCGCCGCGCGGGCCGGACCTCGTGAACCTGCCTTGGCCCCTGGTGGCCTCCGGCATCGGCATCGCGCTGGGCACCGGCCTCGTGGCCGGGGCGATCAACGGCTTCCTGGTGACGCGCGGCCGCGTGACGCCGATCCTGGCCACGATCGGCACGGGCCAGGTCTTCACCGGCATCTGCCTCGTGCTGACCGGCGGGCCGGCGGTGGTGGGCTTCCCGGCGCTCTGGGGCCAGATCGGCAACGGCACGGCCTTCGGCATCGCGGTGCCGCTGATCGTGTTCCTCCTGGCCGGCGCCGCGGTGTGGTTCATCCTGGCCCGCACCGCCTTCGGCATCGAGCTGGCGCTGATCGGCACCAACCCACGCGCCGCGGCCTTCGCGGGGCTTCGCACCGGGCGGACGGTGTTCTTTTCCTACGTGCTGACCGGGGTGCTCGCCAGCATCGCCGGCATCCTGCTCTCGGGCCGCACCAACGCGGCGAAGTCGGACTACGGCGTGAGCTACCTGCTCCAGGCCGTGCTGATCTCGGTGCTGGCGGGCACCAACCCGGCCGGCGGGCGCGGCAGCGTGGTGGGCGTCGGGCTGGCGCTGGTGGCGCTGATGCTGCTGTCCTCGGGCCTGCAGATGATGCGCTTCTCGAACTTCCTGGTGGACCTGATCTGGGGCGGCTTCCTGCTCCTCTCGATCGCGCTCGCCGCCTGGCGGAACCGGGTGCGCTGATGATCGCGACGATCCCCCTCTTTCCCGGCCTGGCCAATGAGACCTCGCGCGAAATCCTCCGCGTGGGTGAACTCTCGGCCACGCTGTTCCGCTTCCGCACCGGCATCCCGGCGCTGCGCCTGGCGAACACGCGGGGTGAGGTCGTGGTGCTGCCCTGGATGGGCGGCATGGTCTGGTCCGCCCGCTTCGACGGCGTGGAGCTCGCGATGGAGAGCGGCTTCGACGCCCCCCGCCCGGCCACCACCATCGCCGAGACCTATGGCTGCTTCGCCTTCCACAGCGGCATCCTGCGCAACGGCGTCCCTGCCGCGGAGGACACCCACCCGGCGCATGGCGAGTTCCCCTGCGCCGCGATGGACCACGCCTGGCTCGAACTGGATGAGGACGCGGAAGGCCCCAGCCTGCGCGTGGTCAGCGCCCGCGATCACGTGATGGGTTTCGGCGCGCACTACCTGGCGCAGCCCTCGGTCACGCTGCGGCCGGGCAGCACGCTCTTCGACATCGGCCTCGCGGTGGAGAACCGCTCCGGCAAGCCGATGGAGCTGATGTACATGTGCCACGTGAACTTCCGCTTCGTGGCCGACGGGCGCTTCCTCCAGCCCGCGCCCTTCACGCCTGATCGCACCGCGGTACGCCGCGCCGTGCCCGCGCATGTCGAGCCCAACCCCGACTACCTCGCGCTGATCGACGCGCTGGCCGGGGACCCGGCCCGCATGGAGGTCCTGCACGAACCCGCGCTCTACGATCCGGAGCAGGTCTTCTACCTGCGCGGCCTCGACACCGACGCGGCGGGTGACACGACGCTCGCGCTGCAACGGCCGGGCGGCGACGGCTTCGCGATGCGCTACGCGCCGGCGAGCTTTCCGCACACGGTGCGCTGGGTGCTGAACGACCCGGACCAGAAGGTTGCCGCCTTTGCCCTGCCCTCGACCTGCGAACCCGAGGGCTACGCGGCGGAGAAACGCAAGGGCAACGTCCGGGTGCTGCCGCCGCACGGGCGCGCGGCGTTCACGCTGCGCGCCGGATACCTCGATCAGGATGCCATGACGCGAACGGCCGCGGAGATCGCCGCACTGGGAGAACGAGCCGCATGAAAACGCGCATCGGCGTGGTCGGCAGCAACATGGTCGACCTCGTGACCTATACCGACCGGATGCCCGAGGCCGGCGAAACGCTGGCCGCACCCTCCTTCTCCATGGGCCACGGCGGCAAGGGCGCCAACCAGGCCGTTGCCGCCGCGCGCCTGGGCGCCGACGTCATGCTGGTCAGCCGCGTGGGCGAGGACCTGTTCGGTGAAGGCACGATCAAGAACTTCCGCTCCGTCGGCATCGACGCGCGCCATGTCCGCCCGGTACCGGGCACGCAGAGCGGCGTCGCGCCGATCTTCGTGGACCCTTCGGGCGAGAACCGCATCCTGATCGTCAAGGGCGCCAACGACCACCTGCTGCCCGCCGACGTGGACGAGGCCGCGGCCGACCTGCGGGAATGTGGGCTGATCCTACTCCAGCTCGAGATCCCGTTGGAAACCATCTACTACACCGTCGCCTGGGCGGCGCGCGAAGGCATCGAGGTGCTGCTCAACCCTGCGCCGGCGGTGCCAGAGCTCGATGTGGAGCGCATCCTTCAGGCCACCTTCCTGGTTCCCAACCAGACCGAGCTCACCATCCTGACCGGCATGCCGGCCGACACGCGGGAGCAGGCGGAGGCCGCGGCCCGCAGCCTGGTGTCTCGCGGTATCCGCACCGTGATCGTGACGCTGGGTGCCGAGGGCGCCCTCCTGGTGAGCAGCGCCCCCACCGTCCACATTCCTTCCGTGCCCGTGCGGCCGCACGACACCAGCGGCGCCGGCGACGCCTTTATCGGCGCCTTCGCGCAGCACTACGTCCGTTCGCACGACGTGGCGGCGGCGATGCGCCAGGGCGCCGCCTATGCCGCGGATTCCATCACCCGCCCTGGGACTCAGAAGGCCTTCGCCGACGCGGAAGGCTTCGCGCGCTTCCGCGCCTCGCTGGGCGAGCAGGGCTGAGGCGCGACAGCGCTGGTTGAGCGCTGCAGGCCCCGGGGAGGGGGAGAAGGAATTCTCCCCCTCCCCGGACCCCTCCGCCCTCATCTTTGTTTGAGACGCTGCCGCGGGAACGTGGCCAGGGCGGTGCGCTCCGGCTCACCGAGCCGGAGCGAGGGACCTGTCAGCCGGCGCTGACAACATGTTTTTCTAATCTCGGGTAGAACCTGTGCCGGCCGTTCCGCGACCGGCTCCCACCGCCACGCGGCAGCGTCCCGAAAAAAGATGAGTGGGGGTCCGGGGGAGAGAATTCCTTCTCTCCCCTGGCCACGGCCCGCGCCCGGTCAACCCTCCGCCAGCAGCTCCCGCACCATCGGAATGACCCGCCGCCCGTAGAGTTCGATGCCCCGCATCATCCGCGCGTGGCTCAGCCGGCCGTGGCTGTACTTCAGGTCGAAGCGCGCGAGGCCGAGCGTGCGCACCGTCGCCGCGATCTTGCGGGCCACCGTGTCGGGGGCGCCGACGTAGAGCGAGCCGCGGTCGCACTCCCGCTCGAAATCCGCGCGCTGCATCGGCGGCCAGCCGCGCTCGGAGCCGATCTGGTCATGGTGCTGCTTGTAGGCGGGCCAGAGGGCCTCGCGCGCCTCCGCGTCGGTGTCCGCGACGTGGCCCGGTGAGTGGACCCCGATCGGCTGCGGCGTGCGCTCGTAGTGCCGGTAGGCGCGCTCGTGCAGTTCGACGTGCTGGCGGAAGCGTGCCGGATCGCCGCCGATGATCGCCAGCATCAGCGGCAGGTCGTAATGCGCGGCGCGGACCACCGATTCCGGGGAGCCGCCGGCACCGATCCAGGTGCGCAAGGCGCCGTTCTCCACCGGCGGGAAGACGGGCTGCGCTTCCAGCGCCGCGCGGGTGCTGCCCTGCCAGGTGACCGGCCCGCCTTTCCGCAAGAGCGAGAACAGCTCCAGCTTCTCCTCGAACAGCCGCTCGTAGTCGCGTAGCTCGTAGCCGAAGAGGGGGAAGGACTCCGTGAAGGAGCCGCGCCCCAGGATCACCTCCGCCCGGCCGCCCGACAGGGCATCGAGCGTGGAGAAGCGCTGGAACACACGCACCGGATCGTCCGAGCTCAGCACCGTCACCGCCGTGCCCAGCCGCATCCGGCGCGTCTGCCCGGCAATGGCACCCAGCACCACCTCGGGTGCCGACACGGCGTAGTCGGCCCGGTGGTGCTCGCCCAGGCCGAACACGTCCACGCCGACCTCGTCCGCCAGCACCGCCTCGGCCACCACGTCGCGGATGACCTGGGCGTGCGGGGTGGGGATAGCTTCGGCTGCCCCGGCAGCGCTGCCGCCCGAAGCATCGTCGGCCGTGACGTCGCCGAACGTATCGAGCCCGAGTTCCAGTGCCTGTACCACCCGCATGTCCCCGCTGTGCAGCGCCGGGTTCAACTAGGCCATCGCGGCAGATGTCTTGCACCCCCTGCCGCCGCGTTGCGGCCTCGCACCTACACCATGGCGCCCACCATGGCGCCGGGTCGTTCCGGCTCGCGAAGCGCCCACTGCCGTCGGACCGGCGGCGCGGCCCTGCTTTCGCAGCCTACCCCTTTCCGCCTGCAGGATGGGGTGAGGAACGACCCGCCGCCCACTTTGCGCTGCCCCGCATGGCGGGGAGCCATCATCCCGCAACTCCACCAGCACAGGATGAGAGGGCGCGCCGGACATACCGTTCTGTATAGATCATCAAAATAAAGCACACGGCTTTGCGACCTTGAAAACGCACAGCTCTCTCGCTGATCTGCCCCCGATGCGGCATGATGGCGGATGGGCACCTGCATGTGGCAAAGCCCGGATGCCTGCCAGACAGGGTGTGACGCCTTGATGGCGCGCCCGACCGGGCACGGCGCCCACGAGGATTGGGAGTAACCTGCCGTGCCGAAGACCGGGAGCGCCGTGCTCCTTCCCGACACCAGCGCCGCGCCGCACGAGCGGATCATCACCGTGGCGCGAGAGTTGTTCTGTCGCGACGGGATTCACGCCACCGGGGTGGACCGCATCCTTTCCACGGCCGGCGCCTCCAAGATGACGCTCTACACCCGTTTCGGCTCCAAGGAGGCACTGATCCGCGCGGCGCTGCGCCAGGAAGGCGAAGACTGGCGCCGGGATTTCGCGGAGCGGGTGATCGCCGCCTCGGACACGCCGCTGGGGCGGCTGCGCGCGATCATCCCCGCGCTGGGCGAATGGTTCGGTGGCGGACGATTCTACGGTTGCGCCTTCATCAATGCCGTGGCCGAGCACACCAAGGGCGATCCCGGGCTGCGCGCCCTGACCGCGGAGCATCACGACGCCTGCCGCAAATTCCTGACCGGCCTGGTTCAAGACGCGGGCTTCGCGGCGCCGGAAGACTTCGCCCGGCAGCTGATGCTGCTGATCGACGGCACGGTGACGACGCTGATGGTCAGCGGCGACGAAGGCGCGCTGCACGTTGCGGCGCGGACGCTGGAAACCTTGCTGGCGGCTGAAGCACGAAACGCCGCGCCGCAGCCCGCCGCCGCCACCGGCTGATCTCGGACGCCCCGAACCAGGGATGGGCAGCGCTGCCTTCAGCGCTGCCCCTTTGATCCCCGGCCCTCGTCCCGGCCAGCCTCCGGCAGATCACGAGACGATGCGGCGCCGCGGAACGAACGGGTCAGGCTGAGCCTGCGGGTCGGTCCGGATCCGCGCCGCACCGGCCGCGAGCGCCGGCCAAGGTGACGTGGGCACGATGCGCCGGATGCGAACGACTCGCGAAGAGAGTCGTTGCGGCAACCCCCGGCGGTCACGTACCGTTCTGTACCGGACTTCCAGCCAGAGCAGACCATGACACCTTCCGATCAAACGGGGTTGTCGCGGCGTCTCCTTCTGGGCGGCACCGCCACCGTGCTGACCGTCCAGCCGCAGTTCGCCCGCAGCGCCCCGATGCCCCCGCCCGCCGCGCCGGCAACGGCCCCAGCACAGGCAAACCAGATGAAGATTTCTCTCAACGTCAACGGCGCTCGGCGCGATCTCGAGATCGACACGCGCACTTCGCTGCTCGACGCCCTGCGCGAGCACCTGCACCTGAGCGGCACCAAGAAGGGCTGCGACCACGGCCAGTGCGGCGCCTGCACGGCGCTGGTGAACGGGCGGCGCATCAACACCTGCCTGACGCTCGCAGTGATGCATCAGGATGACGAGATCACCACCATCGAGGGCCTGGGCACGCCCGAGCATCTCCACCCGATGCAGGCGGCCTTCGTGAAGCACGACGGCTATCAGTGCGGCTACTGCACGCCGGGGCAGATCTGTTCCTCGGTCGGCGTGCTGCGGGAGATCGAGGCCGGCATGCCCAGCCACGTGACCGCCGACCTGAACGGCGAGGTCCGCGCCACGCCCGAAGAGATCCGCGAACGCATGAGCGGCAACATCTGCCGCTGCGGCGCCTACTCCAACATCGTCGAGGCCATCACCGAAGTGGCGGGGAGCGCGGCATGAAAGCCTTCACCTACGAGCGCGCCACGACGCCGGCGGCCGCCGCGGCCGCGGCCGCGCGCAACCCCGAGGCGCGCTTCATCGCGGGCGGCACCAACCTGCTCGACCTGATGAAGCTGCAGATCGAAACGCCAACGCAGCTGATCGACGTCAACGGCCTGGGCCTCAACAAGATCGAGCCGACGCCCGAAGGCGGGCTGCGCATCGGCGCGCTGGTGCTCAACGCTGACCTCGCGGCCGACCCGCGGGTGCGGCGCGACTACGCCGTGCTGAGCCGCGCCCTGCTGGCGGGTGCCTCCGGGCAGCTGCGCAACAAGGCGACCACGGCTGGCAACCTGCTGCAGCGCACGCGCTGCCCGTATTTCTACGACACCGCGCAGCCCTGCAACAAGCGCACGCCGGGCTCGGGCTGCTCGGCGATCGGCGGCTCCACCCGCGGCCTGGCCGTGATCGGCGCGAGCGAGCACTGCATCGCCACCCACCCCTCCGACATGGCGGTGGCCATGCGCGTGCTCGACGCCACCGTGGAAACGGTGAAGGCCGACGGCACCACGCGCGCCATTCCGATCGCGGAGTTCCACCGCCTGCCCGGCGACACGCCGCACATCGAGACCGCGCTGGAAACCGGTGAGTTCATCACCGCCGTCACGCTGCCCCCGCCGGTCGGCGGCGCGCAGAGCTACCGCAAGGTGCGCGACCGTGCGTCCTACGCCTTCGCGTTGATCTCGGTGGCCAGCGTGGTGCAGCCCGATGGCAGCGCCCGCGTGGCGGTGGGCGGCGTCGCCCACAAGCCCTGGCGCGTGGAGGCCGCCGAGGCCGAGGTAAAGCGCGGCGCCAGGCCCGGCACCGCGGCGATCCTGGCGGGCGCCAAGCCCACGGACGAGAACGCCTTCAAGATCCCGCTGGTGGAACGCGCCCTCGGCGTGGCCCTGGCCGAGGCGAGGAGCTGAGCGCCATGAAGTTCGACACCCCCGCCACCACCAATCCGATCGACCGCATGCGCGTCGTCGGCCAGCCGCACGACCGCATCGACGGCCGCTTCAAGACCACCGGCACGGCCCCCTACGCCTATGAGCGGCACGACGTGGCACCCGATGCGGCCTACGGCTTCATCCTGGGCGCCGGCATTGCCAAGGGCCGCGTGGCCGCCATCGACACCGCCGCGGCCAAGGCGGCGCCGGGCGTCCTGTCGGTGATCACCACGCTCGACATGCCGCAGTTGCCCAAGGGTAAGACCAACACCGCCGCGCTGTTCGGCGGGCCGGTGATCCAGCACTACCACCAGGCGATCGCCCTCGTGGTCGCCGAAACCTTTGAGCAGGCGCGCGACGCGACCTCGCTGCTGCGCGTGGACTACGCGCCGGAAGGAGGTGGCCGCTTCGACCTCGCGGTCCTGGCGCCCAGCGCGCCGCCCGTTCCCGGCGACAGCGGCGAGGGCAGCGGCGGCCCGCCCGAGGACCGCACCGGCAACTTCGAGGAAGCCTTCGCCCAGGCTCCGGTGAAGCTCGACGAGACCTACACCACGCCCGACGAGAGCCACGCGATGATGGAGCCCCACGCCTCCGTCGCGCGCTGGGACGGTGACCACGTGACGGTGTGGACCTCGAACCAGATGATCGCCTGGGGCAAGCGCGACCTCGGCATCACGCTGGGCATCCCGGCCGAGAAGGTGCGCCTCGACAGCCCCTATGTCGGCGGCGGATTCGGCGGCAAGCTGTTCCTGCGCGCCGACGCCGTGCTGGCGGCGCTGGGCGCGAAGGCGGTGGGACGGCCGGTGAAGGTCGCGCTGACGCGGCCCATCATGGCCAACAACACCACCCACCGTCCGGCCACCATCCAGCGCATCCGCATCGGTGCCGGTCGTGACGGGAAGATCACCGCCATCGCGCATGAAAGCACCTCGGGCGACCAGCCCGGCGGCCAGCCCGAAACCGCGGTGTCGCAGACCAAGCTGCTCTACGCCGGCGCCAACCGCCTCACCGCGATGCGCCTGGCCGAGATGGACCTGCCCGAGGGCAACGCCATGCGCGCCCCGGGCGAGGCGCCGGGCTTGATGGCACTCGAGATCGCGATCGACGAGATGGCCGAGAAGCTGAACCTCGACCCGATCGAGTTCCGCGTCCTTAACGACACCCAGGTCGACCCCGAGCATCCCGAGCGGCCCTTCTCGCAGCGCCAGCTCATCCGCTGCCTGCGCGAAGGGGCGGAACGCTTCGGCTGGGACAAGCGCAATGCCAGGCCCGGCACCCGGCGCGAAGGCCGCTGGCTGGTGGGCATCGGCGTGGCGGCGGGCTTCCGCAACAACCTGCTGCAGAAGTCCGGCGCCCGCGTGAAGCTCGACGCGCAGGGCGTGGTCACGGTGGAAACCGACATGACCGACATCGGCACCGGCACCTACACCATCATCGCGCAGACGGCCGCCGAGATGATGGGCGTGCCGATCGAGAAGGTGGTGGTGCGCCTGGGTGACAGCGACTTCCCCGCCTCGGCCGGCTCGGGTGGTCAGTGGGGCGCCAACAACTCCACCGCCGGCGTTTACGCTGCCTGCGTGAAGCTGCGCGACGAGGTGGCGCAGAAGCTCGGCTTCAACTCGGCGGATGCGGTGTTCGAGGACGGACAGGTCCGCGCCGGCAACCGCAGCGTGCCGCTGGGCGAGGCCGCGGGCGCGGAGGGCATGGTGGCGGAGGATGCCATCGAGTACGGCGACCTTGCCAAGAAGGAACAGCAGTCCACCTTCGCCGGCCACTTCGTCGAGGTGGCGGTGGACGCCGCCACCGGCGAGGTCCGGGTGCGGCGGATGCTGTCGGTCTGCGCCGCCGGGCGCATCCTCAACCCCAAGTCGGCGCGTTCACAGGTGATCGGCGCGATGACCATGGGCGTCGGCGGCGCGCTGATGGAGGCGTTGTCGGTGGACACGCGGCGCGGCTTCTTCGTGAACCACGACCTCGCCAGCTACGAGGTGCCGGTGCATGCCGACATCCCGCACCAGGAAGTCGTGTTCCTGGATGAGACCGATCCGATGTCCTCGCCCATGAAGGCCAAGGGCGTGGGCGAGCTCGGGCTGTGCGGCGTGGGCGGTGCGGTGGCCAACGCCATCTACAACGCCACCGGCATCCGCGTGCGCGACTACCCGATCACGCTGGACAAGCTGATCGACCGGCTGCCCGAGGTCGCCTGACGACCGGCGGGGCGGGTCCGTCAGGGCCGGTCCTCGCCCGCGAAACGACACGGGGCAGCGGGGGCGCGAAGTCTCTGTCCGGCAAGGGGCCGCGGCACCCGCCGCTTCCAAGACGCCGCCCGGCCCGGCCTGGGCGGAACAGCGGAACATGCTCTAGCCTGCTGGGCATGAGCCATGCCGAACGCCCTACCCCGCCACTTCCCCTGGCGCGCCTCGAAGCCGCGCTGGCCGCGCTGCCCGGGCGCTATCCCGGCCCCGGCGGCGCGGTGGCCGTGGTGCACCGGGGCGAGGTCCTTCTGCGCCACGCCTGGGGTTGGGCCGATGCGGAACGGCGCATTCCTTTCACGCCACGGACCCACGCGCTGATCTGCTCCATCACCAAGCAGTTCACCTGTTCGGTGCTGCTGGACCGCTTTCCCGACCCGACCGTGCTGGACGACCGGGTTCGCGACCACCTGCCGCGGCTGGAAGGGGAGAGGCTGGGCATCCTCGACCTCGCCAACAACCAGTCGGGCCTGCGCGACTACTGGGCGACGGCCATGCTCTGCGGTTCCCCGGCCGAGGCGCCCTTCGGCCCGGCGGAGGCGAAGCGGCTGATCGGGCGCACCCGCTCGCTCCACTTCGCGCCCGGCACGCGCTCCTCCTATTGCAACCAGAACTTCCGCATCCTCAGCGACATCCTCGAAGGGGAAACCGGCCAACCCTTCGACGCGCTGCTGCGGCAGCACGTCTTCGACCGCGCCGGCATGGAGGACGCGGTCCTCAATCCCGACACCTCCGCCGTGGCGGGCGGCACGGTGGGCTACGAGGGCTCGGTGGAAGCGGGCTTCCGCCCGGCGGTGAACCGCATCCACTGGACCGGCGATGCCGGCCTCGCCGCCACGCTGGACGACATGATCGCCTGGGAGCGCTTCATCGACGCCACGCGCGACGAGGACGGCGGGCTGTACCGGCGCCTCGGCACCCCCAACCGCTTCCGCGACGGCACCCCGGCTGGCTACGGCTTCGGCCTGGGGCGGCCGACGGTCCTGGGGCGCGCCGCCACGGCTCATGCCGGGGGATTGCGCGGCTGGCGCTCCTTCCGCTGCAACCTCCCGGCCGAGCGGCTGTCGGTGGTGGTGCTGTTCAACCACATGGCCGACCCCCGCGCCGCGGCGCTGGACCTCTTGCGCGCCGCGCTGGACGAGCCCGCGTCCGGCGACGCCGGGGCGGACCTCCCTGCCCTGCCGTCACACTGGCAGGGCGCGTTCGAGGACGGTGAGATGGGGCTGGGCATCCGCCTGTCCCGTGACGCGCAGGACCGGCTTCGCATCGACCTGGGCAGCGGCTTCGAAACCCTCGCACCCCAGCCCGACGGCAGCGCGGCCGGTGCCTCGAACCGGCTGCGCGAGGAGGACGGGGTCCTGTGGCTGGAACGTCCCAACGACAATCTCCGCAGCACGCTCCTGCCGCTGCCGGAGGCCCCCGTTCCCCAGGGCTTGGCGGGCCGCTACCACTGCGCCGAGCTGGACGCGACGCTGCACATCGAGGAGGCCGGCGGCGTGCTCTACGCCGCCCCGTCGGGCGAACTCGGCGGCGGCATGATGCAGCCGCTGATCCCACTGGGCGGAGCCGGCGGGCGCGGGGACGGTGAGCGCACCGACATCTGGCGCATGCCCTGCCCCCGCGCCCTGGACTTTGCGCCCCCGGGCGATTGGACCATCGCGGCGCGACGCGACGGCACCGGGGCGGTGCGGGACCTGCGCGTCGGGTGCTGGCTGGCGCGCGGGCTGGACTACCGCCGCGTTTGAAACGCCGCGGCGGCAGGGCCAACGGTGCCGGCGCACCCGACAGCGGCGCCGGCAATGACGCCAGCGCCGGGGCGGGAACACCGGGCGGGAACACCGGGCAGGAACACCGGGGCGGTCCGGTGGCGGGCCCGATTATCTCCCGCGAACGTTTCGCGCCGGTCCGCGGCTTTACTTTTGCCCAGCCTCGGGCGGAATGGCAGCGATGACTCCCGATGCCGAGCGGACGGATTCCCCGCAGCCTCCCGCCCCGGACTCCGTCGCCGAGATGGCCGCCGCCCCCGACTGGCAGCGCACCCTGTTCATCATGATGGGCATCCAGGTCGGCATGAACATCGGCTTCACCGTGCTCAGCCCGGTGATGCCGCTGTTTCTGCCGGAACTGGGCGTCCAGGGCGCATCGCAGATCAACCTGTGGTCCGGCATCCTGGCCGCGGTGACCCCGCTGGTGGCCACCTTCGCCTCGCCGCTCTGGGGCCGGGTGGCGGATCGCCGGGGTCGCAAGCTGATGGTGCTGCGCTCCTGCTTCGCCATCTCCCTGTTTATCGGGTTGATGAGCTTGGCGGCCAACGTGTGGCAGTTCCTGGGGCTGCGCGGCCTGATGGGGATCTTCGCGGGCTTCAACGCGGCGGCGATCTCGCTGGTGGCGAGCCAGGTGCCGGCGCGGCGTCTGGGCTACTCGCTGGGCTGGCTCAGCACCGGGCAGCTCGTCGGCACGCTGATCGGGCCGCTGCTGGGCGGCCTTATCGCGGACACCACCGGCTCCTATCGCGCGCCCTTCGTGTTCACCGCCGCCATCTGCGTGCTGTGCGGCGTGCTCACGCTCGTGCTGGTGCGCGAACGCTTCACCGCGCCCAAGCCCACGGCGGCCAAGGCCACGATCTTCCAGAGCTTCGCGGTGCTGGCGCGCGCGCCCGGGCTGATGCCGCTCTTCGTGGTGCTGCTGCTGGCGCAGTTCGGCGTACAGGCGGTGCAGCCAGTGGTGACGCTCTACGTGGAGGAGCTCGTGGGCCCCGTGGGCGCGCTGGCGACGCTGGGTGGCCTCGCCTTCTCGGTGACCGGCCTCGCGGACCTCATCGCCTCGCCCTTTCTCGGGCGCCGGTCTGACACGCTGGGCTATCGCCGGGTGCTGCTGATCTCGCTCACCGGCGCGGCGCTGGCCAGCGCGCCGCAAGCCTTTGTTCCGGACTACTGGAGCTTCGTCGCGGCGCGCTTCGCGCTGGGCCTTTTCGTGGGCGGCATCCTGCCCACGGCCAACGCGCTGGTGGGTCGGCTGGCCCCGGCCGGGGATCGCGGCCTGGTCTACGGCGTCACCGCCTCGGCCATGTTCCTGGGCTCGTCGCTGGGTCCGCTCTCGGGCGGGGCGATCGCGGCCACGCTGGGGCTGCACTGGGTGTTCCTGATCACCGCGCTCCTGCTCGCGATCAACCTCGCCTGGGTCTGGGTCAAGGTGCCGGAGGTCCGCTAGACCTCACGGTCAGGCCGCGCCGCCTCCCGCCGCGGCGACGTGGCCGGCACCCCGGCCGGACTAGCAGGCAGGACGATGCGGCCGAGGTAGCACGGGGGTTCACCGAGGGCTTTCGGGTGCGGGAGGCAGCACCGCGCATCATGAAGGCCGGACCCGCAGCACGGCCGCGGATGGCTTCGCGGCCGCCGGAGGACAGGTCCTTCCGCGTCGCTCAGGCGAACAGGATCCCGAACTGCGCCGCGTTCTCGCTCATGATGTTGGGGGCGGTCAGTGCCTCGTGCTCGGCACTTTCGGAGAAGCCGATCACCACCGCGCTGCGGCCGGCAGCCCCACTGTCGAGCAGATGGGTCCAGTAGTCCACGCCACCCGCATCGCCGGCACGGTCCAGGGTGTTCTGGTAGACCTGCTCGACGAAGGCGCGGTTGGACAGGGAACCGTAGGTTGCCTGGAACTCCTGCGAGTTCACGAAGGCAGTGGCCAGATCGGTGAGCTGGGCCGTGCCGGAGTCGATGGCACCGCGCCAGTAGCTGAGCCCGCCCGCGTCCGGCAGGCGCCCGAGAGCGGTATCGTAAAGGCGCGCCACCTGGGCCGCGGTCTCCGAAAGGTCCCAGATCCCGGCGGACACGACCGAGGCGGTGGCACTCCGGTTCTCATCGCTTTCCGAGATGCTGGCCAGCACCTGCCCGCGGTCGGAGCCACCGTCGAGCTGCCCCGTCCAGAAGCTCAGCCCGCCGGCGTCCGGCGCACGTCCCAGCACGTTCTCGTAGATCTTCGTGACGAAGCCCGCGTTGCTGAGGCCCGTGCCGAAGCGGGCGGTGAACTCACCGGACGTCGCGAAGAAGTCGGCGAGCGCCGAGAGCGGTGTACCGTGCTGGATCTGATCGATCCAGTAGTTGAGGCCGCCCTGCTCAGGCTGCCGATCGAGCGCGGCCTGGTACAGGCGCACGACCTGTGCCGCCGGGTCGGAGGGGTCGAAGACCTCGCGCCCGTCCACGAAGGAGACGACCTCGACGTTGCTCAGGGTGTCCACCGAACCGTCGGCATGGGTGAACAGCGACGTGCCGCCCGATCCGGCGGCGAAGCTCACGGCGCGCCGACCTTCCAGACCGGCCGGCACGACATCGTGGCCCGCGCCGCCGTCGATCGTGTCGTTGCCGGCACCGCCGTCGAGCACGTCGTTGCCGCCGCCGCCCTGCAGCGTGTCGGACCCCGCACCGCCCAGCAGCGTGTCGGCCCCGGCCCCGCCGATCAGCAGGTCGTCCCCCCCGGCGCCGTCCAGATGGTTGCCGCCATCCCCGGCATGGAGCGTGTCGTTGGTGTCCGTGCCGGTGACCGGCGTGGCGGAACCGCCGTCGTTGCCGATCAACCCGCCCTGGATATCCTTCAGCGCGTCCAGCTTCGCCTGCACCGGCGTTGTCCAGTCGTCCTGCAGGATGCCGCCGGTGTCGCCGGAGTTGGGATTCCAGGACCACCAGGCCCAGGACAGGCCGGCGGCCGGCGCGCCGGCATCCACGGTGCCGTCGTTGTTGAAGTCGCCCTGCAGCGTGGCGGTTAGCGCGTCGAGCCAGGCGAGATCCTTGGGATCGCTCAGCTTGGAGCCGAACTCGCCGAGCAGCACCGGCGCGATGCCTTCCGAGGACAGGTAGGCCCAGTGCTCGTTGAACACCGAGGGCAGGCTGGTCTCGAGGTTGGAGCCGCTGAACCAGGGCTGCGCGTAGACCGAGTTCGGGTAATCGTGCGCCGAGTAGACGAGCTTGTTGGCGACATCGAGTTCCACCGGGTGGGTGGCCGCGCCCTCGAGGTTGCCGCCCCACCAGTAGTAGTCACCGTTATACTTCTCGATGCCCTCGACGATGATCAGCCAGTTCGGATTGACGGACTGGATGGCATCGCCGGCGCGCTCGGCCGCCGCGGCCCAGTCGGTGGCGGTGCCGTCGCCCCAGGTGGCGTTGCCATGCGGCTCGTTCTGCAGGTCCGCGCCGATCACCGCGGTGTTGCCGGCGTAGTGCTGCGCCAGCATCTTCCAGTCGTTGATCCAGCCAGCCTCGGTATAGCCGTTGTCGTACCACAGGCCGTTGCCGTTCGGCCCGTCGCCCGCCGCGGAGCGGTGGTGGTCGAGGATGATCTTCAGCCCGATCTGTTCGGCGTAATCGACGATCTTGTCCATCAGCGCGAGGCCGGACAGGCCGGCGAGATCGGGGTTCAGGCTGTAGTTGATGCCCGTGGGCTGGAGGTTGGTGTCGAGCAGCTCGGAAGAGAAGGGCAGGCGGATGGCGTTGAAACCCAACGACACCATCTGGTCCATCATGTCGTGCCAGTTGCGGACGTTCAGCCCGTCCGGCGCGCCGCGCGAGGTCTCGAAGCCGAACCAGTTGACGGCGGACAGGCGCACCGCATTGCCCGCCGCGTCCACGATCTCGTTGCCCTGGGTGGACAGGAAGCCGCCGGCACTCGTCGTGACGCCGTCGTCCCCGCGGATCGTGCCGGTGCCGGTGGCATCGGCCAGCGTCGCGCCGCTCGGGTTCGTCAGCACCACCGAGAAATTCTCGTTAGGCTCCGTCGCCGTGTCGCCGAGCACGGGAACCTGGAAGTTCACGCTGGTCTGGCCGGGGGCGAAGACGATGTCGCCTCCCGTCGCCGTGTAGTCCGATCCCGCCGTGGCGGTACCGTCAACCGTGGCCCAGTGGACGAAGACGGGGCTGTCGGAAGCGTGGGACAGCGTCGCGGTGAAGGTCATGGGTTGGGTGCCGGAATTGCCTTCCACCAGCACGGCATCGCTGACGGACAGCGACGGCAGGTCCGGCCCGGTGACGGTGCCACCGCCACCCGCGTCCAGCGCCGTGAAGCCCGGCGCCTCGGGCGTGCCGTTGGCGG
This sequence comes from Roseomonas elaeocarpi, assembly GCF_042433915.1. Classification (NCBI taxonomy): domain Bacteria; kingdom Pseudomonadati; phylum Pseudomonadota; class Alphaproteobacteria; order Acetobacterales; family Roseomonadaceae; genus Roseomonas; species Roseomonas elaeocarpi. The sequence goes on along the minus strand of NZ_JBHLUN010000001.1, from coordinate 412,205 downwards.
TGAAGCCCAGCGTGACGCTGCCGCCCGGCGAGATGGTGCCGTCATAGCTGGCGTTGCTCAGGGTGACCGTGCCGTCGGCTGCCACGGTTTCCACCGCGTCCCAGACGGAGCTGATGGTCCAGGAAGCCGCGAGGTTGAAGGCCCAGCTGTTCACCGCGCTGCTGCCGTTGTTGGTCACGGTGATCTGGCCCTGGAACCCTCCAGTCCAGCTGTTGGTCGCGCGAAAGACGAACTGCAGTGCCATGACGAACGCGTCCCCTCGGGCGGCACCGCTTCCGGCGCCGTCTCAATATTTATCTGATGTCTCCAAAAAACCTCAACCGACCCAGGGTTGTGTTTGGTAAACACCGCTCGGACGTGATCCGGCGCCCAATGTGGCGCAGGTCGCGTCGGCCGGCACAGAGGCAGTCCTTACCCGCGATAGCTGCGCCCAAGCATGGCTGCGCCATGGCACGGCCTACCTCTTCATCAGCCACGACCTGAAGGTCGTCCGGGCGATCTGCCACCAGGTCATGGTCATGCGGAAGGGCCGCATCGTGGAGAGCGGCAACACCGAACTGACCATCTCCTCGCCGCGTGAGGATTACACCCGCAGGCTGGTCAACGCGGCTCTCACCGTGGAAGCCTGGGGTTCGCAGCGGCAGGCGCTTGTCCGTCAGCGCCGACCCTCTGCCCCGACCCTCTGCCCTGACCCTCTGCCCCTCCGAAGTGCGGGCGCAGGGCTTGGCATCGACCTGTTGCAGCCCTCGGCCTCGTCATCGCGCCGGTCGCGGTGACCAAGAACTGCGGCTCTGGCAGCGGCGGCGACGCGACGTCAGATAAAGGGCCGGCGATCCAGGACCAGGCGCAGCGGCACCGCCGTGCGCACCATCCCCGGCAGCGCCGCCTGCAGTTCAGCCAGGGCGCAGAGCACGCCGAAACATTGGTGCAGGTCCAGCAGCCCCTCATCCGCCTCGGGCGTGCGGAGGAAGCCGACATACTCCTCCGTGAAGGCCTCAAGGGCAGCGCGGCACGCCGTGGCACGGTGGTGCGACTGCCGCAGGGCGCGGTTGAGGCAATACACCCAATCGACCTCGGCGAAGCCGACGCGACGCGCGAGGGGAAAGGCGCCCTCCGCCCGAACCGCGAGGCAGGTGTCCACGAGGGAGGCGGGGAAGGGCAGCGGCCGGCGCGCGTACTCGTGGTTGAAGAGGTAGTGGAAGGTGCCTGCGAGGTGCGGCATCAGCGTGGCGACGCCGTTATGCGGCACGGGCGCGACCTGCCCGCGCCGCCACAGGCCGGTGGCCGGATCCGCTTGCCCGGCGAACCAGCTGAAATAGGCTTCCTCCCAATCCGGCGATGCCTCGCCCGCGACGACGAGGGCGGCGTAGAGGCCGGCACCCTGGTGGGAGGCACGCCAGGGATTGCTGCGCCATTCCAGCTTGCCCAGGTAGCTGTGGAGCGCATCCGGCGCGAGGTAGCGGTGCAGGCCGGACAGCGGGCGTTCGGGGCGCGCGTCGAAGAGTTCCAGCGCGGCAACGCAATGAGCCGTGGTGTGCACGGGGTGGTGCGTCGACTCCCGGTACAGCCCGTCCGTCGGGTCCTGCAGGCCGCGCAGCGCCGCGACCCAGCCCGCGCGTTCCTCCGGCTCTCCCGGGAAGCGGCCGATGGTGTAGAGGATGTTCGCGGCATCCGCGCAGCCGTAGGGATTCACGCCGGGCTCACCCCCTTCGGCCCAGCGCCGGTAGGAGCCGGGGGAGCCGAGGTTGCAGCGCGCGACCGTTTCCGCCGCACGCTCCACGATGTCGTCGATCCGCAGCATCTTCACTCCGGTCATGTCCTGTGAGGCGGTGGACACGAAGATCCCCCATCGCGCGCGACGTCGCGGAAACGAACGGGGCTGCCGATGACCGGCCTGCGTCCTCCCGAGACCTGCGGAAGTACCGCAAATCCCATGTTATTTCGCAATAAGAACTAAATGCCTTGACGAGGCAATCCGGCCGGCGCGACGTTCTGGAAAACAAACGAACAAGGGACGGATATGCGCCTCCTGGCACGCGTTCTTGCGCTGGTGCTGCTGCTGACCACGGCCGCCCGGGCCCAGGATCTCATGATCTGGCACGACAAGGGCGACGACGGCGTGCGCATGATCGAGCGGATGGCCGACGTCTTCCAGCGCGAGAACCCCGGCGTGCGGATCCGTTCCCTGTCTTTCCCGACGGAGCAGTGGTTCTCCCGATCCATTGCCGCGCTGAACACGAACACCGGCCCCGACATCCTGTTCAACGACAACACGCGGATCATCACCGTGCAGACCGCAACGCGGCGGCTGATGGTGATGGACGAGGTGATCGCCGCGATCCCGGAAGCCGACCGGCGCTTCATCACCGAAGGCGACCTCGCGGCCTCCCGCCTCGACGGCCGCGCCATCATGGTGCCCTTCCAGCGGGTCGTGGCGGGGTGGGGCATCCGGCGCTCCTGGCTGGAGCGCCTGCACGAGCCTGTGCCGACGAGCTGGGCCGACACGATCCGCGTCGCCCGCCGCTTCGTGGCCGAGGACCCCGACGGCAACGGCCGCGCCGATACCTTCGGGATCGCGATGCAGGCGGGGAACGCCAGTTCCATGCTCGGCGCGGGGGTGGACCTCTTCGTCTTAGGCTCCGGCGCGCCCCATCCGCTGATGAACGAGAACGCGGAGATCGTGGTGGACCAGCCGGAGGTCGCGCGCCCCACGATCGAGTACCTGCGGATGTTCACGGAATACCGCGTCGTGTCCCCGGAAACGGTGAACCATTCCTTCACCGACATGTACCAGATCATCGAGGGCGGGCGGGCCGGCATGTTCCGCGTGCTCAACCTCAACGTCGCGAAGTGGGACGTGGAAGGGCCGCGCGGCGACTACCAGGTGCTGCCCTGGCCTTCCTTCGGCAACCAGCCGGGCGCCTTCGTCGTCGGCTCCGTCCGCGGCATGGCGATCCCGACTGCCAGCCGGAACCGGGAGGCCGCGGCGCGCTTCGTGCGCTTCATCGTGTCGCGGGAGGCGCAGCAATTCTCGCTGGAGCATATGGGCGGCGTGATCCGTGACGACCTGGACACTTCGGGTGTCACGCCCTCCATGCGTCCCTTCCTGGCGCCCGACCTGCGCCTGCAGACCGACGACTTCCTGTCCGCCCGCTACCCCTGGTACGCGCAGCTGCGGGAGGCCTATTACCGCGAGCTGATCGGGGCGGTGAGCCGCCCGCCCGCGGACTGGGATGCCTTCATGCGCGACACGGCCGTGAAGATGCGCGCGGAAGTCGCGCGGCTCCGGGCCGGCTGACACGTGCCGGCGCAAACAACGACCGCCACCCTGGCGACCTCCGCGGCAGGAGCGTCGCCCCGCCCTGTCCCGATCTTCCTTCGTCGCGCGAACGACGCCTGGCGCAACCGCGTCCTTTACCTGTTCCTGCTGCCCTTCGCGGCGCTAACCGCGCTGTTCGGCCTGTGGCCGATCGGGGAAAGCATCGTCGTGGCCTTCACGAGGTCCGCAACCGCGCTGAGCGACGCGCCGGAATGGGCGGGCCTTGCCAACTTCCGCTCCGTGCTAAGCGATCCCGCCTTCCTTGCCTCGCTCTGGCGTACGCTGTTCTTCACGGTTGCTTCCGTGGCCCTGAACCTCGGCCTGGCGCTCGCCCTCGCGCTGCTGCTGGCGCATCCGCTGCTGCGACGGGGCCGCACCCTGTTCAAGCTCGCGGTTTTTCTTCCCGTGGTCACCCCGGACGTGGCGGGCTTCATCACCTGGAAGTGGCTCGTGAACACGAATTTCGGCGCGCTCAACGCGGTGCTGCTGAGCCTCGGCCTCGCGCCCTTTCCAGGCGTCACGCAGCCCTGGACCGCCTTCGGCACGTTGGTGGCCGTGGAAGCCTGGCACAATGTCGGGCTCTACGCCCTGATCTTCCTCACGAACCTGCAGCTGCTGGACCAGGGCCTGACGGAGGCCGCGCGGATCGACGGCGCCAATGCGTGGCAGCGCTTCCGCTACGTCGTTCTTCCCCAGCTGCGACCCGCCATCGCGGTGAACGCGGTCTACGCCCTGATCCAGTTCCTGAAGACCTTCACCGTGGTGGTGGTCATCACCAAGGGCGGACCGAACTACGCGACCAATTTCGTGTCCTACTATGCCTACTCGAAGTTCGACGTGGCGCTTTACGGAGAGGCTACGGCGATGGCGACGATCCTCTTCACGATGGTCTTCGTCCTCGCGGCCGCCGTGCTCTGGCTTGGTGAAAGGGGAGAGGCGCGATGAGGAAGCTCCTGGCACAAATCGGCCTCTACGCCCTGGCATCGGCGGTCGCGGTCTTCTTCGCCTATCCGTTCTGGTGGATGTTCGTGGCATCGTTCCGGACGCAGGAGCAGATCCTTTCCGCCCCGCTGCGCCTCCTGCCCGAGCGGTTCGACCTCGCGGCCTGGCGCTCCATCCGGCGCCTGGGCGGCGAGGATCTCTCGACCTACGCGATCAACTCCTTCGTCCTGACGACGGCGGCCACCCTTCTCGGCGTCGCGGTCATGGGGATCGGCGCCTACGCCCTGTACCGCCGCCCCAGCCTGCCCGGCTTCCGGCCGGTGCGCTACGGTTTCATGCTGACGATCATGTACCCGCACATGCTGCTGGTGATCCCCCTCTACTTCGTCACCTACCGCCTCGGGCTGCTCGGCACCTGGGCAGGGCTGGTCCTGGTGCTGGCGCTCGTGCCGCTCGTCTTCTTCCTGTTCGACCAGTTCTTCCGCGCCATCCCGCGCGAGATGCTGGAGGCCGCGCAGATGGACGGGGCGAGCGAGGCCCAGACCTTTCTGCGCGTCGTTCTGCCGATCGCGCGTCCCGTCGTGACGACCTCCGTCCTGATCGCCTTCCTGCTGACCTGGAAGCAGTGGTTCCCGATCCTGGTTCTTTCGGCGGGACCGGACACCTACACGCTTCCGGTGGCGCTGCTCGCGCTGAATTCCGAGTGGGGGATCAATGTCCAGGCGACGATGGCGCTGTCCACGCTGACGACGCTGCCCGTGATCGTCCTCTTCGTCCTGACGCAGCGCAAGGTGATGAGCGGGTTCCTTGCCGGCGCCACGAAGGGGTGAACGGCAGGCCGCGCTCGCCCGCGACGCAGCCGCAAGCATTTCTTCGTGATGTCCAAGCCTTCCATAGCCGTGACAATCAGACGTTGAAACGAACCTTCAGCCCTCGTCGAACGGTCAGGCTATCCCGCAAAGTCAATTGCTGCTTCACCGGATATTGCACTGACCAGTCGTTCGATACCGCTCACAACTTCAACAAGCAGCGCGCGCCTGTGAGCCTGACACCCACACCCCCTATGCTGGGGCGTTGAGTAGCATGAGCTCCTGGCTCGGCTCGGGCCGATCATGGGCCAGCAAATGACTTACCTGGGGTGAATGACGGATGGCCACGATCTCCCTGTCTGTGAACGGCGCGACCCACGCCGTTGACGTTCCAGCGGATATGCCGCTGCTGTGGGTCCTCCGCGACGTCATAGGGCTGACGGGAACCAAGTTCGGCTGCGGCGTCGCCCAGTGCGGCGCCTGCACCGTTCACCTCGAGGGCAATCCGGTGCGGTCCTGCATTCTCCCCGTGGGCTCCATCGGCCAGCGACAGGTCGTGACCGTGGAAGCGGTCGGGCAGAGCCCGGTGGGAAAGAAGATCCAGGAGGCCTGGGTCGACCTCGATGTGCCGCAGTGCGGCTACTGCCAGTCGGGGCAGGTGATGTCGGCCGCGGCCCTGCTGGCACGCAAGCCGCAGCCCAACGACACCGACATCGACTCCGCCATGTCCGGCAACATCTGTCGCTGCGGCACCTACACGCGCATCCGCGCGGCCATCAAGCAAGCCTCCCAGGCCTGAGGACGCGCCGCATGGAACCGCTTCGCACCGGCCCCTCCTACGCCCGGGTCGAGTCCGCACCCCCGTCGCGCCGGCATGTCCTGACGGGTGGCCTGGTTCTCGCCTTCGCCGCGCTGACACGTCGGAAGGCGCACGCCGCCGGCGAACAGCCAGGCCTCCAGGCCCTCCAGCAGGAAACGGGCGGGGGCGACACGGGTGATGCCTTCCAGGGCTTCGCCCCCGGTGGCTTCATCCGCATCGGCCGCGACGGCACGGTGACCCTGATCCTGCCCAACGTCGAGATGGGACAGGGGATCTACACCGGCGAGGCCACGCTGCTGGCGGAGGAACTGGAGGTCGGCCTCGATCAGGTCCGCCTCCAGGCCGCCCCGCCCAACGAGGAGCTTTACCGCCAGCCCCTGCTGAAGTCGCAGTCCACCGGCGGCTCCACCTCGGTCCGCGGCGCCTGGGTGCCGCTGCGCCAGGCGGGCGCCGCGGCCCGCACCATGCTCGTCGGCGCCGCCGCCGCCCGCTGGGACGTGCCCGCCGGGGAATGCACGGCACGGCGCGCGACCGTTACCCACGGCCCAACCGGGCGCAGCATCGGCTACGGCGACCTCGTGGAGGATGCCGGCCGGCAGCCCGTGCCCCACGACGTGCCGCTGAAGACGGCGCAACAGTGGGAGATCATCGGCAAGCCCGTGAAGCGGCTGGACAGCCCGGGCAAGACCGATGGCAGCGCGATCTTCGGCATCGACGTCCGTGTTCCCGGCATGAAGGTCGCGACCGTGGCCGCCTGCCCGGTGTTCGGCGGCACGCTGCGCGGCGTGGATGACAAGCCGGCCCGTGCCGTGCCCGGGGTGCGCGACGTGATCCGGACCGCGGACACCGTCGCCGTCATCGCCGATCACTACTGGGCCGCGAAGAAGGGGCTGGAGGCGCTGCGGATCGACTGGAACGGCGGCCCGCACGCCAATCTCTCGAGCCGCGACCTGGTTGAAACGCTCAAAGGTGCCTACGGCAAGCGCGCCGCGGTGCAGGCGCGGCGCGTCGGCAACCCGGACGAGGCCTTCGGGCGGGCGGCCAAGCGCGTCGAGGCGGCCTACGAACTGCCCTTCCTCGCCCACGCCACGATGGAGCCGATCAACACCACCATCCATGTCCGCCCGGACGGCTGCGACATCTGGGTGGGCACGCAGGTTCCCACCGTCGCGCAGACCGTGGCGGCCAAGGAGCTGGGCCTGCCGCCCGAGAAGGTGATGGTTCACAACCAGCTCCTCGGCGGCGGCTTCGGGCGGCGGCTGGAGGCGGATTCGATCAAGCAGGCCGCGGCCATCGCCAAGCAGGTCAGCTACCCCATCAAGATCATCTGGAGCCGCGAGGAGGACATCCAGCACGACCTTTACCGCCCCGCCTACTACGACCGGATTTCCGCGGCCCTCGATGCCGATGGCAAGCCGATCGCCTGGGTGGATCACGTGACCGGCGGCTCCGTGATGGGACACTACTTCCCGGGCGGCCTGGCCGAAGGAAAGCTGGACGCCGATGCGGTGGAGGGGGCGCAGGAGCCGCCCTACGACCTGCCCGTAGTGCACGTGGACTGGACACGGGAAGACCCGCCCATCCCCATCACCTGGTGGCGCGGCGTCGGCCCGACGCACAACGTCTTCGTCGTCGAAAGCTTCATGGACGAGCTGGCCCATGCCGCGGGCCGTGATCCGGTGGAATACCGGCGCGCGCTGCTGTCGGGCAAGCCGCGTGCCCGCGCTGTGCTGGACCTCGCGGCCGAGAAGTCGGGCTGGGGCACGCCGCTCCCGGCCGGGGTCGGGCGGGGCATCTCCCTGCATGACAGCTTCGGCAGCTACCTCGCCGTGGTGGTGGAGGCGGAGGTATCGCCACTGGGCGAAATCAGGCTCCGGCGCGTCGTCGCGGCCGTGGACTGCGGCGAAACGATCAACCCCGACACCGTGGCCGCGCAGATCGAGGGCGGGCTCGTCTTCGGCCTTTCGGCGGCGCTCTACAGCGACATCACCTTCGAAGGCGGCCGCGTGCAGCAGAACAACTTCAACGATTACCGCATGATGCGCATGAACGAGACCCCGCCGATCGAGGTCCACCACATCCGCAACAACGAGAATCCCGGCGGCATCGGGGAATGCGGCACGGTGTCCGCAGCCCCCGCCCTCGCCAACGCGGTCTTCGCCGCCACTGGCCAGCGGCTGCGGCGCTACCCCCTGAACCGGCAGGAACTGGTCCGTGACACGGCCGTGCGGACATCCTCCGCTCCCGTGGGTCGTGGGCCCGCTCTCGCCAGCGCGGCGCGGTAACGCCCCCGGTGCGCCGCGTCCTCCGTTATCTCCTCGCCCTGGTCGCCCTCGCGGTGATCGGGGCCGCTGCCTTCTTCTTCTGGCCCGCTTCCCTGCCGGACGTGAGCGCCGCCAGGGCGCGCGTGCCGCAAGGCGAGGCCTCGATCCGCCGGGGCGAATACATCGCGCGCGCGGCCGACTGCGAGGCCTGTCACACGCTGGGCAACGGCGCGCGCTACGCTGGCGGGCTGCCGTTCCACCTGCCCTTCGGCACGATCTACGCCTCGAACATCACGCCGGACAAGGAAACCGGGATCGGCCAGTGGAGCGACGCGGAATTCGTGCGCGCCGTGCGCCAGGGTGTCAGCCGCGACGGCCACAACCTGTATCCGGCATTTCCCTACACGGCCTACGCGCTGATGAGCGACGAGGACGTGCTGGCGCTGAAGGACTATATCTTCAGCCTGCCCCCGGCCCGCTCCGTGGCGCCCGCGGCCGATCTCAGCTTTCCGTTCAACCAGCGCTACCTGATGCGGGGCTGGAACCTGCTGTTCAAGCCTTCAGGCCCTTATCAACCCGACCCGCAGCGCTCTCCTGAGTGGAACCGCGGCGCCTACCTCGTGGAGGGTCTCGGTCACTGCGGCGAATGCCACACGCCGCGCAACCAGCTCTTCGCGCGCGACGAAGGCAGGAAGTTCGCCGGCGCGCTCACGGCGGGATGGATGGCCTACAACCTGACCTCCGACCGGGAGGTCGGCATCGGCGCCTGGTCCGATCAGCAGATCGCCGACTACCTGTCCAAGGGCCATGCGGAAGGACGCGGTTCCGCCTCGGGCAGCATGGCCGAGGCCGTGGAGTACAGCCTCCGCTTCCTGACCTCCGACGATATCCACGCCATGGTGACCTACCTGCGCACCGTGCCGCCGCAGCGCGGCGGAGCGGACATCACGGTCAACACCGATCCACCCTCGCTCAGGGCCTCCACCGCCTTCTCCCCACCCCCTGAGCAGACGGCGGACGCAACGCTCGGCCTCACCCTGTTCCAGGGCGCCTGCGCGAGTTGCCATGGCTGGAACGGAGAAGGACTGCAACATTCCCACGCCGCCCTGCGCGGGAGCCAGACCGTCAACGATCCCGCGGCGACGAACCTGCTCCAGGTCCTCATCCACGGCAGTCACATGGAAACGAACGACGGAAGCGTCTTCATGCCTGCCTTCGGCCGGGCCTATTCCGATCCCGAACTGGCCGCGCTGGCGAACTACGTCATAGGCCATTTCGGCGGGAAGCCTTCCAAGGTCACCCCGGCGGATGTCGCCAAGGCGCGGAACATCGATTAACGTTCGTGTGAATTACTGGCGTTCACCATCATCTGGTGAACGCCAGTTCCAGTATTATCGGGTCGTCCGGCTCCTGTTTTTCTTGCAGGCAGGAGAACTCTTGACCCATCTTCCGCCATTTCGCACTGGAAATACTTTTAGGCCATGCTCATCGGGCTGGCGAGCACTCGCTTTCCCGCCCGCAGAACAGCGGAGGCGACAGGGCCCGGCACCAGGCTCTCCCTACCCAGGCGCAGGCAGATCCGGACGCGCCCATCGGAGGCTCGACCGTTCTCGTTCCGCCCTCCACCGCATCGGCATGGCTGGTCTGCTACGAGCAGCAAAATGTTGACGTCAGCGCCCCGCGGCAGAAGTTTCACCGCCATGCAACAAGCCGCCTCCCCGCCCTCCGACGACCGGCTGATCCAGACAGCCGCCAAGCTGACGCGCGACCTCGGCGTGGCGCGGCCGGCGCTCTACTGGTCAGACCTGCTGCTTTCCGTGGCACTCGGCTACGGCGCACTGGCGCTGGCCGTCCTGTTGGCGCCCTGGCCGGTGCGGCTGCTGGCGGGCGCTGTTTCCGTGTTCGCGCTGTACCGGGCGCTGAGCTTCATCCACGAGCTGACCCACCTGAAGGCCGGCGCCGTACCGGGCTTCCGCACGGCCTGGAACCTGCTCGTGGGCGTGCCGCTGCTGGTGCCGTCGTTCATGTACGAGGGCGTGCACAACCTCCATCATGCCCGCACCCGCTACGGCACCGCCGAGGATCCGGAATACCTGCCGCTGGCGCTGATGCGGCCCTGGACCGTGGCCTTGTTCCTGATCGGCTCGGCCCTGGCGCCCCTGGCGCTGCTGCTGCGCTACGCCGTGCTGGCGCCGGCCTCGGCGCTGGTGCCGCCGCTGCGACGGGTCGTCGTGGCGCGTTATTCGGCGCTGGCGATCGATCCCGCCTTCCGGCGCAAGCCGCCCGAGGGCCAGGCGCGGCGGGACTGGATGCTGTGGGAAGCGGTGGCCTGCGTCTGGGCCTGGGCACTGGTTGGCATCGGCTTCGTTGCCTCGGGTGCCTTCGTGACCTTCCTGCTGGTGGCCTCCGGCGTGGCGGTGCTGAACCAGTTGCGCACCCTGGTGGCCCACCTCTGGGAAAATGAGGGCGAGGCCATGAGCATCACCGAGCAGTACCTGGACAGCGTCAACGTGCCGCCGCCGGGGCTGCTGCCGGCGCTCTGGGCGCCGGTCGGGCTGCGATACCACGCGCTGCATCACCTGCTGCCCGGGCTGCCGTACCACGCCCTGGGCGAGGCGCACCGCCGCATCGCCGCCGCCATGCCGGAAGCCTCGGCCTTTCACCGCGCCAACTACAAGGGCATGTCCGGGCTGCTGGTGCGGCTGTTCGGCGGCATCGCGCCCGCCGCTCACGTGCAGGAGGAGGTTCTGACGCCCTAGCCTCGGGGCAAGCCCGGAGCCTCGGCGGGGGTCCGGCAACCCATCAGCGCTGCCTCGCCGCCTGGTGGGAAGGTCACCAACCGCTCCTCCACGTCGTCTGCCTTCGCGTGCCTGGCGACGAGGTCGAGCAGCACCTCCGCCGGCAGGTGGTTCTCGCCGCAGCAGGGACAGGCCCTGCAGGCCAGGCCGGTCGACGGGATCTCCCACGGCGTGCCCCGGCCCGCGACGCAGCGCTCCGGCACCCCCCCACCCAGGCCCAGCACCTGGAAGAAGCCCGGGCCGCCGTCGAGAGTGGCTGGCTTGCCCGCGAAGCCGGCGCGGGCCCGTGGCACGGCAACGCTGCCGGGCGATCTCGCCCGATGCGCTGCGCGACAGCGCCCGCACCGGGCGCCTCTGCCACATGCGCAATTCGACAAACCCATAAGGTGCTGCCCAGCCGCGGCCGAGTGCGGCATGCTCGTTGCGGAATCGGCGCGTCTCCTAGCGCTGATCCTGCCGCGCGGTCGCTCGTCCCGCCCGCGCCACGAAAACGGAGGAAGCATGATCAATCATTCCCTGGGCCGGCGCACGCTGCTGGGCGCCGCCGCCACGGCGGCTGCGCTGCGCCAGGTCCACGCACAGTCGCCCGCCCTGCCCAGCGCGCCCATCGCGCTGTCCATCATGGATGTCGCCGGCGCGCTGCAGATCGACCGCCCGGCCATCGAGCTGTTCCGGCAGCAGAACCCGAAACTGATCTCCCGCCTCAACATCCAGGTCGCGCCCTCTCCGGAGCTGGCGCCGAAGCTGAAGGCGCAGCAGGATGCCGGGCGCGTCGACATCGACTTCGTGCTGCTGGGGCTCGGCCCCCTGTCGGACGGCATCAACCAGGGTGTCTGGACGCAGATGCTGCCCGCCTATTCCGACGTGCTGCCGGACCTCGACAAGATCCTGGTGCCCGGCGCGAAGATGCTGCAGGAGAATTTCGGCCGCGGCTACGGCGTCGAGGTGTCCTACACGCCCTCCGGGCCCTTGTTCGAATACATGCCCGACCGCATGACGGCCGCGATCCGCACGCCGGAGGATCTGCTGGGCTGGGCCCGCGCACATCCCAGCCGCTTCGTTTATGCCCGCCCCGCCAATTCCGGCCCAGGCTGGACCATGCTGCAGGGCCTTCCCTACATCCTGGGCGACAAGGACCCGTCGGACCCGCTGAATGGCTGGGACAAGACCTGGGACTACCTGCAGACCATCGGCGAGACCATCAACTACTATCCCACCGGCACCGCCGCCACCATGCGCGAGTTCGGCGAAGGGTCGCGCGACATCATCGCGACCGCCTGCGGCTGGGACCTGAACCCGCGCGTGCTGGGCATCGTGCCGAAGGAAGCCAGGGTCTTCATGCTGGATGGCACGCACTGGCTGCCGGACGCGCATTTCATGGCGGTGCCCAAGGGCGTGGCGCCGGAGCGCGTGGCGGTGGCCGCCCGGCTGATGGCCTTCCTGCTGGAGCCGAAGCAGCAAGCCATGACCTATGACAAGGGCTACCTGTATCCGGGGCCGGTGATCGCGGACGCGCCGCTGTCGATGGCGCCGCAGGAAAGCCAGGACGTGGTCCGGGAGTTCGGCCGGCCGGAATACGAAACCTGGTTCCGGGAACGCCCGACCGCCAGGCCGCTGACGCCCGACCGGCTGGTGGCGGCCTTCCGCCGCTGGGACGAGCAGATCGGCTCCAAGAAGCCGAAGCAGTAGAAATCTGGCAGGGCGGCGCTGTGCCGCCCTGCCGGTGTCGGTCAGTGCGCCTGCTGCTGCTTGGCGCGCGCCACGATCTGCGTCGGGCTGACGAAGCGCAGCGCGATCACCAGCCAGACCAGCGTGGCCAGCATGTAGATCACCGCCATCGCGTCCACCGACTGCACCGCGCGTACGCCCGCCGCGAAGACGGAGTAGTACAGCGCCACCACCAGCGTCTGGCTGGTCGGCCCGGCGGTCAGGAAGGTCAGCTCGAACATCGCGATGGTGCGCACCAGCACCAGCAGCAGCGCCGCCAGCACGCCCGGAAGCAGCAGCGGCGTCAGCACATGGACGAACAGCCGGAAGGTGCCGGCGCCGAAGACGCGCGCCGCCTGCTCGATGCGCGGATCGATCTGTTCCACGAACGGGATCATCACCAGGATCACGAAGGGAACCGTGGGCACCAGGTTGGCCAGGATGACGCCGGCCAGCGTGCCGCCGAGGCCGGTCTGGTACAGCACCGTCGCCATCGGGATGCCGTAGGTGATGGGCGGCACCAGCAGCGGCAGCAGGAACAGCAGCATCAGTGCCTTCTTGCCCGGAAAGTCCCGCCGCGCCATGGCATAGGCCGCCGGCACGCCGAGCAGCCCGGACAGGATCACGACGGAGAACGCGACCTGAAAGGTGGTGAGCAGCACGTCGTGGAGCTGGAACTCCTCCCAGGCGGCGAAGTACCAGCGGGTGGTGAAGCCCGCCGGCAGCCAGGTGCCGAGCCAGCGCGTGCCGAAGGAGCTGACCACCACGGAAGCGATCAGCGCCAGCAGGTTGAGGACGAAGAAGCCCACCGCCACCCACAGGGCGGCCGCCCAGAGGCGCGTGGACAGGCTGGGATTGCTGTGCATGGTTCGCGCCTCCTCAGCCTTTGCCGCCGCCGGCGGGGCCGCGGTAGAAGAATTGCCGCGACGCCAGCACGGCGACCACGACGGCGAGCTGCGTGAAGCCCATGATCATCGCGATCGCCGAGGCGAGGGAATAGTCGTATTCCTCGAAGGCTGCCTGGTAGGCCGCGATGGAGATGACGCGGGTGATCCGTGCCGGCTCGCCCACCAGCACCGCGGACGGGAACACCGAGTAGGCCTGCACGAAGCTGAGGCAGAAGGTGATGGCCAGCCCCGGGATCAGCAGCGGCAGGAAGATGTGGCGGAAGCGCGAGCGCGGCCCCGCCCCCAGCGTCGCCGCCGCCTGCTCCAGCGAGGAATCGATGCCGGTGACGTAGGACAGCGTCAGCAGGAAGGTGAAGGGAAAGCCGGTGATCAGCAGCGACAGGAACACGCCGATATAGCTGTTGGTCAGCTTCAGCGGTCCGGATGTCAGGCCGATCGTCATCAGCGTGCGGCTGAACCAGCCCTGGGCGCCGAAGTAGAACAGCATGCCTTCCGCCACCAGCACCGTGCCCAGCGTGATCGGCAGGATCAGGATGGTGGTCAGCAGGCGCTGGCGCCGCATCAACCGCACGCGGAAGGCGACGGGGATGGCCAGGATCAGGTTCAGCAGCGTCACCGGCACCGCCAGCCGCATGGTGACCCAGATGGTGTCGTACAGGAACGGGTCGGAAAAGAAGCGGGCGTAGTTGCCGAGCAGGCTGCCATCCTTCGGCCGGAAGGACAGCCACAGGCCGTAGAGGAACGGGTAGAGGAACAGCGCCAGGATCACGAAGGCGGCCGGGATCACCAGCAGCGCCACGGAATCCACCCCGCGCGCCGCCAGCCGCAGCCGCAGCGACGGGCGCGCGGTGTCGACCGCGGCGCTCATGCCGCCCCCGCGAAGACCAGGGCGCGCTGCGGCTCGGCCGCCAGGTTCACCTGGGTCCCGGTTTCCACCGGCAGGTCGGTGTGGAAGAACAGGTCGATGCCGCCCGGCGTGGTGGCGATGCCGTGGAACTCGCGGCCGCGATACTCGATGGCACGCACGGTGGCGGGCACGCCGGAGGCGTTCTCGGCCGTGGTGGTCATGTCGTCCGGGCGCACGGCGATGACGCCGGTATCGCCCAGAGGTTCCCGCAGCGTGCCGGTCAGGCGGCCGCCATGGCCCATGTCCAGCGTGACGAGGTTGCCTTCCCGCGCCGCGATGCGGCCGGGCAACCGGTTGCGGTAGCCCATGAAGTCCGCGACATCGAGATGCGCGGGCTGGGCATACAGTTCCTGCGGCGTGCCGACCTGCCGGATCTCGCCTTCGCGCATCACCACGATGCGATCGGCCAGCGACAGCGCTTCCTCCTGATCGTGTGTCACGTAGATGGTGGTGGAGCCGAGCCCTTCATGGATGCGGCGGATTTCCGCGCGCATCTCCAGCCGCAGCTTGGCGTCGAGGTTGGAGAGCGGCTCGTCCATCAGCACCAGCGGCGGCTCGATGACGATGGCGCGGGCGATGGCCACGCGCTGCTGCTGGCCACCGGAAAGCTGCCCGGGAAGCTTTTCCGCCTGCGCCTGCAGCCGCACGGTGGCCAGCGCCTCCTCCACCCGCTTGGCGGCCTCGGCCTTCGGCACGCCCTTCATCATCAGCCCGAAGGCCACGTTGCGCCGCACCGTCATGTGCGGGAACAGCGCGTAGTTCTGGAACACCATGCCGAAGCCGCGTTCCTCCGGCCGCAGGGTGTCGATGCGCCGGTCGTCCAGCCAGATGCTGCCCCCGGTGAGGGGCAGCAGGCCGGCGAGGCAGTTCAGCGCGGTGGACTTGCCGCAGCCGGAGGGGCCCAGCAGCGCGATGAATTCCCCGCGCGAGATGCGGAGGTCGATACCCTTCAGGGCATTGAGGTTGCCGAAGGCGCGCTGCATGCCGTCCAGGCGCAGCTCGCGGAAATTGGCCGCCGATGTCATGCCCGGGGTCCTCCGTCGCTCACTTGGTTCTCCGCGCGCCGATTTCCTCGTCCCAGCGACGGAAGGCCAGCACCATCTTGTCGGCGTCCAGCGGCAGCTCCGTGGGCGTTTCGGCGATCAGCTTGTCGTATTCGGGGCGGCCGAACTCGCGGATGGCGTCCTGGCTTTCCTTGGGCGCCATGTCGAGCGTGACGCCCTTCACCGCCGGGCCGGGATAGAAGTAGCCCTCGTCAAAGGTATAGGCCTGACTTTCCTTGGTCAGCAGGAAGGAGGTCAGGTCCAGCAGCACGCGCAGCCGTTCCTCCGCGATGCCCTTGGGGATGACGAGGTAGTGGGCGTCCACCACCCAGCGGAAGTTCTTGAGCGTCGCGACCTTGGCTTCCTTCGGCACGATGCCCAGCACGCGCGGGTTGATGTCCCAGCCCGTGGTGCTGATGATCATGTCCCGGGTGCCCTCACCCAGTTCCTTCATCGTGACGCCGGTGCCCGTCGGGTAGTATTCGACGTATTGGCCGAGTTCCTTCAGGTAGCCCCAGGTCTTGTCCCAGCCGCCCATCGGGTCGGACGGATCCTTGTCGCCCAGGATATAGGGGAGGCCCATCAGCCAGGTGCGGCCGGGACCGGAATTGGCCGGGCGGGCGTAGGAGAACTTGTTGGGATTCTGCTTGGCCCAGGCCAGGAGCTCCTCGGCGCTGCCGGGCGGCGTCTTCACCTTGTCGGGCATGTATTCCAGCAACGGACCGGAGGGGTAGTAGGACACCACCACGCCCTGGTTCTGCGCCAGGCCCTGCATGCGCCAGGCCGGCTCGAGGAAGATGTCCTGCAGGTTGGGCAGGGCCGCGGCATGGGTCTTGGTCAGTTCCGCCCAGAGCCCCTGCTGGATGCCGGCGGAAAGCGCGTCGGTGCCCACGATCACCATGTCGATGTCGAGGCGCCCGGCATCCTGCTGCGCCTTGATCTTGCCCGGCACCTCGGGCGCCGGCGCCTTGGTGAAGACCATGCGCGACACCATGCGCGGCTTGGCGCGGCGATAGTTGTCGAAGGCCTTCTGCGTCAGGGCCAGGTTGCCCGCCGCGTCGACGATGTTGAGCGTGAGCGGGCTGCGAGGCTCAGGGGTCTGAGCCTGGGCAAGGCCCATGCCGCCCAGCAGCAACCCAGCACTGCCGCTCAGCACGCCGCGGCGTGAAGCATACTGCATCTTGTTCCCTCTTTCTTAGCCACGGCGGTTCTGTCGGGCGGCGGAGAACGCCACCCGGCCCAGGCCATCCGTTATTTGGGAACAATGTTAGAGACCCCTAACATTCCGCGCTACTGCCGCGGCGGATTCGTTGTTCTTAACAGGGCGTCATAATCCTGCCCGCCAGCCCAGGGGATGCCTCGTCCTTGAGACAGGCCGTTGCTGAGGCAGCGGCCGGGCGCCTCGCGCGTTCGGGTCGGAGTAGGCAAGGATCCTGACATGAAGGCGATGGCGCTACGCTCCCCAGGCGGGCTGGAGCGGCTGGTGATGGAAGACAGGCCGGATCCTGGCGATCCTGGTCCGGGTGAAATCCGGGTGGCACTGCATGGCAGCTCGCTCAACTTCCACGATCTCGGCATCGCGACCGGGCGCATGCCCAGCGCGGACGGGCGCGTGCCTCTCGCCGACGGGGCGGGCAGCGTGGAAGCGGTCGGTCCCGGCGTGACGGAGTTCGCGCCCGGTGACGCCGTGGTTTCGTGCTTCTTTCCCGACTGGCAGGACGGCACGCCAGTGGTGGAGGACTTCCGGAGCACGCCGGGCGACGGCACCGACGGCTTCGCACAGGAGCACGTGGTGATGCCCGCGACGGCCTTCACCCGCGCACCCAGGATGTTCGATGCCGTCGAGGCCGCGACGATCACCACCGCCGGCCTGACGGCGTGGCGGGCACTGGTGGTCGACGGCAAACTCAAGGCGGGCGACACGGTGCTGCTGCTGGGCACCGGCGGTGTCTCAATCTGGGCGCTTCAGATCGCCAAGCTGATGGGTGCCACGGTCGTGATCACCTCCTCCTCCGGACAGAAGCTGGAGCGGGCAAAGGATCTGGGGGCGGACTTCACGCTCAACTACCGCGAACAGCCTCAATGGGGCCGCGCCGTGCGGGACTGGACCGGCGGACGCGGCGTGGACCACGTGGTCGAGGTCGGCGGTCCCGGCACGCTCGCCCAGTCGATCGAGGCGGTGCGCGTCGGCGGGCATATCTCGCTGATCGGTGTCCTGACCGGAGCGGCCGGCGAGGTTCCGACGGCGGCGCTGATGGTGAAGCAGGCGAGGCTCCAGGGCATCATCGTCGGCAGCCGGCGGGAACAGCAGGACTTCGTGCGCGCACTCGACAGCGGCGCGATCCGGCCCGTGATCGACAGGCGCTTTCCGCTCGACCAGCTCGGCACGGCCTTCCAGTACGAGCTGGACGGCGGGCATTTCGGAAAGATCGGGATCGAGTGGTGATCGAGACCCGCAGGACGCTGACCACCAGTTCAGTCGAGATCTTCGGCGGTGTCGGTTCCGGCCCGCCTGATCTCGCGTTCTGAGCGGTTCACGCCAGCAGGACACCTAAAGGTTATTGCGGCATCGCGCCGTGGGGGCGCGATGCCGGACGACCGCTCCGCGATGCGGGGATGTTTGCCTGGCCTCCGGGCTGCCGAGCCTGATGTACTTCCCGGCCCGGCTCGGGGTGCCCTTGGCCGAGCTCAGAGTGGCAGGGATCGCAGCCTGGACACGGCGACCATCACCCCACGCAGTTCCGCCAGCCCCTTCAGCCGGCCGATGGCGGAATAGCCCGGGAAGCTCCCCTTGCCGATGTCGTCCAGCAGCTCGTGACCATGGTCCGGGCGCATGGGGATGCGCCACTCGGCCTCGCCGCCCTCACGACGCCGCCCCTGCTCGCGCAGGAGCGTCTCGATCACGGCAACCATGTCGGTGTCGCCGCCCAGGTGATCGGCCTCCATGAAGGAGCCGTCCGGCTCCTTGGCGACGTTGCGCAGGTGCGCGAAGTGCACCTTCGGGGCGAAGCGCCGCGCCATCGCCGGTACGTCGTTCTGCACGCCCGCGCCGAGCGAGCCCGTGCAGAAGGTGATGCCGTTGCTGTCGGACTCCACGGCACCGGTGATGAACTCCAGGTCCTCGGCACCGGAAACGATGCGCGGCAGGCCCATGATCGACCGCGGCGGATCGTCCGGATGGATCGCCATGCGGATGCCCACCTCCTCGGCCACCGGAATGACCTCGCGCAGGAAGCGGGCCAGACGCTCGCGCAGCACCTCCGCCGTCACGCCCTCGTAGCGCTCCAGCATCCGGCGCAGCGCCGGGATGTCGTAGCGGTCGAAGGCCCCGGGCAGGCCCGCCATGATGCTGGCCAGCAGGGTGGACTTGTTGCTCTCGCTGGCGCTGTTGAACCAGGCGCGGGCGCGGTCCATGACCTCGTCGGAATACTCCGCTTCCGCGCCCTTGCGCCCGAGCATGAGGCATTCGAAGGCAGCGAACTCGTGCGCGTTGAAGCGCAGCGCCAGCGCGCCGCCGGGCAGCCGGCGCCGCAGCTCCGTGCGCGTCCAATCCACCACGGGCATGAAGTTGTAGCAGATGGTCTTCACCCCGCAGGCGGCGAGGTTGCGCATCGACTGGCGGTAGTTGTCGAAGATCCCCGTCAGGTCGCCTTCGCCGAGCTTCACGCGCTCGTGGATCGGCAGGCTTTCCACCACGTTCCAGCGCAGCCCGAGTTCCGGGTCGGCCGCGATCTGCGCCTGGCGCTCGCTGATCGCCTCGACGCTCCAGACTTCGCCATAGGGGATCTGGTGCAGGGCGGTGACCACCCCCGATGCCCCGGCCTGACGGATCGCGTGCAGCGGCACCACGTCATCGGGACCGAACCAGCGCCAGCTTTGTTCCATTGTTTCCTCCAGCTCAGGTCGCAGCCGCGGCGCGGGCGCCCTGCGCCAGCAACCGGGCATAGGCCCCGCCAACGGCGGCCACGAAGGCCGGCTGCCGCGGCAGGTCGGTGCCGAACACCGCCTCGGTTTCCAGGATCGCTTCGACGCGCCCTTCCGGGGCAGCGCCCTCCAGGGTCGCGCGCAGGCTGGCGGCCAGGGGATCGCGCACGTCGATCGGCCGGCCTGCCTCGTCGGTGCCGCCGACGTAGCGGATCCAGCCCGCCACCGCGAGCGCCAGGCGTGGGATCGGGAGGCCCTCCGCCAGCCGGTCGCGGATGGTCGACAACAGCCGCTGCGGCAGCTTCTGCGACCCGTCCATCGCGATCTGCCAGGTGCGGTGGCGCACCGCCGGATTGGCAAAGCGCGCGAGCAGCTGCGCGGCGTAATTCCCCATGTCCACGCCGGGCGGTGGCGGCACCGCGGGAATGACCTCCTCCCGCCACAGCGCCTCGACGTAGGTGCGGAACACGGGATCGGCCACGGTGTCGGCAATGGTCTCGTGCCCGGCGAGGTAGCCGAGATAGGCCAGCGCCGAATGCGCCCCGTTCAGCAGGCGCAGCTTCATGTGCTCGTAGGGCAGCACGTCCGTGACGAGCTGCGCGCCGACGCGCTCCCAGGTCGGGCGGATGCCGTCGACGAAGCGGTCCTCGATCACCCATTGCCGGAACGGCTCGTGGCTCACCGCCGCAGCATCGTAGAGGCCCGTCGCCGTTGCGGCCGCCTCGACGTCGGCCGCCGTCGCGGCCGGCACGATGCGGTCGACCATGGTGGAGGGGAAGGCAGCATTCGCTGCGATCCAGCCGGCGAGCCCGTCGTCGCGCAGCGCCGCGAAATCCGTCACCAGCCCGCGCAGCATCCGACCGTTGTGCGGCAGGTTGTCACAGCACAGCACGGTGAAGGGCCGCTGCCCCGCTGCTCGGCGTGCCGCCAGCGCCGCGGTGATCAGCCCGACCGCGCTGCGCGGTGCCGTCGGGTTCTCCAGGTCGTGCCGGATGTCGGGATGCGCCGCGTCCAGCTGCCCGGTGGCGGGATCGTGGCAGTAGCCCTTCTCGGTGATGGTCAGGCTGACGATGCGGCAGGCCGGGTCGGCCATGCGCGCCACCAGCCCGGCCGGATCCTCCGGCGCGACCAGCGTGTCGCGCAGGCAGCCGATGATCCGCGCGTGGGCGCCGGCACCGTCGCGCTGCAGCGTGGTGTAGAGCCCGTCCTGGGGTGCCAGCAGGTCGCGCTGGTCGGGCCGGCGCAGGCTGACGCCGGTGATGCCCCAGTCGCCCGGCTCGATCGCCAGCAGGTCGTCGGTGTAGGCCGCGACGTGTGCCCGCACGAAGGCGCCGAGGCCCAGATGCACGATGCCCGTGCCGAGCCGCGCGCGATCGTAGCCCGGCAGCGTCACGCCGGGCCGCACATGCCCCAGCGTCGCGGCCGAGAGCCGGGGCAGCGAGGAAGCGATGTCGGTCATGCAAAGTCCAGCTGCACCTTGATGGTGCTGGCCGGGTCGTTCTCGATCAGGTCGAAGGCGGCCTGCGCCTCGCGTGCCGGAACCGTCTGGGTGATCATGCCGGCGGGCTGCAGCTTGCCCTCGGCCAGCCATTCCACAACCTGCGGGATGAAGCGGCGGTTGAGGCGGGAGCCGACGATGGTCAGCTCCTTCTTGACGATCTCCTGCTGGCTGATGTTGCAAGGCCCGGGCGAGAAGCCGAGCAGGCCGATGCGGCCGGCGGGGCTGGCGACGCGGCAGGCTTCCTCCAGCAGTGCGGGGATGCCGGCGCCGTCGATCACCAGGCTGGGCCCCAGCCCCTCGTTCTCGTCGCGCACCGCCTGCGGGAGGTCGGTTTCGCGCGGATTGATTGTCACCGCCGCGCCGAAGCCGCGCGCCCGTTCCAGGCGGCTCTCGTCCACGTCGGAGATGATGCAGCGCGCCCCGTGCAGCCGCGCCACCTGCAGCGCCGTCAGGCCCACCGTGCCCGCGCCGTAGATCAGCACCGTGTCCTCCGCGCTGATCCCCGTGCGCGACAGGACGTTGGCCGCCACCGCGAAGGGTTCGGCCAGCGCCGCGATCTCGATCGGCAGGCTGTCCGGCACCTTCACGCAGTTGCTGGCGGGCAGCACCACGTGGTCGCGGAAGCCGCCGTCGCGGTGAACGCCCAGCACCTCGAGGTTGCTGCAAACATTCGGGCGGCCGATGCGGCAGGGATAGCAGTGGCCGCAGGCCAGCACGGGATCGGCCACCACGGCGTCACCGGCCACCAGCCCCTCAACGCCCTTGCCGGTTTCCACCACGTGCCCCGCGAACTCGTGGCCGATCACGCGGGGGTAGCGGGCGAAGGGGTTGGAACCGTGCAGGATGTGCATGTCCGAGCCGCAGATCCCCGCGCGCCGCACGCGAACCAGGACCTCTCCTTCACCGGGATGAAGGGAGGCCTCCTCCGTCCGGATTTCCAGCATTCCGGGTTGGGCAACAGCAATGCTCACCATGGCCGGGTTCTCCCGTCGGGCGCGAGGCCACACAAACGTCGTTCCGCTATCTTGTCGACTAGTCGACAGATGTCTTATAGATGTCGCCAGCCACCGCGGCAAGGATGCCCTGGGCAACCTCGTCGCCAAAAAACCTGTGCGCTGGCCGCGGGCCGGCGAGCCTTCGCGAGCCCTGGAGGAAACGGAATGTCGGTTCTCATGACGCGGCGCGGCCTGGGGGCCGTTCTGGGGGCGGGTGTCCTGTGTGCTCCCTCGCTCCGCCGGGCGCAGGCGCAGAGCGCGAAGTACCGGCTGCGCTACGGCACGGCCTTCCCGTCCGACCATCCCGGCGTCAAGCGCATCCAGGAAGCCGCGGCCGCCATCAACAAGGACACCGGCGGCCAGGTCGACCTGCAGGTCTACCCGAACAGCCAGCTGGGCGGCGAAGCCGACATGTTCACCCAGACGCGCTCGGGCGCGCTGGACTTCATGTCGACCTCGGGCGTGAACCAGACCGTGGTGCCGGTCGGCGGCATCAACGCCGTCGCCTTCGCCTTCGAGAGCTACGACAAGGTCTGGGCCGCCATGGACGGCGACCTCGGCGGCTTCGTTCGCGCGCAGTTCGGCAAGGTCGGGCTCTTCGTGCTGCCGAAGATGCTGGACAACGGCTATCGCAACATCACCACCAGCGCGCGCCCGATCAACAACCCCGGCGACCTGAAGGGGCTGAAGATCCGCGTTCCCGGCAATCAGCTCTGGGTCACGGCCTTCAACGCGCTCGGCGCCTCGCCCACCTCCATCAACTTCGGTGAGCTCTACGCCGCCCTGCAGACGCGCGTGGTCGATGGCCAGGAAAACCCGCTGGCGCTGATCGACAGCGCCAAGCTCTACGAAGTCCAGAAGTACATCGCCCAGACCGGTCATATCTGGGACGGGCACTTCATCTTCGCCAATGCCCGCCGCTGGAACGGCATGCCGGCCGAGATCCAGAACGCCGTCGCCAGGAACCTGACCGACGCCGCCGAGAAGCAGCGGGCCGACATCGCGACGCTGAACGACAGCCTGGTGCAGTCCCTGACCAAGGCCGGGGTGACCTTCAACACGCCGGACAAGCAGCAGTTCCGCGAGGTGCTGAAGAACGCCGGCTTCTACACGGACTGGAAGAAGCGCTTCGGCGACGAGGCCTGGTCGATGCTGGAAAAATATACCGGCGCTCTCTGATCCGGCCGGGGAGGCGCCCCGGCGCCCTCCCCATCCAAGCCCGACAGTGCTTCAGGATCAGGATCCCCCCTCATGAGCCACCTCCCCACGGATGTTGCCGGAGCCGATGCGGTCGGCAGCGCGGCCGCCTCCCCCGGCGCTCAGGTCCTGCGCTTCCTTGACCGGGCGGTGACCAAGGTCACGGAAGCCGTGGCGGCGATGCTGGTCCTGGCGGAGGTCGTGGTGCTCGGCTCCAGCACCGCGGCGCGCTACCTCTTTGACAGCCCCTTCACCTGGTCGGACGAGCTGGCGACGCTGCTCTTCATCTGGCTGGCGGTGCTGGGCTCGGTGGTGGCGCTGCGCCGTGGCGAGCACATGCGCCTGACCGCCTTTATCCGTGACATGGCGCCGCACCGCCGCGCCTGGCTGGACGCGGTGGCGATGATGCTCGTCGCGGCGGTGCTGCTGTCGCTGGTGCTGCCGGCCTACGAGCATTTCGAAACGCTGAACGAGGGGCTGAGTCCGGTCCTGCAGATCAGCGAGGGCTATCGCGGCGCCGCGATCATCACGGGCGTCGTGCTGATGCTGATCACCGCCGTGCAGAACCTCGCGCGGATCGCCAACTGGAAGCAGATGCTGGTGGCGCTGCTGCTGGTCGGCGCCGCCACGGCGGTGCTGGAGTATTTCGGGCCCACGATCGAGGACATGGGCAACAGCAACCTGGTGCTGTTCTTCGTGGTCTTCGTGGTGGGCTCCATGGTGATCGGCATGCCGATCGCCTTCGCCTTCCTGCTGGGCACCGTAGGCTTCGTCGCCTTCGCCACGACGATCCCGGTCTCGATCGTGCCGGGGCGAATGGATGAGGGCATGTCGCACCTCATCCTGCTGGCCGTGCCGCTCTTCGTGCTGCTGGGCGCGCTGATCGAGATGGCCGGGCTCGCGCGCGCCATGATCGCGCTGCTGGTGGCGATGATCGGTCACCTGCGCGGCGGGCTGCAATATGTGCTGCTGGGCGCGATGTACCTGGTGTCCGGCATTTCCGGCGCCAAGGCCGCGGACATGGCGGCGGTGGCGCCGGCCCTGTTCCCTGAGATGCTGAAGCGCGGCAACAAGGAGGGCAACCTGACCTCCCTGCTTTCGGCCTCCGCGGTGATGTCGGAAACCATCCCGCCCAGCATCGTGCTGATCACCGTGGGCTCGGTCACCGGCGTGTCCATCGCGGCGCTGTTCACCGGCGGGCTTTTCCCGGCCGTGGTCGGCATGGTCGCGCTCTGCGTCGTGGTGTTCCTGCAAACGCGCGGCGAGGACGTTTCGCACGCCCCGCGCTACGGCTGGGCACAGCGCTTCCGGCTGCTGCTGGTGGCGCTGCCCGGCCTTGGCCTGCCGGTGGTGATCCGCACCGCGGTGGTAGAGGGCGTCGCCACGGCGACCGAGGTGTCCACGATCGGGATCGTCTACACCGTGCTGATCGGCCTGCTGTTCTACCGCCAGTTCGACTGGCGCAGGGTTTATCCGATCCTGGTCGAGACCGCGTCCCTGTCGGGCGCGATCCTGCTGGTGGTGGGTGCCGCGACGGCCATGGCCTGGGCCCTGACGCAGTCGGGATTCTCGCAGGACCTGGTGCAGCTGATGGCGGCGGTGCCGGGCGGCAGGATCGGCTTCCTGCTGGTGTCCGCCCTGGCCTTCGTGATCCTGGGCAGCGTGCTGGAGGGCGTGCCCGCCATCGTGCTCTTCGGGCCGCTGCTCTTCCCGATCGCCGGCATGATGGGCGTCAACCCGGTGCACTACGCCATGCTGGCGGTCTTCGCGATGGGCTTCGGCCTGTTCACGCCGCCCTTCGGCGTCGGCTTCTACCTGGCCTGCGCGATCGGGCGCGTGTCGCCCGACGTCGCGATCCGCTCGGTCTGGCCGCACCTGGCTGCCTTGTTCGTGGCCCTGCTGCTGATTACGCTGATCCCCTGGATCTCGACCGGCTTCCTGTAGGATGTCGTCGTTCTCCCCGGCCGGGATGGAGGCTGCCGCGACCCAAGGCACTGATGCTTATTCCTGGCGGTCGATCTACACCGCCCTGCGGCAGGAGATCGTCACGCTCCGCCTGCGGCCAGGGGAGCGACTGTCCGAGAACGAACTCGCGGCACGCTTCGGCACCAGCCGCGCCCCGGTGCGCGAAGCGCTGATCCGCCTCGTCGAGGACGGGCTGATCGACGTGCGTCCGCAGCGCGGCAGCTTCGTGAACCGCATCTCGCTGAAGTCCATGGAGCGTGCCCGCCTCGTACGCGAAGCCCTGGAGATCGCCATCATCCGCCGCGCCGCGGAGCAAGGCATCTCCGAGGCGTCCCGCGCGAAGCTGGAGGATGCGATCAAGCGTCAGCAGGCCGCGGCGGACGACCCGGAAGCTTTCACGCGGCTCGATGACCTGTTCCACAGCGGCTTCGCGGCCGGTGTCGCACTTGAGGGCGTGTGGAGCATCATCGAGCGCGAGAAGGTCCAGTTCGACCGGATCAGGTTCCTGAGCCTGCCCCTCGTGACGCCGGTGGAGGTCCTGATCGAGCAGCACCACGCGATCCTGCGCGCCGTGGTCGAACGTCAGCCCGCCGAGGCGGAAGCAGCCGTGCGTCGCCACATGCATGAGGTTCTGCGCATCGCGGACGGGCTGGCGCAGAAGCACCCGGACCTCATCGTCGTCGACAACGACGTGGACTGCTGAGGCCGTTCTCCGGCCGGCTGCAGCATTGCCAGGTTCCCCTCAGCGGCCGACGCCTCGAGGCAGTGTCGCCGCTGATTGGCTAGCCGCCCCGTGTTCCAGCGCCACTGTTCCTCTGGGCCAGCCACCGGTCGCGCAGAGCCACCACCACGGTGAGCACCATGAAGCCCACGGCGGCGCCGAAGACCCAGCGCGGCGCCTCGTGATCGAGGATCCAACCGAACAGGAGCGGCCCGAGGGCGCCACCGATATTGAAGCCGGTCGAGACGATCCCGAAGACCCGCCCAGACCCGCCGGGGGGCGCGGCCGCCTGCACCATCATGTCGCGTGACGGGGCGATGACGCCGGACAGGAACCCCGCGGCACCCATGACAGCCATCAGCACCACCGGTCCGAGATCGGCCACGGCGACGAGCAGGGTCAGCAGCGCCGTCAGCGCAAAGGCGACGGCGGCGACGTCGCCGTGCCGCCGCGTCCGGTCTGCCAGGAAGCCGCCGACCAGGACGCCAAAGGCGCTGAGCATCAGGAACGCCGTCAGGACGGCGTTGGCCTGGGCCAGGGTTATCCCGTAGCCGCCGACCAGGGCCGCCACCGAGAAGTTCTGGATCGCTCCGGTGGAGAAGCTGAGCAGGGTGAAGAACACCGTCAGCGAGACGATCGCCGGGGTGACGATCGAGCCGCCCGCCGCGGTCGGGCTGCCCGCCGGTCGCCGCCGGGCATCGGCCCCGTCCTGCGCCGCGGGCACGCGCATCGGCAGGATGAGGCCCACCAGAAGAACGCCCGCAAGCCCCACCACGCCGAGTGCCAGACCGGGGCCGCCCAGGAGGGCCAGGCCGATCAGGACGGCGGGCGCGATGGCCGTGCCGAGATAACCGGCAAAGGTATGCAGCGAGAAGGCCCGCCCCAGTTGCGTCTTGGGGATGCCGGCCGAGAGCAGGGCATAGTCAGCCGGGTGGAAGGCGGCATTGGCCAGGCCGGTCAGTGCCGCACCGAAAAGCAGCCAGGGATAGGTCCCGACCAGCCCGATGGACAGGAGGGCCAGCCCTCCGAGGCCCAGGCCGGCCGCGAGCACGCGCCGGGCTCCGATCCGGTCCACCAGGAAGCCGATCGGCGCCTGCGCCACGGCCGAGACGACGTTGAAGACCGTGAGCGCGAGGCCGAGCTCGACGAACCCGACCTGCAGCCTGTCACGAAGGAAAGGGAAGAGGGGCGGGAGAGCAAGGATGTAGACGTGGCTGATCAGGTGCGCCAGGGACACGAGCAGCAGGAGCTGGGTCGTCCCCGCCGGCTGCCCGCTTCCCGGACGCGACTGGGCCTCTTCGCCAACGACGTTCAAAGGGGCCTGACTGGATGACAACGGCCTTCCCTCCCTCATTCCTTGCGATGCTGACCGGATCACTGTTCAGTTTGCCCGCAGTTCGGCGGCCACGCATCCCGCAGCCGGGTGTCGGTACCATCCGGTCCGGATCCGAGCCTCGCTGTGGCCCGCCCGCAGTCCCGCGCCGGGCGGCGGCAGGACGGCGCTCGCCTGGGGCGGCTGAACGTCGGATGGAAAACGTCGATGGCCTGATCCCCGAACCGCCGCAGTCGGCGCAGGGCCGCCGCAACGGGCTTTGAGCGCGAGCAGGCCGGCTGCCTGTGGCAAGCAAGCAGACCACGGCGAGCTTCCCGGCGTTTCCGAGGGCTCAGTCCTCAAGGCCGAGCGGCTTCAGCGGTGCCGGACCTTCCCCACGGTGAACGCTGATGCCGAGGCGGAAGGAGTTCGCGACCCTTTCGGCACGCTCGACCATGAGTGCCGCCACGGCGGGAGGGCAGACCTCTTCGGCGGTGGTGCGGAACAATGCGAGCCAGCGCCTGAAATGCGCGTCCCCGACATCGGGCAGGGCCAGGTGCTTCGGCAAGGGCCTGCCATTGTAGCGACCGCTGCCGAGCAGCAGGGAACTCCAGAAGTCGGCGATGGTGCCGAGATGTGCCTGCCACTTCTCGTCAGGAATGGCGCTCCTGAAGACGGGACCGAGGACCTCATCCTCGCGCACCAGGGCATAGAAGCGGTCGACGACCCGGCGGATCATCGCCTCGTCGATTTTCCCGGAGAACGAAAAGCCCGCCTGCGGCCGGTCGGTCGAAGTCGGGTGTGCCGTCATGCGCGGGCCTCCATCTGCCGGACAACCGGGGTACAGGTCCGGAAACCGCTGCGGTATCCGGAGGGCGTCAGACCCGCAAGCGGCGTGCGTACCTCACGAGAGGCTTCCGTTGACCGGTCGCTCAGCCGCGGCACAGGCGCTCGACCGTGGCACGCCCTGCTCCGTCGCCTGCCGCCTCAGGCAGGTTGCGGCTGGCCGCGGCCTGCGCGATCAGGCGATCCCCATCCGCCGGCAGCAGCACACGCGACGCCACGTCCCGCCTTACCGCGGCCCGGACGGTGCACAGGTAGCCTTCCTGGCTGCCGTAGCGCTCCTCGAGCGAGGGGCGCGGATCACCGGCCGCTTCCCGCTCGGCCCTGGTGCGGGCGAAGGGGATGTACCCGCCGGTGAGCCCGCCGCCGCAGGGCTGGCCGCGGAAGAAGCCGTCGGCGACCACGTTCCAGCCGGTATAGGTGCCAAGCGGCGCCTGATGCAGGACCGAGGGCACGCCCACCGTCTCGTTGCCGTCGGCGTTCACCTTCGGCATCAGCGGCGGGATGGTGCCCCGGATCAGCGGCGGCTGGCGGGTGATGACGCCGGAAAAGTCGTTGTAATTCAGCGCCGTTCCGAAATCGTAGTCCATCACCCCCACCGCCAGCTCGTCGGGCCGCGGCGAACCGGGAATGGCGGGAAAGCCCATCGCCTGCGCCGTGTTGGGGGCGAGCTGCCCGTCACGCAGCGTGGGATAGGCGCTGGGCGGCGGTTCCGTCCCCTTGGTTACCCAATCCACCAGCGCGACCGCGAGCGCGCTCATTGTTTCGGTTTCAGGGTTCGGGTTGCGCGGCAGCACGCAACCGGGCGCCGCGGCCGGGGCGAGCGCGAAGCCGCCCACCTTGTCCCCGTCATGCGTCGTGCCGGGGAAGTAGTAGCGGCGCACGTTGGACGGCAGCGGCAGGTCCTCGTGGCCAGAGGTGCCGGTCAGGGCCGCCGTCATCAGGCGCGCGTTGAACTCGGTGGCGCCGAAGGTTTCGAAGATCAGCGGGCAGGTGTTGCTGGCACGGCAGCGGTCCAGCAGGCCCGCGGCGGGGCGGCCGCGGGCCTTGTCCTCGTAGTGCTCCCACCACAACACGCCCTCGCCACCGGGTTCGTAGAGCGTGCCGCTGCCGCTCGGAACACCGAAGCGTAGGTTCACTGCCGTCAGCCGCCCGGCGATGTGCGGATTGGCGCCGTCGAACACACGCCGCCTTGCCTCGTCCCGGTTGAAGCCCAGGTGCAGAAAGGTCTTCAGCGCGTTGCCGGACTGCGAGATCCCCTGCACGACCGCGTGGGTGATCCGGCCCGCCACCGGGTTCGGCGTGCCGGTGTCGTCCCGCGCCTCGTAGCGGAAGAAGGTCGCGACGTCGCGCATTGCGGCCATCCCGACGCCAAGCACCTTCGGATCACGGGCTTCGTAGCGCAGCTCGTAGAGGAGGGCGGGATCGAAGCCGTCCTTGAGGCAGAGCATCCGCGGGTCCGGCTTGCCGGGAAACGGCGTGTCCGTGCAGTCCGCGAAGGCGAAGTCCGACGACGGCACCTCCCGCACGCCTTCCACCACGCCCGAACGTGTTTCCGACACCTTGGTGACCAGCTGTGCCCGCGTGGTGTCGAGCGAGGCGGCGTCGTAGGGCACCGCGGCCCCCAGCACGACGAGCGGGCGGGAACGCGTGCCCGGCTTCGAGTCGGCCATGCGCGCGATGACCGGGCCGGTGATCGGTGAGCCGTCCGCGTTGGTGGCCGTGGGCACCTGCACCGCCCAGTTGCGGTCGGTCTGCACGAGGTCGCCCTGCCAGCCGCTGATGAGCGCGACGTGCCCGAAGTCGCCGGGCGTGCGGGCGCCCTCCCCGGCCTGCACCGGCGTGCCGCGGTTCACCAGGTCGTACCAGAGCACGCCGCTGGCGCGCGTCATGTTCACGGGCTTGGTGAGGCTGTAGCGGGCCACGTAGTCCACGCGCCCTCGGGCGTTGCGGGGTGCCAGCGTCAGGTCCGTGATGATGCTGTTGGCCGGATCCTCGGGATCGAGCTCGCCGAAGGCCTGACCCGTCAAACGCTCCTGCGGGATGGCGCCGGCGACCGGCTCGGTCGCGTCAACGGTGATCCGGGTGACACGCGCCGCGGCCTCCCGCGTGAACAGGCCGGTGCAGCCCAGAACAAGGGCTCCGAGCACCCACGTCGCCGACCGCAAGCGCGAAGACGTCACGATATCCTCCGTATTCTGTTGTTCTTTCTCGGCAGGAGGTCATCGCCCCCGCACGGAGTCAAGCGGAACGGCGGGCGCCGCTGCCCCGGGGTTGCTCTTGACCACCCCCAGGGGTGGTTCCTAGCGTTCCGGCCACACTGGCGCGCGTGACACGACCTGCGCTGGGACGAACTCCCGGGAAACCAGATGGCCACGCACCGCTTTCATCCGCTCCGCTACTTCAACGTCATCGGCACCGCCGAGCCATGCCTGCGCATCTCCGACGGCGACACCATCATCACCGACACGGTCGACGCGTCCGGCCTTGACGCGCACGAGGCCGCCGTCGCGCAGCGGCCGAACCCGATGACGGGCCCCTTCTTTGTCGAAGGCGCCGAACCCGGCGACACGCTCGCCGTGCGCATCGACCGGCTGACGCCGAGCCGCGCAACGGGCTGGACCTACTCGCCCCTTTCCCACACCGTGCTGGACCCGGCCGCGATCGCCGATCAACCGTCGCAGCAGCGCGCGGTCTGGAGCATCGACCGCGAGGCCGGCACCGTCCAACTGCGGGAGCCCGTGAAAGGGCTGGAGACCTTCTCCCCGCCGCTGCAGCCGATGATCGGCTGCTTCGGGGTTGCTCCGGCCGGCGGGCAGGCTCTTTCCACGGCGACCAGCGCACGCAACGGCGGCAACATGGACTACCGCCTGTTCGCGCCGGGAACGACCGCCTGGTTTCCGGTGTCCGTGCCGGGCGCCCTCTTCTATCTCGGCGATGGCCACGCCTGCCAGGGTGACGGGGAGATCGTGGGCACGGGGATCGAGACCTCCTTCGAGATGGAGGTCACGCTGCGGGTCCTGAAGCGGACGATCGGCTGGCCGCGCGGCGAAACGGCCGACGACATCTTCACCGTCGGCAACGCCCGGCCGCTCGATCAGGCGCTGCAGCACGCCACGACGGAGATGCTGCGCTGGCTCGGCGAGGACTACGGCCTGGACAGCCGGGCGGCCAGCCACTTGATGGGGCAGGTCGTCCGCTACGACGTCGGCAACGTGTTCAATCCCGCCTTCACGGTCGCCTGCCGCATCGCCAGGCAGTGGCTGCCGAAGCTGTAGCGCGAAGGCTGCCGGAACCTGCTTCGCGCACGCCGCCACCGGAGCGACGTCCGAGGTGGCCTCAGCCTGCGAGCCGGATCTACCCGCGCCGATGGCAGCCAGTCAGGCTGCCATCCGCCAGTTCGGCGACGCGACGCTTCTGATCAGCCACGCACGAGGGACACACGGGCAACGCGCCCCTGGTCGATGCGTGCGACTGCCCGGCCTGCGCCTTGCCCACCGTGGCTGGCACAGGCCCGGTCACCGCCTGGCTTCCGGTGGCGGAACGGCCCCTCGCCGGCGACGGGCCGGGCCCTACGCCTCAGCGGCCGCGAAAGCCTGCGCGACCGGCGCTTGACCATGCGCCATCCTGGCGATGCTCTAGGTCCCGTCATGCAAGCGATGCCTCAGGAGGTCGACCCGCTGCGGCAGGCGATGGATGCGGTCGCCGCCATGGTCGCCCGCAGCGACCAGCGCCATTGGGCCGCGGTGCTGGAAGGGCTGGCCCGGCGGCTGGAGCGGGAGCCCGCCGCCGTCGCCCGCGCCGTCCTCGCCCTCTTCGAAGGGCCGGGCGCCTGGAACCGGGTGGTGACGGAAGGCGACTGGGCGCTGGACAGCATCGTCCTCACCACCGATGGCGTGGCCAGGGACCGCCCCGGCGTGAGCTGGGAGGAGGTGCTCGCCTATCCCCGCCTGCGCCACGCGATGTACCGGGCCGCCCTGGCCCTCTGGCTCGCGCGCGGGGAGCACGCGCCGCTGCCGCGCGGCGAGGGAGCGCCGGAGAAGCTCGCGGACTACGGCTGGGGCTGCGAGATCTGGGCGCGAGGAGGCCGCTTCCATGCCCGCTACGACCGCGGCGGGCATCAGGCTGCCTGGCGGGTGGATGAGATCTCCGAGGATGAGGCCCGGCAGGGCCTGCTCGGCGGCAAGCACTTCTCCTTCCTGCTGATCGCGATCGAGGCGCGCCTGAAGGCCTCGGGGATCGACCCCTACGAGGGCAGCCCGCATCCCCTGCCCGCCCCCTGACGGAGCCGTTGAATGGACCTGGACACTGCCCTCGACAGCTGGCTGCGGCGTCACGCGGAGAATGGCTCCGCCGTCAGCGCCTTCCTCAACCCGCCCGCGACCGGGGCCGCCCTCGACGCGGCGGAGGAGCGCATCGGCCTCGCCCTGCCGCCAGACCTGCTCCGCCTCTGGCTGCGGGCCGACGGGCAGCGGGCCGTCTTCGACATCACCGACCCCTCGCCGGGCCG
Organism: Roseomonas elaeocarpi; assembly: GCF_042433915.1. Classification (NCBI taxonomy): domain Bacteria; kingdom Pseudomonadati; phylum Pseudomonadota; class Alphaproteobacteria; order Acetobacterales; family Roseomonadaceae; genus Roseomonas; species Roseomonas elaeocarpi. Next base: position 379,720 of record NZ_JBHLUN010000001.1, on the reverse strand, counting down.
CCTCCTCTGCCCGCTCTTCGGCAGCTACAGCTTTCTTTCCCTCGGTAAGGCGCTGGAGGCCTACGCGGGCTGGCTGGACGTGTATGCCGGCGGCGGGCCGGAGTTCGATACGGCCTTCAACGACGAGGTGAGTGTCCAGCGACGCGACGGGGATCCCGTGTACCGGGAATACTGGCGGCCGGGATGGCTGCCCTTCTCGGAAGATGGTGGCGGCAACGCCTATGCCGTGGACCTTTCGCCAGCACCGGGTGGCGCCTACGGGCAGGTGATCGTGATCGGCCCCGACGAGGACCTGCGCCGCGTCCTGGCGCCCTCCCTGACCGCCTTCCTCGCCGAGGCCGCCGCACGCATCACGGTGTTCGCCTCTTCCAGCGGCGAGGGCCCGATCCTGTTCTTCGACATGGAGGACCGGTGATCCGCCACTGATCCCTGCCGCTCTCCTCTCGCCATGCCGGCCTTGGCAGCGGAGCTGCCACGGGACGTGGTGGCCTTCATCGCCCGGCGCGACCGCTGCGATCACGTCCGCGGCGAGGAGGCCGACGATCCAGCCCGCGCCGCCGTCCTCGCCCGCGCGCTGGAGCGGAATTGCAGGGGCACGGATGCGGATCTGGCCCGGCTCAAGCGCCGCCACGCCGGCAACCCCGCCGTCCGGAGCCGGCTGGACGGCTACGACCCGCGGATCGAATGATGCGCCGCCCCCTCGTTCAGCCGCCGGCACTCCGAGGAACCCCGCGCAGGCCGCGCATCCTGTTGCGACCAACCACCTCGCAAGGCTTCGACCGCGCCCGGCACCGATGAGACCCTGCATGGCAAGGACACCGCAGTGACCGCCGACCTCAACGCCTTCACCCATGGCCCGCAGCCACGCCTCGCCGGTACGCCCGGTGGTCCGCTCGCGGGCCTCAGCTTCGCGGCCAAAGACCTGTTCGACGTGGCCGGGTTTCCCACCGGCGCGGGCAATCCGGACTGGGCCCGCACGCACCCCGTACCGCAGCGCCACGCCGCCGCCGTGGCCGCGATGCTGAGGGCCGGCGCCGAGCTCATCGGCAAGACACAGACCGACGAGCTCGCCTTTTCGCTCAACGGCGAGAACGCGCATTACGGCACGCCGGTGAACCCGCGGGCACCGGGCCGCATCCCGGGTGGTTCGTCCTCGGGCTCGGCCTCGGCGGTGGCGGGCGGGCTGGTGGACACGGCGCTGGGCACCGACACCGGCGGCTCGGTGCGGGTTCCAGCCTCCTATTGCGGGTTGTTCGGCATCCGCACCACGCACGGCGCCGTGTCGGTCGCGGGGCTGGTGCCCTTGGCGCTCCGCTTCGACACGGTGGGCTGGTTCGCCCGCGATGCCGACACCCTGCGGCGCCTGGGCCCGGTTCTGCTGCCGGAGGGTTCCGCGCCACCGGCCGCGCGGCTGGTGGTGCCGCGCGACGCCTTCGCGCTGGCGGACAGCGCCGTGGGCGCCGCGCTGGTCCCGGCGCTGGAGGCTCTGTGCGCACGGCTGCCGGCCACCGAGGCGGTGCTCGCGCCGCGTGGGCTGGCAGCCTGGATGGCCGCCTTCCGCACGCTGCAGATGCGCGACATCTGGCGGACCCACGGCGCCTGGATCGAGCGGACGCAGCCGCGCTTCGGCCCCGGCGTGCGGGAACGCTTCGCCGCCAGCGCCAAGATCACCGACGCCGCGGTGGCGGAGGCCGAGGCCACGCAGGCCGAGGTGCGTGCCCGGCTGGACGAGCTGCTCCTCCCGGCGACGCTGCTGGTGCTGCCCAGCGCGCCGGGCATCGCGCCGCGCCTCAACACGCCGCCGGCAGAGCTGGACGAATTCCGCGCCCGCGCCATGTCGCTCACCTGCATCGCGGGGCTGGGTGGGTTGCCGCAGGTCTCGGTGCCCCTGGGGGAGGTGGAGGGTTGCCCCGTGGGGCTCTCGTTCATTGCGCCTCGTGGGGCCGACCGTGCGCTGCTCGACTTCGTGGCGGAACATGCCGCCGCGAGAAGAGCGGGCTGCTGATCGGCCCGGGACGGAAGTTCCCCATGGTTTCGTGTCAGCGCGGGTCCTTCACCAGGCGAGGCGCATGGCTGAGGCTTGCGGCCCTGAGCGCAGCAAGGAATGGCGCATCTGGAGCACACCACGTTGCTTATCCCCGATGGGTCACCAGGATCTGCGCGAGAAGCCGGGGAACTTCGATGAGCCGCACACTCTGCACCGTGCGCCTCGCCTTTGCTGTCTGCCGCGGCTGCCTTGCCGGAACAAGCCTCCGCACAGAGCGGCCCCACGCCGCTGCGGATCGAATCCTACGTCCCCGGTATTGCCTTCTCCGCCATGCAGGCACTGCCTCGCGCGGCGGCCACGCAGTGCGCGGACTGTGTCCAGCTCATGGGCAGGACAACCTCGCCCGCCGCCGCCCAGGTGGCCGCCGCGGGCTGGGCCGTCACCGGGGAGGCCACGCTGGGCCGCTTCCGGGCGGTGGCCTTCGTCGGGCGCGCGCAGGAAGGCACCAGCGGGAGCTGCCTGCTGACCCAGGGCAACCTCGCCGTCTCACTCCCTTGGTCTAGACACGCTTCCGACCCGGCGCGGCAAAGGCTGCAGCATTTCTTCTTGAAGCGGTCCTGCTGACCACCGCCGTGCTCCCCCGCACCATCAGCTGGTAATCCAGGTTGAGGCGACGTGACCTCAAGGAATCCCCTTCCAGCGCCTCGAGCAGCAGGGTCGCCGCAGCGCGCCCCATCAGCAGCCGTGGCTGACGAATCGTCGTCAGTGGCGGGTCGTAGGCAGCGGCGAACTGGATGTCGTCGAAGCCGGTCACCGAAAGATCACCGGGCACCGACAGCCCTGCCAGCCGGGCGCTGCGGACGACGCCGATGGCGATCTCGTCACTGCAGCAGGCCACGGCCGTCACCGGCCCAAGCGCCGGATGCGTCTGCAGGAGCAGGTGCTGGAGCCCCTTCGCCCCCGCTTCCATGGAATAATCCGCGTGGATCAGCAGGGAAGGGTCGAACGCCACCCTCGCCTCCAGCAGCGCGGTGCGAAAGCCCTTCTCGCGCTCACGGGTCAGGATGTTGTTGGCCGCGGCGCCGATGAAGCCAATCCGGCGATGACCCAGTTGCAGCAGGTGGCGGGTCACGGCGGCCATGGCCCTGACATTGTCGATGGACACCGCCGGTATGCCCGATCGCGGGATATGCTCCGAGATCGCCACGATCCGTTGGCGTAGCTGCGGCGCCTCCGGCACCCCCAGCGGCCTCTGACCCGTGAGCAGCAGCAGCCCGTCCACGGCACCGGTCAGAAGCTGCCGGGTCAATCCTTCCTGACGATTGGGTTGATCGCCCGTGCTGCCGATCAGCACGCCGAAACCGGCCGCCTGCGCCGCCTCCTCCACGCCCAGCACGATCTCCGCGAAGAACGCGTTGGCGATGGTGGGCAGGATCACCAGCAGCTGACGGCTGCGCTGCAAACGGAGCCCGCTCGCGGCCGAATGGACCACGTAGCCGGTACTTCCCACCGCGTGGCGCACGCGGTCGCGCGTTTCCGCGTTCACGAGACTCGATCCGGACAGGACCCGGCTCACCGTTGCGACGGACACGCCCGCGAGGCGCGCCACGTCCGACATCTTGGGACGCTCCCGTGCGTCGCCGCTTTCCACCTTGCCGGGTTGTATGGCCATGAATGCGATGATGCGTCGGCCCCGCGCGGCGGTCCAGAACTTCCGCAACGCAGCATTGAAATCGATTGCATAACCCTCCCGGAACGCGGTAGCGATGGGAAACGGCATCGAAACGGTGCCTTCGCCCCCTCTCGTCCCGGGGGCGCCAAGAAGAACGAGAAGCACAACGCTCTCGGGAGGCAACGCATATGCGTATCGGGTTCCCTGCCCTGGCCGGCGGTGTTGCCGTGGTCATGGGACTTCTTTCCACCCCTGCATCGGCGCAGCGCGCCGACGTCATCCACTGGTGGACCTCGGGCGGCGAGGCCAAGGCGGTCGGCGTCTTCGCGCAGGAATACGGCAAGCGCGGCGGAACCTGGATCGACAGCGCCGTGGTCGGCGGCCCCGCCGCGCGTGCCGCGGCGATCAACCGAATCGCCGGCGGCAACCCGCCCACCGCGATGCAGTGGAACAACCTGGTCAGCGTCCGGCAGCTCGCGGAACAAGGGCTTCTCGCGAATCTCGACGACATCGCCAAGCGCGAGAACTGGGCGGCGAACCTGCCGCCGCTGGCGAATGAGCGCATCCGCAACGACGGGCACGTCATCGCCGTGCCGCTGAACATCCAGGCGGCCAACATGCTGTTCTACAGCACCAAGGTCTTCAGTGACCTCGGGCTGCAACCGCCGAAGAACTGGGACGAGTTCTTCACCGTCGCCGACAAGATCAAGGCGGCGGGGATCATCCCGCTGGCGCTGGGCGTGCAGCCGCCGCAGGTCGTGGCCCTGTTCCAGACGGTGCTCCTGGGATCGGGCGGTGCCGACCTGTACCGTCAGGTCTGGGCGCAGCACGACGCCAAGGCCGCGGGCGGGCCTGAGGTGATCAAGGCCTTCGAGATCCTGCGGCGCCTCACCGGCTACGTCGACGATGGCAGCCCGAACCGCCGCTGGAACGACACCACCTACCTCGTGCAGAACAACAAGGCCGCGATGCAGATCGTAGGCGACTGGGCGAAGGGCGAGTTCATCGCGGGCGGCCTCCAGCCCGGCCAAGGCTTCGGGTGCACGCTGGCCCCCGGTAATGCCGGCTACTACATCACGGTGATCGACGTCTTCGCCTTCCCCAAGGCGACCGGCGCCGAGCAGGTCGCGGCGCGCGAGAAGCTCGCGGCCACGGTGATGGACCCGGCGGTACAGGTCGCCTTCAACCAGCAGAAGGGCGGGCTGCCGGCACGGCGCGACGCGACGATGCCCGCGCTCGACGACTGCAGCCGCCTGGGTGCCGAGATCATCGCGCAGCACCCCGAGAACCTGCTTCCCAACGTCGGCATGGCCTACAACGCCGATGCGGAAGGACAGCTCGGCGACCTGATGATCCGCTACTGGACCACCCCGCGCATGACGGCCAAGGACGCCGCGGCGGAGCTTTCCGACATCGTGGCCGGCGCGGAACGGTAGCGCCGGCGAGAGGCCGAGCACGAGAGGAAGCGGCATGCGCGATTCCTTTTTCCGGAACCTGACCCCACGGCTCGTGGTTCTGCCGGTCGTGCTGGTGATGCTGGTGTGCTTCTACGGCAGCATCGTCTGGACGGCCTACATCTCCACCACGCGCTCGGGGATGCTGCCGAACTACGATTTCGTCGGCTTCACGCAGTACGTGCGGCTTTTCGCGACGCCGCGCTGGATCACCGCCTACGGCAACATGTTCATCTTCGGCGTTCTGATGGTCCTGGGCACCCTGGCGCTCGGGACCCTCCTGGCGATCCTGATGGATGCCAAGCTGCGCTTCGAGAACCTGTTCCGGACGGTGCTGCTCTACCCCCTGTCGATGAGCTACATCGTCACCGGCCTGGCCTGGCAGTGGGTGCTCTCGCCCTCGATCGGCGTGCAGAACTTCGTGCGCCAGCTGGGCTGGCCCGACTTCACCTTCGACTGGATCGTGCAGCGCGACTACGCGATCTACACGCTGGTCTTCGCCGCGGTGTGGCACCAGGCCGGTCTGATCATGGCGATCATGCTGGCGGGCCTGCGCGGCGTGGACGGCGAGATCTGGCGTGCCGCCCGGATGGAAGGCCTTCCCCGCGCGCGCGTCTACTGGAGCATCGTGCTGCCGATGCTCAGGCCACTGATGGTCACCTGCGTGGTGCTTCTCGCGATCGCCGTGGTGAAGAGCTACGACCTCGTGGTCGCCATGACCGGCGGCGGTCCGGGCAACGCGTCCGACCTGCCCGGACGCTTCGTGGTGGACCTGACCTTTGAGCGCGCCAATCTCGGCCTCGCCTCCGCCGCGGCGGTGGTGATGCTGGGCACGGTGATCGCGGCGCTCGCCCCCTACTTCTACTTCGAAACCAGCCGGAGGAGCCGATGAGCGACCTCACCCTCGGCATCCCGCGCGCCATCGCGCGGTCCCGCGGCTCGCGCTTCGCGGGCTCGCAGCGGGCCGGCACCTACGCCTTTCTCCTGCTGGTCTCGCTGGTGTTCCTGATCCCGCTGGCGGTGATCCTGCTGACGGCGGTGAAGCCGATGGCCGAAATCCGCGCGGGCTCCATCTTCCTGCCGCCGATGGCCCCGACGCTGGAGCCCTTCGCCAAGGCCTGGTCCAGCGCCTGCACCGGCCTGTCCTGCAACGGCGTCAGCGCCGGCTTCTGGAACTCCGTCCGCATCGTGGTGCCCTCGGTGCTCCTTTCCGTGCTCGCAGGGGCGATCACCGGCTACGCGCTGGCCCAATGGCGCTTCCGCGGGGCCGACCTGATCATGACGGCGCTGATGCTGGGCGCCTTCATCCCGTATCAGGTGATCCTGTACCCCATCGTGCGGATCTTCAGCACGCTGTCCCTCTACAACTCGCTCGCGGGCATCATCACCATCCACGTCCTCTTCGGCCTGCCGGTGATGACGCTGATCTTCCGCAACTTCTACGTCGGCCTTCCGGTGGAGCTGGTGAAGGCGGCGCGCGTGGACGGCGCCGGGTTCTTCCGCATCTTCTTCAGCATCATGCTGCCCATGTCGCGCAACATCCTCGTGGTGGCGATGATCATGCAGTTCACCAGCATCTGGAACGACTACCTGCTGGGGCTGATCTTCGCGGGGCGCGACAACCTGCCGATGACGGTGCAGCTCAACAACATCGTCAATTCCACCATGGGCGAGGTCGAGTACAACGTGAACATGGCGGCGACGCTGCTCACCGCCCTGCCCCCTCTCCTCGTCTACTTCCTGTCCGGCCGCTACTTCGTCAGCGGCATCACCGCCGGCGCCGTGAAGGGGTGATCCATATGTCGGGTATCAGCATACGCGGCCTGAACAAGTCGCACGGGCCGCTGCACGTCCTCAAGAACATCGACCTCGACGTCGCACCGGGGGACTTCACGGTGCTGCTGGGTCCATCGGGCTGCGGCAAGTCGACGCTGCTCAGCGCCGTCGCGGGCCTCGACCCGATCGACAGCGGCAGCATCGAGATCGGCAGCGTGGACGTCACCGAGACCGATCCCAGCCGGCGCGGCATCGCCATGGTGTTCCAGTCCTACGCCCTCTACCCCACCATGACGGTGCGCCGGAACCTGTCCTTCGGCTTGCAGGTCAAGGGCACGCCGCGCGCCGAGATCGAACGTCGCGTGGCGCGCGTGGCCGGGATGCTGCAGATCGAGCAGCTGCTGGACCGCAAGCCGGCGGCCCTGTCGGGCGGGCAGCGGCAGCGCGTGGCCATCGGGCGGGCGCTCGTGCAGGAAGCGCGCGTCTTCCTGTTCGACGAGCCGCTGAGCAACCTCGACGCCAAGCTGCGGACCGAAACACGGGTGGAGCTCAAGCGCCTGCACGGGCAGCTCGGCGCCACCATGCTCTACGTCACGCATGACCAGATCGAGGCGATGACGCTGGCGACCCGCGTCGCGGTGATGCGGGGCGGTCAGGTGGAACAGTACGCCACGCCGGAGGAGCTCTACGAACGCCCCGCGACGCTGTTCGTGGCAGGCTTCGTCGGATCGCCCGCCATGAACTTCCTTCGTGGCACGCTGCGCGCGGACCGTGGCGTGGAGGTGGGCGGACACGTCCTGTCGCTGGAGGACTACAACTTCCTGGCACCCCCGGCCCCGGGACGCGAGGTGATCCTCGGCCTGCGGCCGGAACACGTCCGTCTGGCCGGCGCCGGGGATACGGACACCGTGCCGGCCCTGACACTCTTCATGGAGCCGATGGGGGCCGACACGCTGGGCTGGTTCGACCTGGCCGGGCAGCGCCTGTCCGCCCGCCTTTCGCCGCAGCGGGCCCGCGGTACGGAAGGTCCCGTGCAGCTCGCGCTCGACCTGGGGCACGCCTCGCTCTTCGATCCCGCGAGCGGGGAGCGCCTTTGATCATGACCGTTGCCACAACCAAGGGAAACACCGTGACCGACACCGATCAGCTCTCCATCCAGCTCTACACGCTGCGCAGCATGGGCGAGGTCGACCGGGTGCTCGACGCCGTGGCGGAGGCCGGCTACCGCCACGTGGAAGCCGTGGGCGGCCACCTGGAGGATGCCGCTGGCCTGCGCGCGAAGCTGGACTCGCGGGGGCTGCACACCTCGTCGTCCCACGTCAGCATCGCGGCGCTGCGCGAGAAGCCGGAGGCGATCCTCGAGGCCTGTCGGACGCTGGGCTTCGAGGACCTGTTCATGCCCTCCGTCCCCCCGGCGGAGCGCCAGTCCGGCGCGGACTACTGGCGCTCGCTCGGCGCCGAGCTCGGGGCGCTGTCGGAGCGCTTCGAGCGCGAAGGGGTCCGCCTCGGCTACCACAACCACAACTGGGAGCTCACGCCCAAGGAAGGCGGTCGCAACGCGCTGGAACTGCTGTTCGAGGCCGCGGGGTCGAGCCCGCTGCGCTGGCAGGCGGATCTCGCCTGGCTGATCCGCGGTGGTGCCGATCCGGCCGATTGGATGGCGCGCTACCGCGACCGCCTCACCTCCGTTCACGTCAAGGATCTTGCTCCTGAAGGGCAGAACGCCGAGGAGGATGGCTGGGCCGACGTGGGGTCGGGCGTGATGGACTGGCCGACCCTGTGGCGCACGGCGCGTGAGAACGGCGCGCGGTGGATGGTGGTGGAACACGACAAGCCCGCGGACCCCGCCGCCAGCGTGCGCAACAGCTTCCGCTTCATCAGCGGCATGAAGGGCTGAAGACCGATGCGTGAAACGGTGATCGGCATCATCGGCTGCGGCGTCATCAGCGAGGCCTACCTCAAGGGTGCCGGGCGTTCCGACCTGCTGCGCGTCAAGGCCGTGGCGGACCTGCGGATGGAGGCGGCGCAGGCACGCGCGGCGGAATACGGCTGCGCCGCTCTGTCGGTGGACGATCTGCTGGCCGACCCAGAGATCGAGATCGTCCTGAACCTTACCGTGCCGGTGGCGCACGCGCCGGTTGACCTGCGCATCCTCGCGGCGGGCAAGCACATCTACTCCGAGAAGCCGCTGGTGGCGCGCTTCGCGGAAGCGCGCGAGGTGTTGCAGGCGGCCACCGCCCGGGGCCTGCGCGTCGGCTGCGCCCCCGACACCTTCCTCGGCGCCGGGCATCAGGCCTGCCGCCGCGCCGTGGATGAGGGCCGCATCGGGCAGGTGATCGGCGGCGCGGCCTGCGTCGCCTCGCGTGGCATGGAGCGCTGGCATCCGAACCCGGAGTTCTTCTTCAAGCCTGGCGGCGGGCCGGTGCTGGACCTCGGTCCCTACTACATCACGCAGCTGGTGAACCTTCTCGGTCCCGTGTCGCGCGTGGCGGCCGAGGCGACGCGCGGCTATCCCACGCGCACCGTGGGAAGCGGCCCCTTGAGCGGCAGCAGCATCGAGGTGGAGGTGCAGACCACGGTCAACGGCACGCTGCTCTTCGCTTCGGGCGCCAATCTTTCGATCACCACGAGCTGGGACACCTGGAAGACGCGCCGGCCGCCGATCGAGATCTACGGCACCGGGGGAAGCCTGCAGAACCCGGACCCCAACTTCTTCGGCGGCGAGCCGATGCTGACGCGGGAGGACGGCGAGTGGGAGCCGCTGCCGATCGGGGCGCATCCCTTCGGCATCAACAACCGTGTCACCCGCCTGGGCAAGGAGGTCGCGGACTACCGGATCATCGGGCTGCTGGACATGGCCGCCGCGCTGCAAACGGGCCGCCCGCACCGCGCCAGCGCCGAGATGGCGCTGCACGTGCTGGAGGTGCTGGATGCGCTGGAACGCTCCGCCGCGGAAGGCCGGCACATCCACGTTGAAAGCCGCTGCGAACGCCCCGAGGCGCTGCCCACCGGCACGGGCGAGGAGGTGTTCCGCTGATGCAGACCATCCGGGGTCCCGCAATTTTCCTGGCGCAGTTCGCCGGCACGGAAGCGCCGTTCAACACCCTGCCGGCGATCGCGCGCTGGGCTGCCGATCTGGGCTTCGTGGGGGTGCAGATCCCCTGCACCGGCGCCGACTTCATCGACCTCGACCGCGCCGCGGAAAGCCGCACCTATTGCGACGAGCTGCGCGGCACACTGCGGGAAGCGGGCGTGGAGATCACCGAGCTTTCAACCCACCTGATCGGGCAGCTCGTGGCCGTTCATCCTGCCTATGACGAGGCCTTCGACGGCTTCGCCCCGGCCGCGCTGCGCGGCAACCCGCGGGCGCGGACCGAATGGGCGACGGCGCAGATGCACAAGGCCGCCCGTGCCTCCGCCAACCTCGGCCTGTCGGCGCACGCGACCTTTTCCGGCGCGCTCGCCTGGCCCTACATCTATCCCTGGCCGCAGCGCCCGGCAGGGCTGGTGGAGGGTGCCTTCGCCGAGCTCGCACGGCGCTGGCGGCCAATCCTGGACAGTTTCGACGACGCGGGCGTCGACGTCTGCTTCGAGCTGCATCCGGGCGAGGACCTCCACGACGGCGTCAGCTACGAGCGCTTCCTCGCGGCGGTCGGCAACCACCCGCGGGCCAAGATCCTGTACGACCCCAGCCACTTCGTGTTGCAGCAGCTCGACTACCTCGGCTTCATCGACCACTACCACGAACGGATCGGCGCCTTTCACGCCAAGGACGCGGAGTTCAACCCTTCCCCGCGCCAGGGTGTTTACGGCGGCTACGCATCCTGGCTGGAGCGGGCGGGACGCTTCCGCTCGCTGGGCGACGGGCAGGTCGATTTCGGCGGCGTCTTCTCGCGCCTCACGCAGCACAATTTCGGGGGCTGGGCGGTGCTCGAATGGGAATGCTGCATCAAGGCAGCCGAGGTCGGAGCGCGCGAGGGCGCAGCCTTCATCCGGCGGCACATCATCCCGGTGACGGAACGCGCTTTCGACGACTTCGCGGCCGCCGGCACCGACGAGGTGGCCAACCGCCGCATGCTGGGCCTCGACCGCTGAGCACAGCCCGTGCCGACCGCTTCCAGGGGTGCTCCAGTCCCCGGGCGGCCGGACAAGCTGGTCCGCCATCCTTTCTCACCCGTGCTCGGGTCCGCGAAATACGTCGCGGCCCTCCACGGGCGGGATCGCCACCGGCGTGCCCTCGCGCGCGGAGCGGTAGATCGCCTCCATCAGCACCTGGTCCTGCACGCCCTCCTCGCCCGGTGTCCGCGGCTCGTGGTCTTGCAGGATGCAGTCGGCGAAATGATCGATCTCCAGCGCGAACTGGTTCTTCGCACCCAGGCGCAGCTCCTCCACCGCTTCGTCGTCGCCCTTCCGGCGCGCGATCCGCATCCGCTGGCCGCGATAGGCGAAGGCGTTCTCCAGATCGATCCAGCCCTTCTCCAGCCGGATGCGCAGGTCCTTGCTCTCGTGCGCGCCGTAGCTGGCGGCACAGTTGGCGATGGCGCCGGACGGGAAGCGCAGCATGAACACCGTCGTCTCATCGATCTCGGCGTAACGATCGTCGCCCTGCGGGTTCACGATGCGGGCGAAGACCTCCACCGGCTCCTCGCCCAGCACCGCGCGCACGCCGTTGAGGCAGTAAAGGCCGATATCCGGCAGCGCGCCGCCGCCGGCGAGCGCCGCCTTCAGCCGCCACTGGTCGGCCGGACCCTGCACCTGCGTGTTGGTAGCCTCCAGGACGCGCGGCCGGCCGAGCTCGCCGGAGCGGACGAGGCGGACGGCCTCGCGGTTGAAGGGTTCGTACTGGCAGCGGTAGGCGATCATCAGCTTCACGCCGGCGGCGCGGCAGGCCTCCACCATCTCGCGCGCCTCGGCGGAGGTATTGGCCATCGGCTTCTCGCACAGCACGTGCTTGCCGGCCTTCGCCACCGCCAGCACGTTGTCGCGGTGCCGGCCGTTGGGCGTGACGACGTAGACGGCCTGGACTGCGGGGTTTTCCGACAGGCGCGCCACCTCGTCGTAGCCGTACACGCTGTCCGCCGCGATGCCATGCTGCGCCGCCACCGCCCGAGCCTTTTCCGGGCTACCGGAAACCAGGGCGACGGGGCGTGCTGCCTTGCACTCGGCGAAGGCGGGCAGGATCTCCTCCAACGCCAGGCGGCCGAGGCCCATGACCGCGAAGCCCACGCGCCGTTCCGGTGGCATGGGCGCGGGCGGCGGCGGTGCGGGCTTGTCGGCCTCGCCCTTCCAGTTCTCGAACACCACGGCGCCGCCTTCCACGCCGCCCCGGTCGATCGAGGATGGCGGGGGCGCGGCGGCAGGCGCCGCGGCGGGCAAGGCAGGCCCCTCGGGCGTACCGGGGCCGGTGGGACGAATCGGGTAAGAATCTTGGGTCATGCGGGTTCCTTCGCGAAGGTGGGAGCAGGTCGCGGCCACAGCAGCACGGCCACGGCGGCCAGGGTCGCCGCGCCGGCCGGTACCGCCAGCGCGGCGGGGCCGAGCGCGGCATTGCAGGCAGCGCCAGCCGCGGCGCCGCCAAGCAGGGCGAGCCAGCGCAGGAGGTTCTTGCCCGCCTCCACGGCCTGGCCAGCGGCCAGGTCGCGGGCCAGGCGCACCAGCGCACCGGTCACGAAGGTCACGCCCGGATCCTTCCGCAGCGCCTGGTTCACCGCGCCCATGGCCGCTGCCGTGGCGAGAATGGTGGGGAGGGGCCACGCCCCGTTGGCCAGGAACAGCCCCAGGAAAAGAAGCAGCCCGGCGAGCAGCAGGGGCGGCAGCGCATGGCGCCTCGCCCGCCCGCCAAGCCAGGCCGCCAGGGTGCTGGCGGCGAGAAAACTCGTGACCAGGGCCGCCAGCGGCCAGGCATCAAGCCAGCGCTCACCGGCCAGGGTCGTCGCGAGCTTCGTGGTGTCGCCCGTGACGTAGACCGGCAGAAGCGCCCCTCCGCGAGCAACAACCAGCGCGTCCACGCAGCCTGCCAGGGCGGTGAGGGCCCAGGCCGCCAGCACGGGCGGCGTTTCGTCAGCTCCCCCGGTGGTTCCCGCTGATCGGCTGGCTGGCACGTCGTGCTCCTCGCACATCTCCGCGGTCGGCCTCGCGGCCGCGGCTGCTCCCGGCCCGGCAGGATGCCCGGGCAGTCGCGGAGCAAACGGCGCGGTGGCCCTGGCGGATGGCTGACGGTCGGGAAACAAAGCGTATCGGTCTGCCCGAGACCGGTCCCGGAACCCTCTTCAGGCGGGAGGGCACGGCTTAACGTGCCCTCCCTGCCCTGGGGCCCAACCGCGCCATCGCCCGAAAACTCCAGAAAACAGCCCCGTATGTCGAAGCCAGCCGGCGCGAGCGGCGGCCGGTCGATGGCGCAGCGCGATGCACAGCACCGCTGCGCTGGGCAGAGGCCAGATGACCTTCGTGAGGTGTGGAGGCCCCCCGCTCCCCAGCCGTGGCGCAACGTGCCGAGGCCCATCCGGTCGCCCCGTCACGACGCGGCCTCTCCACACCGCCACGCCATCACCTGCGCACGGCAGCCCGGATCATTTAGTTACGCAACAGATACGATGTTGTACGCTCACGCCCGGGAGCAAGCGAGGTCGTGCCATGCCCATAACGGAGACAGTTCCGGCCACCACCGCCACGCACGGGACCGCAGGGCCACTTCTGGCCGCGTTCGACGCGATCGCCGACAAGGGCGGTGATCCGAAGGAGATCGCGGGCCGCCAGTTCCGGTACATCCTGGATCAGATCCGCGGCAACGCGCTGCCCTTCTTCGGGGAACTTCGCGAGGACCGGCCCATCCTCGTGAGTCCGGCGGCCACGCTCGTGTCGCGGTTCCGCGACGTGGAGGAGATCCTGCATCGCGAAACGATCTTCTCCGTCAGCCCGTACCTGCCACGGATGATGGGCGTCATCGGTCCCTTCGTCCTCAGCCAGGACGTCACGCCGCGCTACGACCACGACATCTCGATCATGCGCCTCGTCGTGCAGCGGGAGGACCTGTCGCGCGTGAAGCAACTCGTTTCGCACCGCGCCGCCAGGATCGTGGAAACCCTGGCGCGAGGCCACGGCCCGTTCGAGATCGTCCAGACGCTCACCCGCAAGGTCCCGGTGCGCCTGGCCGCCGAATACTTCGGCTTCGCCGCGTCGGACGACGCGCAGATGATGGAATGGGCACGCGCCGGCTTCCGCGAGTTCTTCATCAACCTGCGGGATGCGCCCGAGATGCGTGCTCCCGCGGTGGCGGCGGGTACGGAGATGCGCGCCCGGCTCGACGCCCTGCTGGCGGAGCGCATCGCCGGACGCGGGGAGCACAAGGACGACGTCATGGACCGGCTGCTGCGCCTGCGGGCCGCGGGCGTCGTCGATGACGAACTGATCCGCCGCACGCTCGCCGGGCTGGTGATCGGCATGATCGAGACGACCTCGCAGGCCGCGGTGCAGGCGCTGCTGGTGCTGTTCTCCATGCCCGACGCCCTGGCCAGGGCCGCCGCCGCAGCCCGCGCGGACGACGATGCCGCCCTGTCGGACCTCGTGTTCGAGGCCCTCCGCTTCCGTCCCATCAATCCCATGGTCGTGCGGGTGGCCAGGGAGGACTACCTTCTCGCGGCGGGCGAGCCCCATGCGACCCTGATCTCCAAGGGCTCGACGGTCTTCGCCCTGACCTGGTCGGCCATGTTCGACCCGCGCGTGCTGGAGCAGCCGGAAGAGTTCCGGCCCGGCCGGCCCGGTCACCACGTCCTGCACTTCGCCACCGGGCTGCACAGTTGCTACGGCCGTTACATCAGCCAGATCCAGATCCCGCAGATCCTCAAGCCCCTGCTCAGGCTGCCGGGCCTGCACCCGGCCGGCGCGCCGGAATACGACGGCACCTTCCCGCAGAAGCTTCTCGTCAGTACGTCTTGAGGAACTCCAGCAACGCCATGCGGTCGGGCTCCGACAGGTCGGTGCCCCACAGGTGGCCACCATTGCCGTCGCCCGTCCGCGTGGTGTCGACGAGGCAGTCCTGCTGGCCGCAGGAGGTCTCGACGACGAAGCCCAGCCTGACCGGGTCATACTGGCGCGTGCCGAGCGCGAAGATCTTGGGCCGGCGCTCGGGCGGCAGCAGCAGGTCGTACAGCGTCGGCACCGATCCGTTGTGCAGGAACGGCGCCGCCGCCCAGATCCCGTAGATCGGCCGCGCCGCGTAGGGGCCGTAGGGCGCCTTGGTATCGAGCAGCGTGTCGCGCCAGACAACGGTTTCCCGCCGGTCGAGATCCTCCATCACGCGCCGCTGCGCCGCGTCGATGCCGGCCGCCGCGTAGGCCTTCTGCTTGATCCCGTCCACGGCGGCCTGCACGGTTCGGGCAAAGGAAGCGCCCTGGAACGCGGTGCCCGCCGTCACGCCGGCGCAATCCCGCAGCAGCCGCGATTCATCGGCGCTGTAGGAACGTGGCGGGATCGAAAGCGCACCGGTGTCGGGCACCGGGCAGGAAATCCGCAGCGCGGCGACAGGGTCGGTGCCGACCTCCTCCGGATGCATGCCGCGCAACCGTATCAGCCCGGCCGGCGTGCGCTGATCGCTGCCGTACTCGTGGCATCCGGCGCAGCTCCTGCGGAAGATCGCCCCGCCGGTCGCGGCCAGCTCAGGCCTGATCGCGCCGAAGGCCGCCTCCGGCCAGCGGGGCGGGTCGATGTAGTAGGCCAGCCATTCGAGCGCGTGCATGTTCGCCATCGGGATGGAACTGTCGAACAGCGAGTTGGTCCGCCCGGGATCGAGCACGACGCTCGCACCCGCCCCCAGCGTTTCGGTGAAGTTGCGCTCCATCACCGTGTTGGTGTCGATGGTCCACTCGACCCAGTCGTAATCCTTGAAGCCCCAGACGGCGGGGAAGCGCCCGGGCTGGTCGCGGTACGCCTCCACCGGCTCCGGCGGCGCGGCCTTGCGCGACCAGAGCGGCGGGAACTTCACCGCCGCGTCGAGCCTGACCAGGTTCGCGCGGTTGACCTCGAAATTCCCGCCCGCATCGGCCTTGCGCAGCCGCGTGAACAGGAAGTTCCGGGTGCCGTCAAACGCGTCGAGGCGACCGAAGCCGGAGGTCGGGTGCTCCGCGTCGCGCTGCTCCTTCGCGACGCGGATCACGTCGATCAGTTCGAGCCGCGCATCGAGCCTGTCGCGATGCAGCAGAACATTGGCGCCGTAGTAGACCAGGGTCGCAGGGCGGATGAAGGGAGCCCCGATCCCGTAGCGCGCCCAGTCCTGCCGCCCCAGGCGCTTCAGCGCGTTCCAGAGCTTGCCGCGGTCGCTGGTGGTCGCGAGCATCGCGTCGACGGCCTGCGAGTAGAAGAGCTGCAGGTTGAACATGTTGGGCGCGCCGTCGACCCGCACGGTTCTGCCGTTGTGGCGCAGCTCGCCCACGTGGCACGCCGCGCAGTTGACGCCCACGAAATCCATGCCGAAGGTGAAGGGGTTCGTCGCGACCGTCAGGCCGACCGGCAGCCCGTCGTCGCGGCCAGGGTCGGGCAGCAGGCCGAAGCGCGAAAGGTTCTCGACGAAGGGCTTGCTCGAGCCGGGATCGGCAACGTCGACCGCGGTCAGCAGGATCCAGGGCAGGATCTCCGAGCCCTGCGAGACGTGGTAATAGGATTGCCGCTGCTGCGGCGACAGACCGTTGCGGTAGTCGGCGATGACCGCCGGGTCGGCGCGGTCGAACGTCACCGCCATGCCGCGGTCGAGCGCGCCGCTCACGACCGGGATCGCGTAGAGCACGGCTGCGAGCAGGTAGACGCCCAGGACCGCAGCGAGCAGAAGCCGGACGAAACGCACGGCATTGTCCTCCCCGGATTTACTCCGCGACGAACGCCCTCAAGGCGCCGAGCAGCGCCTTCGGATCGTGCCGGCCCTGGTAAACGGGCGGCGGCGCGGGACCGCGCCGCAGCAGGGTATGGATCGCCTCCCAGGCGGTGCGGGCCGAATATTCGATGGTGAAGGCCACGTCCTGCTCGACTTCGACGTACTGGCCGATCAGGCCGAGATTGGTGGACCCTTCCGGAACCGGAGGGGGACGATCGGTGCGCCGGCGCGGCATCCAGATGTTGTTGACGTAGGGCATGTCGCAGGGAATGCAGATCGAGGACGCCATGATCGCGTCCAGTTGTCCGTCGAAGCGCAGCTGCCGCAACACCTCCTCGAGGATCTCCGCCCCGGTGCACTCGTCCATGCGCTTGCGCACGAAATCGCCGCTCCGCTCGGGATACAACCCGTAGCCCCACCAGACCTTCGTGCCGTCCGGCTGCCCGATGACCTCCGGCTGGTGAAAGATCGAGAGCGACACCACCCAGCCCGAATCCTTCAGCGTCACCAGCCCGCCCCGCCCGGGCTCGCTGCCCGTGATCGCGGTCATCCGGTCGATGAACTCGTCCCCCGTGGTGGTGACCGTGAAGGTGACCCAGCGCGAGTCCGGCAGCACCGCGTCGCTGAAGAACACCTCGGGGTCGCCGAAGCCCGGGCGGCTCCGTGCCAGGCGCTGCCACAGCGACCAGGAGGAACGGCCGTCCCGCTTCGGCGGCGGCTCGGTCATCGATCCGGCCGAAAGGCCCGCCGCCTGTGAGCCGGTTGTCAGCAGCACGATGTCCTCCGGCCCGAGCGTGACCGTGCTCACCGCCCCGCCGCGCTCGATCTCCAGCCGCTCAACCGTGATGCGATCGCGCACCGGAGCAAGGCCGATGTCGCGAACCGAGGTGCCCGTCTGGAACGTCACGTCGCGCTTGCGCAGCCAGGCGGCCAAGGGCTCGATAAAGGCCTGGAACTGGCAGATCGGCGTCCGCAGGATGTGCTGCATGTCCGACAGGTCGGGAAACAGGTTCAGGGCGCGGTTGATGTAGCGCCGGAACTCGGCCGCGCCGTGCTGCGGCAGCGATCCCATGATGGTCGACCACAGCAGCCAGAACTCGGTCCGGAAGAAGTCGTCGGGAAAGAACTCCTCGATCCGGCGCCCGTCCAGAAGGGCTTCCGGCATCAGCGAGAGCTTCACGAGATCGATCCCGTGGCGCAGGCTCAGCCCGTAGCGCGGCGAGTGCAGGATCCGGCCCTCGCGGTCGATGATGTGTGCCCAGTCATGGAACGGATGCTGGGCATTGAAGGTGAAGAACTCGTCCCGGACCGACACTGCGGGATCGCGGGTCGATGGCACGTCCGCCAGCAGGCCGAAGGTGCAGCGGAACTCGCTGTCGAAGACGGAGCCTGGAAGATTGTAGCCGCTCTGTGCGTCGCCCCCCAGGAAGAAGCCGCCGCCGAGCCGCGCCTCCGCCTCGTAGATCGTGATGTCCGGGCCGGGCACGCCTGCGTTCCGGATCAGGTAGGCGGCCGCGGCCAGTCCGCCGAACCCACCGCCGACGATATGCGCCCTCATCGCCCTTCCCTCCGGTTGCCGGGTGCGCCATCCAATAGTTACTATATCGGAACTTTTTTTGATCGCCACGAGCTTCCGTCACGGCTGGCCCTGATCAACCTGGCGGCCTCTCATCGGCCAGCGGGCAGCGCTTCGGTCCCGCAGATCGTTTGATCTGGCATCACGGCCGCGGATGCCTTTCAAGCGGAGCCAACTGGCGATCAGGTCGGCAGCCAAGGCGCAGGCCACAGCCCGAGCCCGCGCGCAGGACGGCGTGCCGCGCACCAGATCGGTCAGCCGTCAGATGTCCCGGCCCCGCGTACCGGGTCGGTGCCGTCCGTGGCTGCGCTGGGGCTGCCTTGGGGCTGCCCTGGGGCTGCCCGCTAGGCGCCGGTTCAGATCGCGGTGCGCCGATCCCAGCGCAGCACCCCGCCCAGCGCCTCGCCGAGCGCCGTGCAGCTCTCCGGCTTTACGAAGGCGGGCACGATGGCGCGCGCCCCGGTGTCGCGCGCCAGCGCCAGCGTGTCGCGCCGGCGCGGATGCACGTTCCAGCCGAGCCAGCGCGCCGCGCCCGCCTCCAGCAGCCGCGCCGCCGGGGTGCCGCGCGGCACGTGGCCGGTGAACACGAAGCGGAAGCCTTCCGCCTCGCGCGCCAGCAGCGCGGCGGCCGTGCCGCTCGCCGCGTTGGCCGTCGTCGCGATCACCACGTCCGTCGGCGCCATCGCCCCCTCGCCCAGCCCTTCCCGCCGCAGCGTGCCGAGCGCTTCCCGCGCCGGCGCGTCGATCAGGCCGGTGGTGTCGGCGGCCAGCATCTCCACCTCCGCCAGCAGCACGGGGCAGAGCTTGGGCCGGAAGCCCAGCCGTGCCAGGCGCAACGCCAGTTCCGGCCCGCGCCCGGCCGCCGGCACGGGCAGCACGGCGCCCGCCGCGACCTCCTGCGCGATGATCCCGGCCTGCTCGTCTAGCCCGGTGTCGCGGTCGCCGTAGGAGGCATCGGTCACCACCAGCGCGGCCGCCGGCGGCGAGTCGTAGGGAAACACGATCGACTCCGGCGTCCAGTCGCCGGTGTAGAGCACGCCCTCGCCTAGTCCGACATGGATCCAGACCCCGCCCGGCGCGTGGCCGTCGCGGCCGGTGCGCAGCGGCAGCCCGAGCAGCTCGGCCTCGCCGCGCAGCGGCAGGAGGTGGCGGTCGCCCTCGGGCACCGCGTCGCCCCGGATCTGCGCCCAGGTCGCCGCGGTGGCATAGACCGGCGGGTTGCCCAGCCGCGGCCGGAGGTCCAGCGCCCCGGCATGGTCGCCGTGGGCGTGCGACAGCACGATCGCGTCCACCGGCCCGACCCCGGTGATGTCGGGCCGCCCGCCCGGCTCCGGCCCCTCGCCCAGGTCGAACAGGATGCGCACCCCGCCGGCTTCCAGCAGAAAGGCGGCGGGCTGCTTGCCGCCCAAGCCGCTGACGGCGGTCAGGATGGCGGTGTGGGTCTCGTCGGGCATCGTCGTCTCCGGGCAGGTCGTCACGGCTGTTCGGCGCGGCGCAGCACGGCCAGCACCGTCAGCGGCAGCAGCGTGGTCACGGCCAGCGCCACGAAGGCCATGGCCATGCCGACGCCGACCGAGCCCTGCTCGAACTGCCGCCAGATAAAGCCCGCCACCGTCAGCATCCCGACCGGCGCCACCAGCAGCGAGGCGACCAGTTCCCGCGCCGCCACGGCGAAGACCAGCAGCATGGCGGCCACCAGGCTCGGCGCCATCAGCGGCACCAGCACGCGCAGCATCACGCGCCAGGGCGTGGCGCCGCTGACCCGCGCCGCGGCTTCCAGGTTCGGGCCGATCTGGCGCAGCGCCGCCTGGGCGTAGCGCAGCGGATAAGGCAGCAGGATGCAGCCATAGGCCAGGATCAGGATCAGCGGCGTGTTGTAGGGCGTGATCGGCAGTGCCGGCTGGTTCCAGGCCAGGATCAGCCCCACCGCCACCACGATGCCCGGCAGGGCGTTGGGCAGCATGGCCAGCGCGTCCAGCGCCGCGCGCCCGCGCATCTGCCCGCGCACCATCAGCACGGCCGCCGCGGTGCCCAGCACCCCCGTCAGCAACGCCGCCGCCAGCCCGAGCAGGAGGCTGTTCAGCAGCGCCTGCCAGGCGTCCGACCCTTCGCCCAGGATCGCCGCGAAGTTCTGCAAACCCAGGTTGTTGAGCGCCAGCCCACCCGAAACCCGCCGCGCCAGCGCCGCCGCCAGGATCGCCGCGATCGGCAGCAGCGTGGCGAGGATGGCCGCCACGGTGAAGCCGCCGAGCACCGGCACGGCCCAGCGGCCGAGCGGGCGCTTGTTCAGCGGCTGCGGCTTGCCGGCGGTGGTCTCGAAGGAGCGGCGGGCCAAGAGGCGCCATTGCAGCGCGAAGGCCGCCACCGACAGCAGCACCAGGATCAGCGACAGCGTCGCCGCCCCCGGCAGGTCGATCGGCCAGTCCGACACGCGGTGGTCGATGGCTGTCACCAGCACCTCGAAGCCGAAGGAGCGGCCGAGCGCGGCGGGGGTGCCGTATTCCTCCACCGCCATGGCGAAGACCAGCAGCAGGCTCGCCGCCAGCCCCGGCCAAGCCAGCGGCAGGGTGACGCGGCCGAAGGCGCGCCAGGGCGAGGCGCCGAAGACCCGCGCCACGTCGGCCAGCCGCCCGCCCACCGCTTCCAGCGTGCGCGACACCGCGAAGTACACCACGGGAAAGGCGTGCAGCGCGATCACCACGGCGATGCCCGGCATGGAAAACAGGAAGCCCGCCAGGTTGAAGCCCACGAGCTGCTGGAGGTAGCCGCGCGGCTGCAAGGCGGCGATCCAGCCCAGCGTCGCGATATAGGGCGGCAGCATGAAGGGCAGCAGGAACAACAGGTCCCAGAGCGGCGCCAGGGGGATGCGGAACAGTGCCCGGCAGGCGCCCAGCGGCAGGGCGATCACCGCCGAGAGCGCCACCACCGACAGCCCCAGCGCCAGCGTGTTGCCCAGCAACCCGGGCAGCCGCGGATCGGCCAGCGCCGGCCCCAGCGCGCTGAACGGCGCCGCCAGCGAACCCGCGCCCAGGCGGGGAAACACCGCCTGCAACACCACGAAGAGCACGGGCAGCGCCACCAGCACCAGCAGCGCCGCGACGGTCAGCGGCGCCAACGGCGAGGCGCGCCCCATGCCGCCCGCGCGCATCCCGCGCGCCATGCCGGCAGCGCGCATGCTGCGAAACGCGCTGCCGGCGCGCACCCGGTCAGTGCCCGTTGGCGCGATTGAAGGCGGCGAGGATCTCGTCGCGCTTCGGATACACCACGCTGGCATCCACCGGCAGCACGTTGAGGTCGCGCATCAGCGGCCGGTCGGCGGTGATGTCGGAGCGCGCCGGCATCAGCATGGCGGCGGCCACCGCGGCCTGGCCCTTGTCCGACAGCACGTAGTCGATGAAGCGCTTCGCCTCGTCCGGGTGGCGCGACCACTTCATGATCATCATCGGCCGCGGCGCGACCACCGTGCCGGATGCCGGAAAGATCACCTCGATGGACTCGCCGTTCCGGCGCCCGTCGAGCGAGATGTAGTCCACCGCCCCGAACACCGCCGCCTTGGCGCCCTGCAGCACCGGGTTCAGCGCCTGCGCGTTGGCGCCGGACACCACCGCGCCGTTCCCGTGCAGCTTCTCGAACAGCTCCATGCCCAGCTTGTTCTGCAGCGCCGCCACCAGCTCGAAGGAGGCGCCGGACTGCGACGGGTCGGGGATGGTGACGAGGCCCCGGTATTCCGGCTTCGTCAGGTCGGCCCATTCCGCCGGGCGCGGCGTCTTGCTTTCCGGGTTCCAGGCGATCGCCAGGGCGGAGACGCCCTGCGCCACGGCGGTCTCGGTTTTCAGGCTGGCGGGCACGCTGGCGGCGTTGGGGCTGGCATAGGGCAGCAGCCAGCCGCGCCGGGTGAAGTCCGTCGCCGTGTCCCAGGAAGCGGAGATGAGCACGTCCACCGCCGGGTTCGCCGCCTCGGCCTCGATGCGCGCCATCACCTGCCCGGTGGTGCCCTGGAAGACATTGGCCTTCACGCCCGTTTCGGCCGTGAAGCCGGCGGCGAGCTGCTTGATCAGCCCGGCGGGACCGGCGGTGTAGACGGTGACGTCGGCCCGCGCCGCGACGGGCGCGACGAGGGCGGCCAGCGCCAGGAAGCCGGCAACCGTAGCCTGTTTCAGCATGCTCTGTGTTTCCTTCACCAAGATCATGGGGGCGACGCGAACCAGCACAGCTCTTCCGTCGCGACGGCGATCCCTACCGTTTCGCCGGGCGCAGCCCGCCGGGCACTGTCCAGGCGCAGATCGAGCGGCGGCGCGCCGGGAAGCTGCACCGTCACCGCGTGCCGGTCGCCCGCGAAGAGCGAGCCCGTCACCATTCCGCGCAGCGCCGCTTCGCCCAGGGGCACCAGCCGCAGCGCCCGGCGCGGGATCAGCACCTGTTGCGGCGCATCCGGCGCCGGCCCGGTTCCCCGCGGCAGGATCGGCGCCTCGCCGCCGGGCAGCCACCAGCCATCCGCGCGCGGCGTCACGGTGGCCAGCGTGCCCAGGCGCAGGAACTCCGCCACCGCCGGCGTGGCCGGCCGCCCCACCAGCGCTTCCGGCGCGTCGAGCTGGGCGATGCGTCCGCCCCCCATCACCGCGACACTGTCGGCGAGCGCGAAAGCCTCGGCCTGGTCGTGCGTGACGTAGAGCGCCGACAGGCCCAGCCCAGCCACGAGCTGCGCGATCTCGCCCACCAGGCTTTCGCGCAACTCGCGGTCGAGGTTGGAAAGCGGCTCGTCGAACAGCACCAGCCGCGGCTCGGCGACGATGGCGCGGGCGATGGCCACGCGCTGCTGCTGACCGCCCGAGAGTTCCCCCGGCTTGCGGCGCGCGAAGCCGTCCAGCCCCACGCGCGCCAGCGCCGCGGTGACGCGACGCTCTCGCTCGGCCCGCGCCATGCCGCGCATCTCCAGCGGAAAGCCGACATTGCCGCCGACGCTCAGATGCGGCCAGAGCGCGTAGTCCTGGAACACCATGCCGAGGCCGCGCCCTTCCGGCGGCACGAAGGCCCCTTCCGCCTCCGCCACCACCCGCCCGTCGATCAGCAGCGCGCCGCCGGTGGGTCGCAGCAGCCCGGCCACCAGCCGCAGCAGCGTGGTCTTGCCGCAGCCCGACGGCCCGAGCAGCGCCAGCACGCGGCCGGGCTGCAGCGCGAAGCCGATGTCCCGCAGCACGGGCTTGTCGCCGTAGCTCTGTTGCAGCCCGCGCGCTTCCAGGATCGGCGACGCCGCCGTCGCGGCGAGGTGGCCGCGCCCTTCCACCGCGTTCATCGAAGCCGCGCGCGGATGAAGGACGGCGCGAACGGCCACCGGAACAGCGTGGAGGCCGGCAGCAGCGCCACGGCGTCGCCGAAGCGCTTGCACACGGCCCCCAGCCGTATGGCGTCCCAAAAACCTGCAGCGGCTGTCATCGGCGCGGCAGGTAACGGCTTCGTGCGTCGCTCAGATGACGGTTATGTTTCACTTCCGTGAAGGGGACGTGACCCGTCTCTCGTCATGACCTCCACTTCGACGGCGCAGATGGTTGCGCCATCGGGTAGCGCCTCCAACCAAGCCTTGAGGCTGATGACGCCGTTGCCCCCAGCCCGCTTCTTCACCACCACGGACTGACCACCCGGCACGGCGCTGACCGCGGCCTCACCGAGGCCAACTGTTGGCCAAGCCTGTCACCGCGGCGCGCCTGCCACCCCGCCGTGCCGCCCTCTCCAGCCTGGGTGGCGGTGCCGCGCTCCTCCAGGTCGCCATAGCGGCGCTGCTGACCTGCTACGCAATCCCGGCCACCTACAACGAAAACCGCAAGGCTGCCGGCCGCAAAAACCTGTTGCCCGGCGCGGCCGCAGGCACAACCCTCTTGCGAAAGAGAAGCATTCTTGGGAAAGGCCGGCCCGGTGCGGCCACCAGCCCTTTCTCGGCCGCCATCTCACATTCTCAGCAACGGACCGCTCCCATGCTGGCTGCCTTCCTGATCATGCTGCGAGAAGGCCTGGAAGCCGCGCTGGTGGTGGGCATCATCGCCGGCATCCTGCGACGCACCGGGCGGGCCGCCTGGCTGCCGCTGGTGGGGATCGGGGTGGCGGCGGCGGTGCTGGTGTCGCTGGGGGCGGGCTTCCTGCTCGACCTTCTCAGCGCCGAGTTCCCGCAGCGCCTGCAGGAACTCTTCGAGGCCGGCGTGGGGCTGGTGGCCGTGGCGATGCTCACCGCCATGGTGTTCTGGATGCGCCGGGCGGCCGGCTCCATCCGTGCCGAGCTGGGCCGGCGCGTGGAAGCCGCCTTCCTGGCGGGTGGCGGCGACGGGTCGGGCAACGGCCGCGAGGCGGCACTGGTGGGACTGGTGTTCCTGGCGGTGCTGCGCGAAGGGCTGGAAGCCGTGTTCTTCCTGTTGGCGGTGTTCGGCCAGGCCACCGGATCGCCGGACGGCGCCCCAGGCCTGTCCTACGGGGCGCCGCTCGGCGCGGTGGCCGGGCTGCTCGCGGCCGCGGCGGCGGGCTGGGCGATCTCCTGGGGCGGCGTTCGGCTCGACCTCAGGCGCTTCTTCCGCTGGACCGGGCTGCTGATCCTGCTGGTCGCGGCCGGGTTGCTGGCGGGCTCGGTGCGCGCCCTGCACGAGGCCGGGCTGTGGAACCACCTCCAGGCGCCGCTCTTCGATCTCAGTGGTATCCTGCCCGTGGACGGCATCCCCGGCACGGTGCTCTCTGGCCTGCTCGGCTACCAGGAACGGCCAGCCGTCGGCGAGGCGCTGGCCTGGGCGCTCTTTCTCCTCGCGACGCTGCCCGTCTTCCTGTCCGGGCGGGCCGCGCGCCCCGGCGCCGCGCCATCCCCTTCCGCCACGCTCCGCCCGGCAGCGGCCCATCCCGGCCCCTCACGTCCCGGCACCCCAGCGACCGCGCCGCGGGCGGGGCGCTGAGGCCCGCCGTGTCGCTGCGACGCGCGATCCGCCTCGGTCTGGGCGGCACCGTGATGCTGGCGCTGGGCGTGGGCGTGCTCGGCTATTACGCCGTCCAGCACCGCCGCACCGCTTCCGCCCCGGCGGCCGAGGGCGTGACCGTGACGGTGGGGGCGCAGCGCTGCGATCCCGACCGCCTCGCGGTCGAGGCCGGCTGGAACAGCTTCACCATCCGCAACAACAGCGCGCGGGTGATGGAATGGGAAATCCTGGACGGCGTGATGGTGGTGGAGGAGCGCGAGAACATCGCCCCCGGCATGACCCAGCGCCTGCGCGCGAAGCTGGCGCCGGGGCGCTACAGCATCACCTGCGGGCTGCTGAGCAACCCGCGGGGCGAGCTGGTGGTGCGCCCCGCCGCCGGCGGCGGTGACGCGCCGCGCGGCGCCGATCCGGTGGCGCTGATCGGCCCCAGGGCGGAATACAAGGTTTCCCTGATCCTGGGCTCCGATGATCTGGTTGAGGCCGCGGGCGCGCTGCGTGACGCCGCCGTGGCGGGCGATGCGGCAGCGGCCACCGCGGCGCTGCGGGAGGCACGCACCGCCTACGGCCGCATGGCGCCGGTGCTGCGGGTGGTGTTCAGCGACCTCGACGCCCGCATCGACGGCCGCGCTGCGCTCTACCCGGCGGGCGCATCGGACCCGGGCTTCACCGGCCTGCGCCACCTGGCGCTCTTGCTGGGCGGGGAAGCGGACGGCGCGGCGCTGCGGCCCCTCGCCGACGCGCTGGTGGCGGATGCGGCGGCGCTCCAGGCGCGGCTGGAAGGCATCACCGTGCCGCCGGAGCGCATGGTCTCCGCCAGCCAGCGCTGGCTGCGCGACATGAGTGACCGCCTCGCCCCCGACGCGCCGCCCGGCGTGGAACGGCCCGACCCGGTGGAACTCGCCGCCGGGCTCGAGGGTGTCGGCAAGGTCGAGGCGCTGCTGCGGCCGCTGGCGCCGGCCACGCGCCCCGCCGATACCGCGCCCGCTTCCCCGGCCGGCGCCACCGGCCCGGACGAGGCGGCGCAGGGGCTGGTGACCCGCGCAGCGGCGCTGCAAGCCCTGGGCGCCGCCCTGGGATTCGAGGAGAACGCGCCGTGAGCCGGGCCGGAGACCCGACAAAGGGCCGCTGCCCTTTCCACGCCGCCATGGCGGGGGCGGACGGGGGTCGCACGCCCGGTCCCGGCGTTCAGGCACTCAGGGCCGGGCGGCGCGGGGTGCTGCTGGGCCTGGCGGGGTTCGGGGCCGCGGCCGGGCGCGCCGGCGCCGAGCCCGCGCCGCTGATGCAGGAACCCCCGGGCCGCGACGCCGGGGCCGCCGGTCAGGCCATCGCCTTTCACGGCGCGCACCAGCCCGGCATCCTGAACCCGCCGCCCGCCGCAGCGCTCGTGGCCGCCTTCGACGTGCTGGCGCCCGACCGCGCGGCGCTGGAAGGGCTGTTCCGCACGCTCACCGCGCGCATCCGCTTCCTGATGGCCGGCGGCACCCCGCCCGAGGAAGACCCACGCTTCCCGCCGGTGGATTCCGGCATCCTCGGCCCGCGGGTGGTGCCCGACGCGCTGACCCTGACCGTGGCGGTGGGCGCCTCGCTGTTTGACGGGCGCTACGGCTTGGCGGAACGCCGGCCGCGCCGGCTGCAGACCATGGCACGCTTTCCCAACGACGCGCTGGAACGCGACCGCTGCCACGGCGACCTGCTGCTCCAGATCTGCGCCAACACGCCGCAGGCCGTGCTGCACGCCCTGCGCGACGTGGTGAAGAACACCCCCGCCACCCTGCGGCTGCGCTGGATGCAGGACGGTTTCCTGCCCGAAGCCAAAACGCCGGAACATGCGCCGGGGCAGGCGCGCGAAACCCCGCGCAACCTCCTGGGCTTCCGCGACGGCACCGCCAACCCCGACCCCACCGACGCGGCGGAGATGGCGCGCATCGTCTGGATCCGGCCAGGGGACGAAGAAGGCGACGAGCCCGCCTGGACGGCCGGCGGCACCTATCAGGTGGTGCGCCTGATCCGGAACTTCGTGGAGCGCTGGGACCGCACCCCGCTGGGCGAGCAGGAAGCCATCATCGGCCGCCACAAGAACACCGGCGCGCCCCTGGGCCTCGCCGACGAGCACGCGCTGCCGGACTATGCCGACGACCCGGAGGGGCAGCGCACCCGCCTCGACGCGCATATCCGCCTGGCCAACCCGCGCGACGCGGCCGCGGCCAGCAGCCTGATCCTGCGCCGGCCCTTCAACTACGCCCGCGGCGTCACGCGCGCGGGGCAACTCGACATGGGGCTGCTGTTCATCTGCTTCCAGCGCGACCTGGAGGCCGGCTTCATCACCGTGCAGCGCCGCCTCGATGGCGAGCCGCTTGAAGAATACATCAAGCCCACCGGCGGCGGTTACTTCTTCGCGCTGCCGGGCGTGACGGGGCCCGACGATTTCCTGGCGCGCGCGCTGCTGGCCGGGTGAACCGCATCCCATGAAGGACACCGCGACCATGCGAAGCCATTCCCCCTCCGCGCCGCCGCGCCCCCGCCCGTCACCCGCGCGGCGGGTTCTCGCGCGTGGCGCGGTGGCGGTGGCGCTGCTGGGCTGGAGCCTGATGGCCCCGGCGCCGCTGGGCGGTCCTCTCGGTGCCGGCCAGGCCTGGGCCGCGGGTCCCGCCGTCGCCCCGGCCGAACTCGCCGAGCCGCTGGCGCAGTACAAGCTCTACGTCCTGCGCGAGGCCCGTTCGCTGGTGAACAAGGTCGACGCCTTCACCGCCGCCATCAGGGCCGGTGACCTCGACACGGCGCGCAAGCTCTACGCGCCCACGCGCCTGCCCTACGAGCGCATCGAACCCATTGCCGAGCTGTTCAGCGATCTCGATACAAGCATCGACAGCCGCGCCGACGACCATGCCGAGGCCGAGAAGGACCCGGGCTTCACCGGCTTCCACCGCCTGGAATACGGGTTGTTCCACGAGAACTCGACCGAAGGGCTGGCGCCGGTCGCCGACAAGCTCAAGGCCGACGTGGCCGAGCTGCAGGGCCGCATCGCCGCGCTGACGCTGCCGCCGGAAAAGGTGGTGGGCGGCGCCGCGGCGCTGATCGAGGAAGTGGCCGCCACCAAGATTTCCGGCGAGGAGGAGCGCTACAGCGGCACCGACCTATGGGACTTCCAGGCCAATATGGAGGGCGCGCGCAAGATCGTGGAGCTGCTGCGTCCCCTGCTGGCGCGCGCGGACGCGGCGCTGCTGGCCAAGGTCGAGGCGAACTTCGGTAGCGTCGACGCCGTGCTGCGCAAGTATCGCACGGGCGACGAGGGCTTCGGGAACTATGAGAGCCTGACCACCGCCGACCGCAACGCGCTGCAAGGCCCGGTGACGGAGCTGGCGGAAGACCTGTCGCGCCTGCGCGGCACGCTCGGACTGAGCTGAGCCAAGCGCGCGACGCCTGAACGGCCGTTCCGGCGCGGCCGGAGGCGAGGCCGCGACGTGGGAAGGCGCCGCGATGCCGCGCCTTTCCCGGCCGCGGCACCGCCACCGGTGACGCGCCACGGAAGCCGTTGTCCGGCCGGCGCTGTCAGGGTCGGCAGACGAACCGTTGTCAGGCGCGCCTGGGTTGCCAGAACCGGCGGACGACCCGCCGCAGTTTCAGCCGTGGGGAAAACCCGCGGACCGTTCCGCCCTCACGGCGTCCGGCCGCTGAACTTCGCGTGGAACCAGTCGTCGAGCATGGCCTTTTCCGAGAACAACCGGTCGCCGGAGGTCAGGCGACCCGGGCGCATCTCGAAGGTCTGGTCATGGACGTCGTCCTCGCCCGACCGGATCACCCGGTCTCCCTCGACGAGGCGGTAGCGCAGCCGGATGCGGGGCCAGGTCGCCGACGTCACGATGCGCGTGCTCTGCGCGTCGATGCGCCAGGGCTCGTAGCGCCCCGCCAGATCGACGTCGGTGACCTCCACCTCGAGCGTCTGCCCCGCCGGCAGCCCGCGCCCGGCCAGCCGTTCAATGAAGCGGGCCAGCTCCTGCAGGGCCGGTGCGTCCGCGCCGACGCGGTGATCCCCGTTGATGCTGGCGTCGGTGAAGCGCTCCGGCGCCACGAAGCGCACGCTCGCCTCGCCCGCGCGGGCGTCCTGGAGCGCCACCATCCCGGCGAGCAGGGAACCGAGCAAGGCAGGACCGATGCGAAGCAAGAACCTCTCCGACCATCATGGGAACACCGCTCCCCAGATGGGATGCCCGGCCTCATTCCCAACCTCGCTGCCGGAAAACAGGCCGGACCAGCCCCCACCCCCGTCTCCGTCGCCAGCTTTGGCCCGAGCACCGTCGCGAGCCGAGGCCTGCCAAGGGGCTGCCCTCCGGCGGGCGCGGCGCTCAGCCTTGCACCGAGAACTTGCCGAGCCACAGCGTCAGCCGGTTCGCCCAGTTCAAGAAGGCGGCACCGTGGATCACGTCGGCGATCTCGAACTCGTCCAGCCCCGTCACGAAAGCCGCCACGGCGAAGCGGTGCCGGAGCGGCACAGCAGCGGGTCCGGCGGGCGTGCCGCCCGCGACCGAGCAGGTGGCCTGCAACGCCCTGCCTTGCAGTTGCGGGGCCGGCGGGGTGGCGGCGAACCGCCCCGGCGCGACCCGTCGCCGCCCCTGGTGTCCGGCAGTCCGCCGCGTCGCGCAGCCTAGAGCTTGACGGTCGCCATCCCGGCCGCCGCGTAGCGCGGGCCCGCCGTGCCGCCATTCGGCGCCACCGCCTCGATCGCCGCGAGGTCCTCCGCGGTGAGCGTGACGTCGGGGGCGCCCGCGCTGTCGCGCAGCGTTTCGCTGCGCTTCACGCCGGGGATCGGCACGATGTCGTCGCCCTGCGCCAGCAGCCAGGCCAGGGCGACCTGCGCGTTGGACACGCCGTGGCGCGCGGCCACCGCCGCGATCGCGTCCACGATCGCGAGGTTCTTCGGCATGTTCTCAGGTGAGTAGCGCGGGTCGTTGCGCCGCCAGTCACCGGCGGGCAGCTCGTCCAGGCTGCGGATGCCCCCCGCCAGGAAGCCGCGGCCGAGCGGGCTGTAGGGCACGAAGCCGATGCCGTTCTCCCGACAGGCGGCGAGGACGTCACCCTCGACGTCGCGCTCCCAGATCGAATACTCGCTCTGCAACGCCGCGATCGGATGCACCTTGGCCGCGCGCCGCACCGTCGCGGCAGCCGCTTCGGAGAGCCCCAGGAAGCGCACCTTGCCCTCCCGCACGAGCTCGGCCATGCCGCCCACCGTTTCCTCGATCGGCACGTTGGGATCGACGCGGTGCTGGTAGAACAGGTCGATCGTGTCGATGCCAAGCCGCTTCAGCGATCCCTCGCAGGCACGGCGCGCGTTCTCCGGGCTGCCGTCGATCCCGGCCGGCCTGTTCCCGTCCCAGCGCATCGCGAACTTCGTCGCGATCACCAGCCCCTCGCGCCGGCCCTTGATCGCCGCGCCGACGAGCTCCTCGTTGCGGAAGGGCCCGTACATCTCGGCGGTGTCGAAGAAGGTGATGCCAAGGTCGATCGCCTCGTGGATCGTGCGCGTCGACACCGCATCGTCGGCGGTGCCGTAGTTGATGTTGCCCTCGCGGATCATGGGCATGCAGCCGATGCCGATCGCCGACACCTCGAGACCCTGGCCAAGCCTGCGGTACTTCATGGGGTCATCCTTTCCGAAACCTGCGCGCCGCGACGCGGCGCCGGCGCGAACCGCCCGCCGCACCCGCCATCCCGGCACCGGCGACCAGATCGGCGCCGCCCCTGTTTCCGCAAAGCCCGATCGTCTCGATCTCTTGCCCGATCCTCTCACCGATGCCCTGTGGCACCCCGTGGGAGGCGGAACCCACTTGCCTCCGCCGCGGCACGGCGCGATGGGGGAAGCATGCAGGACCAGCTGACACGGATGCGCGAGATCGCGGAGCGCCACGCCGAGGGCCTGCGTCACCAGACCGGCCTGCCGCGCGTGCTGGTGCACAGCGGCCAGGTCACGCCCAGTCCGACGCACGGCCTCTACGAGCCCTCGCTCGTCCTGGTTCTGCAGGGCGCCAAGCAGATCACGGTCGGCCGGCGCACCCTGCGCTACGACCCGGCGAACTACTTCATCGCGACCGTCGAGTTCCCGGCCTCGAGCTGGGTGATCGAGGGCACCCGGGCGCAGCCCTACCTGGCCTTCAGCCTGAAGCTGGACCGGGCGGCGCTGTGCTCGCTGATCCTGGACATGCCGCCCGCCCCCGAGGGCGAAACCACCGGCTTCGCGGTCAGCGCCGTGACGCCCGACCTGCTCGACGCCCTGTCGCGCCTGCTGCGGCTGCTCGACACGCCCGACGACATCCCGGTGCTCGCGCCGGTGCATGAGCGCGAGGTGCTCTACCGCCTCCTGAAGGGGCCGCAGGGCGGCGCGCTGCGCCAGGTCGCCCGCGCCGACAGCCAGCTGAGCCAGGTCCGTCGCGCGATCGCCTGGATCCGGGCGCATTTCGACGAGGCGCTGCGCGTGGAACAGCTCGCCGAGCTCGCGGGGATGAGCCCGGCCTCGTTTCACCGCCACTTCAAGGCGGCCACGGCGATGAGCCCACTCCAGTACCAGAAGATGCTCCGCCTCCAGGAAGCCCGCCAGCTCCTCGGCAGCAGCGCCGACGTCGCCCGCGCCGGGCACATGGTCGGCTACGGCAGCGCGTCGCAGTTCAGCCGCGAATACGCCCGCATGTTCGGCGCCCCGCCGGGACGCGACACGGAACGCCTGCGCGGCCGCAGGGGCGCGGACGCCTCGAGCGCCGGCTGAGACCAGGGGCACCGCTCCGGAACTGGCGGCGGCCGCGAAGCATCTTTCCCCCGATGCTCCGCCGCGGCGGGGCGGGGATGCTGCCGGACGCGCGTCGAATGGCGCTAGGGCATCAGCGCCGCCGCCGGAAGGCCCCCAGGACGGGCAGCGGCAGAGTCATGAGCAGCAGGACCCAGAGCAGGGCGTAAACGGCATCCAGCCCCTCGTCCTGCAGATCCACGTAGAGCTTCACCGGGATCCCTTGTGGGAAGTAGGCGAAGACCATGACGATGCCGAACTCGCCGATGAGCCGCACCCAGGCGAGCACCAGCCCGCCCAGCAGCCCGCGCGCGGCGAGCGGCAGCGTGACGCGGCGAAACGTCTGCCAGCCATTGGCACCAAGGCTCTGCGCGGCCTGTTCCGCGACGGGGCTGAAGGCCTCGAAAGCATTGCGCGCCGCCAGCACGTAGTAGCCGATGCCGGCATAGACCTGCGCCAGCACGAAGGCGGCGGGATTGTTGTTGAGCGTCAGCCCGAGCCGCGCCAGCCCGCCCCCCACGCTGCCGTAGGGGCCGTAAACCGACACGAGCAGGATGCCCATGGCCAGCGGCGGCGTCGCGGCCGTGGCGAGCACGAGGGCGTCCACCAGCGGCCGGATGGCCGCGCGCGTGCGGGCCTGCCAGAGCGCCAGCGGCGTTCCGAGCAGGGCGATCGCGACGATCGCCACCAGCCCCAGCCCGAACGAGGTTCCCACCGCGCGCGCATCGCCGTAGGCCAGGGTGAAATCCCGCCAGGATGTTTCCCGCAGCAGGGTGGCGAAGGGGGCCAGCATCAGCAGGCAGGCCGGGATGAGCAGCCAGGCGAGCACGCGCGGCGCGGAAGACCTGGGCAGGGGTCCGGTGGTCATGTTCCGTGGTCCGGCGCGGCCGGAACGGGAGGGACCCGTCCGGCCGCACTGCGGTCAGGGGGCGAGGTTGTCGCCCTTGGGCGGTCCGTAGCCGTTTTCGCGCAGCAGCGCCTGCCCTTCGGCCGAGGTCATGAAGCTGACGAACCGGCGGGCCTCGTCCGGGTGCGGGGCGTTGCGCAGCACGGTGGCGTAGAACACCAGCGGCTGGGTGTGCAGCACCTGCTCCTTGCCGTCATGGCCCTTGATGCTGAAGGAAACGGTGTCGTACCACTGCCGTGCCATGGCCGGGTTGCTCAGGTTGATCTCGTCGGGCAGCACGACGTAGGGCAGATGCGCCGAGATCGTGGCGCTCTCGTAGCCGCCCGCCGCATCGATCTGGCCGGCCCGCAGGCGCGTCAGCAGCCCGCCCTCGCCGGAAATCTGCGCCTCGTTCTGCGGGTCGCCGAGGATGGCATGGGCGAGGCCGGGCTGGCGGTAATACTTCTCGGCGAGCAGCGTCGTGAAGATGATGTTCTGACCGCCGGGATCGGAGGCCGGGTCCGTGCGGCCGAGATGAAAGCCCGGCGTCATCAGGATCTTCCACCAGGGCTCGGCGGGCGAGGGCCGGGAGGCCGCCTCGAAGCGCGCCGCGTAGGGCCCTTGCGGATTATAGGCGATGACCATGCGCGTGCTGGCGACCGGCACCGCCTCGTCCATCAGCCCCGCTTCCTTGAGGATGCTCATCGGCCCCGGCGTGATGGAAACGAAGACGTCCGCGGTGACCTTGTGGGAGGCGAGCAGCCGGGCCATGCCGTAGGCACCCTCTCCCTGCCCCTCATAGGTCAGGTGTTCCTGCCGGGCGAAGGCCGGGCCCAGGGCCTTGTCCATGACGACGCCCATGGAACCCGCATAGGTGACGCGGAACGCCTCGTCGGCATGGGAGGGCGCGGCGGCGCCGGTGAGCAGCAGGCCCCCCAGCACGGCCGAGAGCAGACGCTTGCGGTACATGACTTCTCCGCTCGATCACGATATTCCCGAACGGGAACAGCGGTTAGCAGACGCAGCATGGCTTGGCCATGGCACGCACCCGGCAAACGACGCCGAGCGGCAGCCCCTTCGACCCAGGCGGCACGCGGCCGGTCGGGGAGCCGCGTGCGAGGCTGCCGCCGCGGCTTCGGCGGATCGTGTCCGGAGGGGGCCTGCGGCCGCACGGGATGTCCAGGGGCGGAGGCGCCGGCGAACGGGTCTCCAGGCTCACCCACCGGCACCCGCAGCCTGGTTGCGGGCGGGAACCCGTCAGCCGCGGCGGCATCCCGGGCCGCGAGCGGAGCCGCCCACCGAGCGAGAGGGTGATGATGTTCCGCCTGGCCGGGGCTTGATCAACCGGAGACCGGCTGATCTTCTGCCAGCAAGGCTCACGACAGGAGCGGCCCCTTTGAGTTTCACAGGTATCTTCGCGCAGCTCGTGGCCGCGGTCGGCTCCGCCACGGTGGCGGTCCGCCGCATGACCGACGGGACGCCGACGCCGGCCTGGGGCAAGGCCCCCGCCATCCCGACGGCCAAGCCGCAGGGTGCCATCCCGACCCTCAAGATGCCGACGGCCCGGGGCTGGCACGGCGGACGCAAGCCGATCGCGGCACCGGGGCTGAAGGTCAACGCCTTCGCGACTGACCTGGAACACCCGCGCTGGCTCTGCGTCCTGCCCAACGGCGACGTGCTGGTGGCGGAGTCCAGCAGCGTCACCAGGCCCGCCAAGAACCTGTGGGACTATGCCCAGGTCGCGACCATGAAGCGCGCCGCCGCCATGGGCGTCAGCGCCAACCGCATCACCCTGCTGCGCGACGCCGACGGCGACGGCATCGCCGAGATCCGGCACAGCTTCCTGGAAAACCTCAACCAGCCCTTCGGCATGGCGCTGGTGGGCAACACCTTCTACGTCGGCAACACCGACGGCCTCGTGGCCTTCCCCTACGAGCCGGGCGCCAACAGCATCAAGGCACCGGGGCGCAAGATCTGCGACTTCAAGCCCGGCGGCCACTGGACGCGCAGCCTGCTGGTCAGCCCGGACCAGACCAAGCTCTTCGTCGGCGTCGGCTCGATGACCAACATCGCCGACAACGGCATGGAGGAAGAAGAAGGCCGCGCCGCGATCCACGTGATCGACCTCGCCACCGAACAGCGCCGCATCTTCGCCACCGGCCTGCGCAACGCCGTGGGCATGGCGTGGGAGCCCAAGACCGGCGCGCTCTGGACCGTGGTGAACGAGCGCGACGGCCTGGGCGACGAAACCCCGCCGGACTACCTGACCAGCGTGGTCGACGGCGGCTTCTACGGCTGGCCCTACTGCTACTGGGACCGCATCGTCGACGACCGGGTGCCGCAGGACGCCGCCAAGGTCGCCAGCGCCATCACCCCGGACTACGCGCTGGGCGGACATACCGCCTCGCTCGGCCTGTGCTGGCTGCCGGAAGGCACGCTGCCCGGCTTCCCCGAGGGCATGGCGATCGGCCAGCACGGTTCCTGGAACCGCAGCCTGCTCAGCGGCTACAAGCTGGTCTTCGTGCCCTTCGCCGACGGCCACCCGAGCGGCCCGCCGCGCGACATCCTGTCGGGCTTCCTGGCACCCGACGAGAAGGAGTCCTACGGCCGCCCGGTGGGCGTGCACATGGGCCCGGACGGCGCGGTGCTGATGGTGGACGACGTCGGCGACGTCGTGTGGCGCGTCACCGCCGGTTGACGCGCCAGACCAGCTCCGGCGCCGGCGCCTCGCTGGCGGCCAGCGCCGCCAGCACCCGCTGATGATGGGGCGAGCGTTCGCAGACCGGGTCGGCGGCCGCAGCGTCGCCGGCCAGCGCCAGCGCCTGGCATCGGCAGCCGCCCCAGTCGCGCTCCTTCAGGGCACAGGAGCGGCATTCCGCCGGCATCCAGTCGGTGCCGCGGAAGCGGTTGAACGCCTCCGAGTGCTGCCAGATCTCGCCCAGCGCGTGTTCCCGCACGGAGGGGAACAGCATGCCCGGGATGGTTTCGGCGGCGTGACAGGGCAGCGCCAGACCTGACGGCGAGATGTTGACGAAGCGCTGCGCCCAGCCACCCATGCAGGGCTTGGGCTGCGTCGCATGGTAGTCGGGCGTGACGTAGTCGATCGCCATCCGCCCTGCGTGACGAAGGCGCGCGGCCTCGACGGCGGCGGTCGCCGCTTCCAGCTGCGCGGCGCTGGGCAGCAGCGCGTCGCGGTTCACCAGCCCCCAGCCGTAATACTGCGTATGGGCGATCTCCACCCGGCGCGCGCCGAGCTCCGCAGCCAGCTCGATCATGGCGCCGACATTCGCGACGTTCTCGCGGTGCACCACGAAGTTGACCGTCAGCGCCAGGTCGGCCGCGCGGATCATGCGGGCCGCGGCCAGCTTGCGCGCCTGCGCGCCCCGTAGCCCGCCGATGCGCTCGGCGCTGTCGGCGTCGACATCCTGGAAGCTGAGCTGGACGTGATCGAGCCCGGCCTCGATCAGCGCGGCCAGCCGCCCCTCGGTCAGGGTGACGCCGGAGGTGATCAGGTTGCTGTAAAGATCGACCGCCCGGGCGTGGCGCACCAGTTCCTCGAGGTCGCGCCGCACCATCGGCTCGCCGCCGGAAAAATGCACCTGCAGCACGCCGAGATCCGCGGCCTCGCTCAGCACGCGCTTCCAGGCCGCGGTGTCCAGCTCGCGTGCCGTGTGCTCCAGCTCGAGCGGGTTGGAGCAGTAGGGACAGGCCAGCGGGCAGCGATGCGTCAACTCCGCCAGCAGCGACATCGGCGGCGCGATCACGGGCGCGGCCACAACCGTCATGCCCGAATCATCCCCTTGCCCGCGAGGTCTTCCAGCATCGCCAGCACGTCACCGGCGATCAGCTCGCGCGGCGCGTCGTAGCGCCCGGCCAGCAGGTCGACGATGGCGGCGATGCTGCGCGCGCCATCCACCAGCCGCAGGATGGCGGTGGCCTGCTCGTCCGGCTGGAACAGCCGCTCCGGCGCCAACAGGGCCCAGCTCTCGCGGGCCTTGTCGTAGCGCAAGCGGACGCCGGGGGCGAAGCGCGGGACGCCTGCCTCGGTCACGGCCGCCAGGCACCCGGCGGAATATGGCCCGGCGCGACGTAGGCGTAGTCCAGCGCGTCCAGCTGCGCCCAGAGCACGCCGCACTTGAAGCGCAGCGCGTCCAGCACCGCCTCCTGATCCCCGGCGCTGCAGGCGTGCCGCTTCACGTAGTCCAGCGCGAACTCCACGTCCTTGGGCGCCTGGGTGAGGCGCGGCGTGAAGTAGGCCAGCGTTTCGGGCGTGACGAAACTGTAGTGGCGCAGCATGCCCGACACGCGCTCGCTGATGATATTGGGCGAGAACATCTCGGTCAGCGAGGAGGCGATCGCCTCCAGGATCGGGCGGTCGCGGACGAAGTTGACGTAGGCATCCACCGCGTGGCGCGTGCCCGGCAGGATACCCTTGGTGGAAACGACGTAGTCGCGATCGAGCCCGAGCCCGTCCGTCAGCTTCAGCCAGCGGGCGATGCCGCCGTTCTGCTCGGCGCCCTCGGGCTGCACGTCGCCGTCATGGTCCTCGATGCGGCTCCGCCACAGGCGGCGCAGCGCCGGGTCCGGCAGGCGGGCCACCAGGAAGGCGTCCTTCGCCGGGATGCGGGACTGGTAGTAGAAGCGGTTCAGCGCCCAGGCCTGCACCTGATGCCGCTGCAGCCGTCCGTCGTGCAGCGCGCGGTGGAATGGATGGAGGTTGTGGTAGCGCTCGGCGCCGATCTGGCGCAGTGCGGCCTCCAGCGCCTCGGGGGAAAGCGGGCTCGTCATTCCAGCGTCAGCTCCATGCCGTCATGGGCGACCTCCCAGCCGGCGGCCAGCGCCGCGGCGCGTTCCGGTGAGTCGTCCAGCAGGACAGGGTTCGAGTTGTTGATGTGGATGAACACCTTGCGTGCCACCCCCAGTTCGGCGAAGGCGCGCAACGAGCCCGCCGGCCCCTCGGCCGAGATATGCCCCATGCGCTGGCCGGTCTTGGGGCCGAGGCCGGCGCGGATCATCTCGTCGTCCCGCCACAGCGTGCCGTCGAACAGCACGAGCCGCGCATTGCGCAGCCTTTCCGACAGCGCCGGGGTCATGGCCGCGCAGCCGGGGATGTAGAACATCCGCTCGCGCCCGTCGCTGATGGCGACGCCGACCGTGCCGCCGTCTTCCGCATCCAGCGCCAGCGTCCCGTCGGCCGCCGGTTCCATGTAGAGCGGCACCTTGCCGGGCACGGGAAAGAGCATCGCGCTGAGCCCGGTCTCGCCGCCATCCGCGTCACGCAGCGGGAACCAGCTGTGCAGCGGCACCACCTCACGCGGCACGGTGTCGCGGTTCAGCGCCTCGAAGATCGGATTGGCGTCGAGCAGCGCGTGCACCTCGGCGGTGGCCAGCAGGCGCAGCGGCTGCCGCTCGCGCAGGGTCAGGAGGCCGGTGACGGTGTCGACCTCGCCGCCGGTCAGCAGCACGCCGCTGATGGGGGTGGAGCGCAGGCCCTCCCGCGGATGCAGGCAGCGGTTCTCCGCGATCTGCTGCCGCAGGTCGGGCGACGCGTTCAACACGTACCAGGAACGGTTGTCGGCGCTGACGGCGATCGAGGCCTGGTGGCGCGGCAGGGCCGCCGGGTCCCCGGCGCGGGCGCGATTGCAGGCGGGGGCATTGGAATTCCACTGGGGGAAGCCGCCACCAGCGGCCGCCCCCAGCACCACGGCACGGATCATGGCCGGGTCGGACGCGCGACGCTGCCCGTCAGCAAGCGGGCAGCGTCAGGTCTCACTTCTTCTCGGCGCAGACGTAGGTGTTGACTTCGGCACCCAAGGCAACTTCGACGATCTTGGGGGTCTTCCAGGCCATGTGGGTCTCCTTTGCGGGGCAAACAGCAGAACGGAAAGCTTACGGGGAGAGTTCCGGGCCAGCTAGAGCAAATCAGCCGGAACGGACCCGGCCCGCGCTCGAGCAGTCGATCCGCCCCTCGTGATGGGACCCGTCCCACCGCTCCAGGCGCGCTTCGGCCGAAGCGCGTGAGGCCGGGCGCCCGTCCTGCCACTCCGCCATGGGGTGACACGGTTCGCCGGCAGCCAAACCGACGGGCAGCGGGCGCATCCTGAGTATCCCGCCATTCCACGTGGAACTCCTGGTTGCCGAAGGGGTTCTGAGGCTGTGGGGCGCGGTTGACGCGCCTCGCAGCAACCCGCCGTGCCGCGAAGCGGAAGGAGCGTCGCATGAGAGCCGCCGTGTTCCATGGGGTCGGCGACGCTCGCCGGGATAGCGTGCCCGAGCCGGCCATCCGCCGGCCCACCGACGCCACCCATCCTCTGGTGGAGCGAGTGAACAACGGCAGCACCAACCCGACCTCCATCATCACCCGGCAGGAGCCGATGACGGACGTGATCGAGGCCTATCGCCAGTTCGAACAGCGCCGCCCCGACCGGATCAAGGTCGAGCTGAACCCCGCCGCGTAGCAACCCTAGCACCATCGGCAAGGAAACGGAGCCATGGACATCCTGCTCAAGGTGAATGGGGGCGAGCACCGCCTCGCAGTGGACGTTCGCACCACGCTGCTGGACGCGCTGCGGGAACGGCTGAACCTGACCGGCAGCAAGAAGGGCTGCGACCTCGGCCAGTGCGGCGCCTGCACGGTGCTGATGGACGGGCGCCGCGTGCTGTCCTGCCT
The DNA here is from genome assembly GCF_042433915.1 of Roseomonas elaeocarpi. Classification (NCBI taxonomy): domain Bacteria; kingdom Pseudomonadati; phylum Pseudomonadota; class Alphaproteobacteria; order Acetobacterales; family Roseomonadaceae; genus Roseomonas; species Roseomonas elaeocarpi. The sequence continues at coordinate 340,118 of NZ_JBHLUN010000001.1, read as the reverse complement.
GACGCTGGCGGTGGCGGCGCAGGGCGCCGAGATCACCACGATCGAGGGCCTGGCCGGAGAGCACGACCCGCTGCACCCGATGCAGCAGGCCTTCCTGGAGCACGACGCCTACCAGTGCGGCTATTGCACGCCCGGGCAGATCCTGTCCGCCATCGCCTGCGTCGAGGAAGGCCATGCCGACACGCCGGAGGATATCCGCGAGTACATGAGCGGCAACCTGTGCCGCTGCGCCGCTTACCCGAAGATCGTGGCGGCGGTGCAGCAGGCCAGGCCACTGATGGCCAGGCCGATGACGGAGGGGCGCTGAGATGCGGCCCTTCTCCTACGACGTGGCGCCCGACGCGCCGGCGGCGCTGCGGCTGGGGGCCGCGCCCGGTGCGCAGTTCCTGGCGGGCGGCACCAACCTGCTGGACCTGATGAAGATCGGCGTCGCGCAACCGGCGGCGCTGGTGAACATCGGCCCGCTGCGTGCCACTCACGGCAGCATCGAGGCGGAGGCCGGCGGGCTGCGCCTGGGCGCGCTGGCGCACATGGCCGAGGCCGCGGAACACCCGGCCGTGCTGCGCGACTACCCCGCGATCGCGCAATCGCTGAAGCTCGCCGCCAGCCAGCAGCTGCGCAACATGGCGACGCTGGGCGGCAACGTGCTGCAGCGGACGCGCTGCAACTACTTCCGTGATCCGAGCTGGCGCGAATGCAACAAGCGCGAGCCCGGCAGCGGCTGCGCCGCGCTGCATGGCGTCAACCGCCGCCTGGCCGTGCTCGGCACCAGCGAACACTGCATCGCGCATTACCCCGGCGACTTCGCCAACGTGCTGGCCGCCCTGGGCGCGGAGGTGGAGCTGCTGACCGAGGATGGTTCCACGCGCCGCATCCCCTTCGAGGCGCTGCACCGCCTGCCCGGCGACCGGCCCGACCTGGAAACCAACCTCCAGGCCGGTGAGCTGATCGCCGCCTTCCACGTGCCCGCCGGCCCCTGGACGCGGCGCTCGCTCTACCTGAAAATCCGCGACCGGGAATCCTACGACTTCGCCCAGGCCTCCGCCGCGGTGGCACTGCACATCGAGGACGGCGTGGTGCGCGACGCGCGCATCGGGCTGGGCGGCGTCGCCACCAAGCCCTGGCGCGCCCACGCGGCCGAGGACGCGCTGCGCGGACAACCAGTCGACGAGAACGTGGCGCGCGCGGCGGCGGAAGCCGCCTTCCGCGACGCCGTCACCCATGGCGAGAATGATTTCAAGCCGGAGCTCGGGCGCCGCACGCTGGTGCGCGCGCTGCTCCAGGCCGCGGCGATGGAGATCTGACGATGCCCGACGGCAATCTCCCCGACGGAAAGCTGATCGGCCGCCCTGCCATCCGCGTCGACGGCCGCGCCAAGGTCACCGGCCGCGCCCGCTACGCTTCGGACGAGGTGGTGGCCAATCCGGCGCACGCCTTCCTGGTCACCAGCAGCATCGCGCGCGGCCGCATCCGCGGCTTCGACCTCGCGGCGGCGCGCGCGGTGCCCGGCGTGCTGGACATCCTGACGCACGAGAATGTCGGCGACGAGGCGCGGAAGCCCAAGCCGATGTCGGGCGAGGACACCACCACCACGCTGGAATCCGACCGCGTCTGGCATGACGGCCAGATCATCGCGGTCGTGCTGGCCGACAGTTTCGAGGCCGCGCGGGAAGCCGCGCACAAGGTGCGCGTGGACTACGAGGCGGAAGCGCCCGCCGCCACGTTTGGCAGCCCCGGCGCGCAGGAGGAGGTGCGCAAGGAGGGCGAGCACCACGACTACCGCGTGGGCGATGCCGAGGCCGCCTTTGCCGCGGCGGAGGTGCGGCTGGACGCGCGCTACGGCACGCCGACGCAGCACCACAACGCCATCGAGCTGTTCACCACCACCTGCGAATGGCGCGACGGCAAGCTCACGGTCTACGAGCCGAGCCAGTTCGTCTACGGCCTGCGTGGCAGCCTGGCCAAACAGCTGGGCATGGAGGCCGGCGACATCCACGTGGTGTCGCGCTTCGTCGGCGGTGCCTTCGGGGCCAAGGGCGGTATCACCGCGCGCACGGCCTGGATCGCGGTGGCGGCGCGGCGGCTGAACCGCCCGGTGCGGCTGGTGCCGACGCGCGACCAGGGCTTCACCATCGCGACCTACCGGGCGGAAACGCGCCACCACGTGCAGCTCGGCGCCACGCGCGACGGCAAGCTCACCGCCTTCCGGCACGAGGGCTGGGAAGTGACCTCGCGCCCTTCGCAGTACAACGTATCGGGCACCGAGACCACGGCGCGCATCTACCGCTGCCCGAACATCCTGACCAAGGTGAACATCGTCCACGCCGACCGCAACACGCCGGGCTTCATGCGCGCCCCGCCCGACACGCCCTACATGTTCGCGCTGGAATCCGCGATGGACGAGCTGGCGGCCGCGCTGGACATGGACCCGGTGGAGCTGCGGCGGATCAACGACACCCAGACCGATCCGGTCACGGGCAAGCCCTACAGCTCCCGCTCGCTGATGCGCTGCTTCGACGAGGGCGCGGCGCACTTCGGCTGGGCGGGGCGCGACCGTCGCCCGGGCACGATGCGCGACGGCGACTGGCTGGTGGGCTGGGGCTGCGCCACGGCGGCCTACCCGGCCAATATCGGCCCCGCCGCGGCGCGCGTGACGCTGACGCCGGAAGGGCGGGCGCGGGTGCAGATCGCGGCGCACGACATCGGCAACGGCGCCTATACCGTGGTCGCCATGATGGCCGCCGATCGGCTGGGCCTGCCGATCGACAAGGTGGTGGTGGAGATGGGCGGCTCCGAACTGCCGGCGGCAGGCCTCGCCGCCGGCTCCAGTCACACCGCCGGCATCACCCATGCCGTCGCCAAGGCCTGCGAGGGCGTGCGCGCGCGGCTGGCAGAGGCCGCGGTGCTGAGCAACGACGGCGCCCTGGCTGGGCTGGACCCGGCCGCCGTGACGCTGGCCGGCGGCACCCTGCGCGGCCCTGGCGGCGAGGCGGAGGAACTGCCCAAGGCGCTGGCCCGCGTCGCCTCCGGCGTGCTGGAGGTTTATGCCGAGAACGTGCCGCAAGGCCTGCCGCCGGAAGCGATGGGCAAGATCTACGAGGGTCAGATGGCCATGTCGCGCGGCCACAGCCGGGAGGACGCCACCACCTATGCCTTCGGCGCGCAGTTCGTGGAGGTGCGGGTGCACGCGCTGACCCGCGAGGTGCGGGCGCCGCGCGCGGTGGGGGCCTTCGCCTCCCCCACCATCATCAACCCGCTGACGGCGCACAGCCAGTACATGGGCGGCATGATCTGGGGCATCGGCGCCGCGCTGCACGAGGCCACCGAGATCGACCCGCAGGCGGCGCGCTATACCAACGACAACATCGCCGAGTACCTGATCCCGGTGAACGCCGATGTCCGCAGCATCGAGGTGATCATGGTGCCGGAAGAGGACAGCCAAGTGAACCCGCTGGGCATCAAGGGCCTCGGCGAGATCGGCATCGTCGGCATGAACGCCGCCGTCGCCAACGCGGTGTGGCACGCCACGGGCACGCGTGTCCGCGACCTGCCCATCCGGATCGAGGACCTGCTGTGAGGCCGGCACCGAGCCGGCCGCACGAGAGGTCCGCGGGCTGAGAGGGCGCTTTCGGCACCCTCACGCCTCCACCCCCGAGGATGGCTTAACCGCCATCCGGCGCCAGGACGATCAGACGCTCCCCTCCGCTGCCGCCACGAGGCGGCGGGCGCGGCGCAGGATCGGCTCGTCCACCATGCGCCCGTCCACGGTGAAGGAGCCGCGCCCCTCGCGCGCCGCCTCCTCCGCCGCGGCGAGCTGCCGGCGCGCCAGCGCGAGCTCCGCCTCACCGGGCGAGAAGGCGGCGTTGAGCACCGGCACCAGCGCCGGATGGATGCAGCTGGCCCCCGTGAAGCCGGAGCGGCGCGCCTGCTCCGCCACGCTTCGCACGGCTTCGGGGTCGCGGAAGTCGGCGACGCTGCCCAGCGTGCCGAGTGGCGCGATGCCGGCGGCGGCGGCGGCCAGCACCATCTGGCGCTTGACGCCGACCATCAGCGGGTCGTCGGCGGTGCTGCCGCATTCCGCCGCCAGGTCCTCCGCCCCCACCAGCATCCCCACGATCCGCGGCGAGGCGGCGGCGATCGCCTCCAGGCGCAGCGCGGCGCGCGGGGTTTCCACCACCGGCACCAGCGCCGTCGGGGCCCGGCGCGGCGTGCCGGGCGGGCGCTCCGCCTCGAGCTCGTCCAGCAACTCCGCCACCAGGGCCACGTGCTCAGGCCCGTGCACCTTGGTCAGCAGCACGCCGTCGACGCCCGCGGCCACGGCGGCGACGAGGTCCGGCACCGCCAGGCGCAGGGGACGGTTGACGCGCGCCAGCACCGCCATCCGATCCGCGCCGGCACGGCAGGTGGCCACCGCCCCGGCCAGCGCGTCGCGCGCTTCCGCCTTGTTGGCCAGCGGCACGCTGTCCTCCAGGTCGAGGATCACGGCATCGGCCCCGGTGGCCGCGGCCTTGTTCACGAAGCGCGCGACGTTGGCCGGCACGTAGAGCATCGAGCGCCAAGGGGCTGCACCTGTGACAGCACCTGGGGCGGCCCCCGAGGCGGCGTGATGGTTCCCGTTCATGCGCGCCTCAGTCCGCCGTCACGCCGGCGTCGCGGATCAGCTTGCCCCAGCGCGGCACCTCGGTCCGGATGAAGCTGCCGAAGGCATCCGGCGTCATCGGGTCGGGATGGGCCCCTTCCTGCTCCAGCCGGTTGATCACCGCGGGCGAGCGCAGCACCTCGTTGATCTCGCGGTTGAGGCGCTCCACGATCGGGGCCGGCGTGTTGCGCGGGGCGGCGATGCCGTACCAGGGCTGCACGTCGAAGCCCGGCGCCACGGTTTCGGCCACCGTCGGCAACTCGGGCAGCGAGGCTACGCGATTGGCACTGGTGACGGCCAGCGCGCGCAGGAGGCCGTCGCGCACCAGTGGCATCACGGTCGGCGCGCCGCCCAGCGTCAGGTCGACGTAGCCCGCCACCAGGTCGTTCATGCCCTGTGCCAGCCCGCGATAGGGCACGTGCTCCATCTTGGTGTCGGTGGCCTGCAGGAAGGCCAGCATCGCGATGTGCCCGGCCGATCCGTTGCCGGCGGAGCAGTAGCGCAGCTTGCCCGGGTTGGCGCGGGCATAGGCCACCAGCGCCTGCACGTCGCCGAAGGGCTGCTTCGGGTTGACCACCACGACGTTGGGCAGGCTGGCGATCATCGCCACGGGCGCGAAGTCGCGCACCGGGTCGTAGGGCAGGCGCGGGTAGATCGCCGGGTTCACCGCCAGCGTGCCGATATGGCCCAGCAGCAGCGTGTAGCCGTCGGGCGTGGCATGGGCCACGAGCTCGGAGCCCACCGACCCGCCGGCGCCGGCGCGGTTCTCCACCACCACCGGCTGCTTCAGGCGGGGCGAGAGCTGATCGGCGATGGCGCGGCCCAGATTGTCGTTGGCGGCCCCCGGCGGAAAGGGCACCACGAGGCGGATCGGCTGGTTGGGCCAGTCGCCGCCGGGCTGCGCCAGTGCCGGCGCCCGCAGCAGTCCGGCGCCTGCGCCCAGAACGAGGCCGCCGAGCAGGAGGGCACGGCGCCTCATGACGCGGGCACCTCGGGCGAGGCCCCCTGAGACGACGCCCCCTCAGGCGAGACCCCTTCGGGCGACACCCCGGCGCGCGCCGCCAGCAGGCGCCGCGCTTCCGCCTCGTCGTAGCCCAGCTCGCGCAGGATTTCCGGCCCGTGCTCACCCAGCCGTGGTGCCATGCGCGATGGCGCCACCCCGGACTCCCCGTATCGGCTCGCGTGTCGCAGTCCCAGCATCGCGTCCTCCCCGTTTTCGTTTTTTTCTTTGGTCACCACGCCGGAAGCCCGCAGCTGCGGGTCCTCCAGCAGCGATTGCAGCGTGTGGCAGGGCATGGCCGGCACGTCGTGGCGGCGCAGCACCTCCACCCATTCCGCGGTGGGGCGCTCCAGCATCGCCTCGGCGCGCAGGCGGAAAAAGGCGTCGACGTGGATGATGCGCGCCGCCACCGTGCTGAAGCGCGGGTCCTCCGCCAGATCCTGCCGCCCGGTGGCCTCGAAGAAGGCGCGCACCTGGGCATCGGTGTTGGCGGACACGCAGATGAAGCCGTCGCGCGTGCGCAGCGGCCGCGCATCGGGCGACATGATGCGCGGGTCGCCCATGTGGCCGTCCCGGTCGAAGGTGCGCTGGTCCAGGTGCTGCATCAGCACGAAGCCGGCCATGGTCTCGAACATCGGCACCTCGATCGCCTGCCCGCGGCCGCTGCCGGCGCGGGCCAGCAGCGCGGCGCAGATCGCCTGCGCGGCGGTGATGCCGGTGACGTGGTCGGCCAGCACGAAGGGCGCGAAGCGCGGCTCGCCGAAGGGTTCCACATGGGCGCCCGCCACGCCGGACAGGCCCTGGATGATGGTGTCGTAGGCCGGCGCGCCCTCGTATGGGCCGCCGCCGAGGAAGCCCACGATCGTGCAGTGCACCAGCCGGGGGTTGAGCGCCGAGAGCGCCTCCCAGCCGAGCCCGAGCCTCCCCAGCGCGCGGGGGCGCATGTTGCTGACGAACACGTCCGCCCGCTCCGCCAGGCGCCGCATCACCTCGCGCCCTTCCCCCGTCTTGAGGTCCAGCACGACGGAGCGCTTGTTGCGGTTGAAGTGGAGGAACTTCGGCGACAGCCCGGGCTCGCGCGGCCGGCCGCCCAGGCGGCGCATGACGTCGCCCTCGGGCGGCTCCACCTTGATGACCTCGGCCCCCTGCTCGCCCAGGATCAGCGTGGCGGTGGGCCCGACGATGGTGCTGGTGACGTCGAGCACCCGCAGCCCGGCGAGCGGGCCGCGGCCGGCCACGGGCGCCGCCTCCGGGTCCGCCACGCTCACGCGCCCTCCCCCGGCCGGTCCGAGGCCTCCGCCGTGGCGATCGGGCGCCCCTTGCCGTCCAGGGCCCAGAGGCGGACGCTGCCGTCCCCTTCCTGCTTACCCAGGAGTTCCCCCGCGGCGCCCAGGAAGAAGGGGCGCACGTTGCGCACCGCCAGCCGGCCCAGGCGGTTGCCAGGCAGCAGGCGCTTGGCCAGTTCGCCGAAGCGCAGCGCGGTCAGGCCGCCATTCACCACGAGGTTCGGGTAGCCCTCCTGTTCCCGCGTGTAGGGCAGGTCGTAGTGGATGCGGTGGCCGTTGAAGGTCAGCGCCGAGTAGCGGAACAGCGTCACCGGGTCCGGGGCGTAGGGCTCGCGCAGGTCCGGCTCCGGCAGGGCGGCTTCCTGCACCGGCGGCGGCGCGCCGGCGCCGGGCGGTGCCTCGGGGCGGTAAACGATGTCGTGCTCCTCGCGCAGCACGACCTGTCCGTCGGCGGCGACGGCGTGCTCGACGCGCACGAACACCATCTCGCCCGAGCGTCCGGTCTTGTGGGTGATCGCGGCCACTGTGGACGTGCGGCGCAGGGCGCTGCCGATCGGCAGCGGCGCCAGGAAGCGCAGCCGGCGGCCGGCGAACATCCGGCGCGGCAGCGGCACCGGCGGCAGGAAGTCGCCCTTGCGCGGGTGCCCGTCGGGGCCGAGCTGCGACTGTCCCGCGACCGGCGTGAAGAACAGCGTGTGCCAGTTCTCCGGCAGGGCGTCGCCGCGGCGGAAGCGGTCCGGGTCGAGGTCCAGCAGCGCCGCCATGCGGCGCACCAGCGGCAGGCTGGCCTCGTCCTCCGCCACCTCCTCGCGCCCGACCCAGTCCTGCAGGCGTGCGACATCGTCGGCGGTACTGCTGTTCATGCGTTTTCTCCCGCGCGCAGCATGGGGGCGGCGGCAGCGGATGCGTCCAATGCAAAGGCGTGACGCTTCGATCAGCCTGGCGCATCATAGCCTCCTCCGATGCACCTCGACCTGCCCGGCCTCGAAGCCTTCCTGGCGATCGCCGAACTCGGCTCCTTCCACCGCGCGGCGCAGCGGCTGGGCCTGAGCCAGCCGGCGCTGACGCGGCGCATGCAGCGCCTGGAAGCGGTGGTGGGGCAGCCGCTGCTGCTGCGCACCGGGCGGCCGGTGCAGCTGACGCCGGCCGGCAGCGCCCTGCTGCCCGAAGCGCGCGACGCCCTGACCCGGCTGAGCGACGCGCTGCGCCGGGCCGGCAGCCGGGAGGCTTCGCAGGCGGTGCGGCTGGGCTGCCTGCCCACGCTCGCGGTGCGCTACCTGGCGCCGGTGCTGGCGCAGCACCGCCGGCGCTGGCGCGGCGAGGTGGTGGTGTACGACAGCTCCGCCACCGAGATCCGCGCCCTGCTGGAGCGCAACGAGCTGGACTTCGCCCTGGCCGCGGTCGGCTCGGAAAGCTGGAAGGTGGAAGCCGAGCCGCTGCTGGAGGAGCCGTTCTTCCTGATCTGCCCGCACGACCACCGGCTGGCACGGCAGGCCTCGGTGTCCTGGGCGGAGCTGGGGCGGGAGCCGCTGGTCTCGATCGGACCGCTCAGCGAGAACCGGCGGATCATCGAGGCCTCGCTGGCGCGCGCCGAGGTGTCGGCCAGCTGGCGCATCGAGGTGCGCCACCTCGGCACCGCCGTGGCGCTGGTGGCGTCCGGTGCCGGCCTGACCGTCCTGCCCGCCTCGGCCGTGCATGGCCCGGCCGGGTACGGCCTGGCCAGGGTGCCGCTGGTGGAGCCGGCGGTGTCACGCAGCATCGGCCTGCTGAAGCCCCGCGACCGCGTGCTGGGCCCGGCGGCCCGGGCGCTGATAACGGAGCTGCGCGCGGCCCTGCTGGACGCCGGGCCTGACGCGGCCAACCGCCCGGCCTGAGGCCGCCTTTCGCGAGCGCCCAGCTGGGCGCGCCCCGGGGCGAGGTCGCCATGATACCGGGTGGTGGATGGATGCCGTGCCGGGCCTCCATGCGGATCCAGGGCGATGCCCGGTCGCCGGCCGCGCGAACCCGGCCTGTCTGGCGATGCGACCGTGGCACCGGCCGCGCGTTACCCGATGGGGCAACACAACGGCGGAAAGAACCACACATGGCCAGAGCAGGATTTGCCGTGGTGACGGGGGCTTCGAGCGGCATCGGGCTGGAGCTCGCCAGGCAGTTCGCCAGCCACGGCTTCGATCTGCTGGTGACCTCCCGCGGCCAGGGTCTCGACGAGGCGGCAGCGATGCTGCGCGACCTGGGCGCCGAGGTCACCGTCGCACCCGCCGACCTGTCGACCGAGGAGGGCGTCGAGGCGCTGGTTCGGGCCATCCAGGACACCGGCCGCCCGCTGGACGCGCTCGCCATCAACGCCGGCATCGGTGCGGGCGGCGCCTTCGTGCCGGGCGTCGCCGATCGCACCACGGCGCTCGAGGACGAGCTCTCGCTCCTGCGGCTGAACGTCGTCGCGGTGGTCCACCTGGCCAAGCGCCTGCTGCCCGCCATGGTGCAGCGCGGCGAGGGGCGCGTCCTGTTCACCTCCTCCATCTCCGGCACCACGCCCGTGCCCTTCGAGGCCGTCTACGGCGCCTCCAAGGCCTTCGTGCTGTCTTTCGCCGAGGCCATCCGCACCGAGCTCAAGGACAGCGGCGTCACCGTCACCACCCTGCTGCCGCAGCAGACCGAAACGGCATTCTTCCACAAGGCCGGCGAGGACGACACGAAAGTCGGCGCCGGGCCGAAGGCCGATCCGGCCGATGTCGCCTGCCAGGGCTTCGAGGCGCTGATGGCGGGACGCGACAAGGTCTTCGGCGGCGGCCTCGCCGTCAGCTTCGAGGGCCGCGTCCTGAACCGGGTGCTGCCTGACAGCATCAAGGCGGAGCGGCACGCCCGCCTTTCCGAACCGGGATCGGCGAACTAGGCTGTGGCCTTCATTACCACCACCAGATGACGACTCGGAGCTCAACAAGGCTGAGGTGAGGCGTCGGGGAGGAATGACACTCCCCGCTCCCCATGACCTCCGCGCGGCGGCGGAACCGCCGCTGCCGTGGAAGCAGCCGAAGGGCGGGCGGCCGCGGGCAGCGGATCGGGCGGCCCCGGCAGGTATCCTGCTTGTGCTGCGGACGGGCATCCTGTGTGGTCACGAGCGCCGGGGACACCGCCCATGACAGGATTCACCGCCAGACTGGCCCGTCGCTCGCTGCTGCCGGCGCTGGTCCTCCTCCTGGGCGCCGCCGCCCCGCCCGCCGGCGCGCAAACGCTGCGCATCGCGCTGTCCGCCGAAACCACCTCGGCCGATCCGCTGAACTACTCGCTGACGCCGAACAACACCCTGCGCCAGCACGTTTTCGAGGCGCTGGTGGACCTGGATGCGGATCTGACCGTCCGGCCCGCCCTGGCCGAGAGCTGGACGCGGAACGGCGACCGCGAATGGACCTTCCGGCTACGCCCCGGCGTGCGGTTCCACAACGGCCAGCCCTTCACGGCGGCCGACGTGCTCTTCACCTTCTGCCGTGCCCAGAACAACAAGGACGAGGTCGTCCAGTCCTACTCCCGCATCGTGCGCCGGCTGGAAAAGGTGGAGGTGCTGGACGAGCACAGCATCCGCGTCACCACCAGGGAGCCCGAGCCGCTGCTGCTGAGCGACATCAGCAACCTGACGATCCTGCCGCAAAGCCTGATCAACCAGGCCAGGCTGGACTTCTCAAAGGGCGAGGACTGCGGCTTCGCCGGCCCCTGGCCGTCCGCCGCGCAGTTCAACGACACCTCCGCCGCCATCGGCACCGGCCCCTACAAGCTGGCGAGCTACAGCCGCAACGCCGTCACCGAGCTGCGGCGCAACGAGGATTACTGGGGCGAGAAGCCGCAGTGGCAGGTGGTGCGCCTGACGCCGGTCACCGCCGCCGGGCCGCGCCTCGCCGCGCTGCTGGCGGGCGACTACGACGTGATCGAGAGCCCCGCCACCGGCGACCTGCCGCGCCTGCGGGAAAATACGGGCTTCCGCATCGCCACCAAGCCGACCACGCGGCAGATCTTCATCCAGTTCGACACCGGCCGCAGCCCCAGCCCCTTCGTCAACGGCGGCGAGGGCAAGAACCCGCTGCAGGACGCGCGGGTGCGGCAGGCGCTGTCGCTCGCCATCGACCGCAAGACCATCGAGACCCGGGTGATGGACGGCATCGCCCTGCCGGCCGCGCAGTTCCTGCCCGACGGCATGGCCGGCACCATCCCCGGCCTGCCGGTGCTGCCCTACGACCCCGCGAAGGCCAGGGAGCTGTTGAAGCAGGCGGGCTACGCCGACGGCTTCTCCTTCACCTTTCATGCCACCAACAACCGCTACATCAACGATGCCAGGCTGGCGCAGGTGCTGGCGCAGTACTGGCAGCGCATCGGCGTGAAGGTGGAGCTGGACACCATGCCCTCCTCCGTCTTCTTCGGCCGCCGCGGCAAGCGGGAGTTCAGCGTCGCCATGGGCGGCTGGGGCTCGGATGCGGCGGAAACGCTGATGTTCTTCCGCACCTGGCTGATGACCAGCGATCCGGCGCGTGGCCTCGGCACCAGCAACTATGGCGGCTGGTCCGACCCGCGCTTCGACGCGCTGGCCGGTCGGGCCATGGGCACCATGGACGACGCCTCGCGCGTCGCGCTGCTGCAGGAAGCAGGCAAGGTGGCGCTGGAACAGATGCCGGTGATTCCGGTCCAGTTCGAAAGCGCGGTCTGGGCCTTCCGCAAGGGCCTGGCCTATCCTGGCCGCGTGGACCAGACCACGATGGCGACCGAGGTCACGGCCGCCGAATGATGCTGCGCCGCGCGCCGCCCTTCAGCAGGACTGTTCGATGAGCTTTGCCGATACCCTGGCCCAGGCGCTCGCCGCCCCCGGCCGTGCCGCAATCCCCTTCACCGACGAGGCCGGCGACCCGACGCGGCCGCTGGTGCTGCACACCTACCGCCCCGCCAGCTTCACGCCGGACAGCCCGGTGGTGCTGGTGCAGCACGGCATGAACCGCAACGGCGACGACTACCGTGACTTCTGGATCCCCGCCGCCGACCGGCACGGGTTGCTGATCGTGGCGCCCAATTTCGACAACGCGAACTACCCGGGCGCAGAGGTCTACAACAACGGCCATGTTCTGCTGAAGGACGGCACGGTGCAGCCGCGCGAGAAGTGGGGCTACGCCATTCCCGCGCGGGTCTTCGCCTGGCTCCGGCAGGCCGGCATCACGCGGCGGGAGAAGGCCCATTTCTTCGGCCATTCGGCCGGCGGGCAGTTCGGCCACCGCATGGCCTCCACCCAGCCGCTGGACATCTTCGAGGCCATCGCGGTCGGCAACCCCGGCTGGTACACGCTTCCGACGCTGGAGCGGAACTTCCCCGACGGCCTGGGCGGCATCGGACTCGGCGAGGCGGAGCTGCTGCGCCTGCTGCGCTTTCCGCTGCTGATCCTGGCGGGCGAGCAGGATATCGAGACCTCCGGCCCCAGCTTGCCGGCCAATCCGGGCGCCCTCGCGCAGGGGCCGCACCGCTTCGCCCGCGCGCACAACTACCTGGCCGCCGGACAGGCCGAAGCGGCGCGGCGCGGCGTGGCCTGCAACTGGACGCTGGTGCCGGTGCCGCATATCGGCCACGACGGCGACGTCATCTCCCGCGTCTGCGCCAGCCTGTGGTTCGACGGGGCCATGCCGGACGACGCCGCGCTGCGTGGCTGGAGCAAGGTCGAGGCCGGCGCGCTCTGACACCGGTGCCGCGCGGCCTCGGGCCCGCTCGCGGGATCCGTGCTCCCCGCGCCACCCTTCATCCCAGGACACGAGGAAGTTCCATGCCTCCATGTCCGTCGCGGAGGTGACGATGTTCCAGCAGGCCCTCCCCTCGCTCACCAGGTCGAGCGAGGCCAGTCGTTGCGTGTGTCGAGGCTTCTCATAAGCGGTAGAAGCGACGTGCCGTTTCGCTGAACAGGTCGCTCTTCTCGGTCGCTGAGCTCGACCCCGCAATCCGCTTGAAGGCATTCCACAGATTTCGGTAGGAACAGGAATCCTTGTCCACCGGGAAGTTGCTCTCGAACATGCAGCGCCGGGTGCCGAAGAGTTCGATACACGGCTCCAGCAACGGCCGCCACGCCTCGGCCAGTTCCGCGGACGGTGCGTCCCGTGTCGTTCTGTCGAAACCGAGGCGGTAGAACGGCATACCGAGGCCGCCCAGCTTCACGTGCAGGTTGGGATAGCGCGACAATGTTGTGAGGTCTCGCAGCCAGGCCGCGCGCACTGCGTCCTGGTCCTGCGCGTAGGTGCCGACATTGATGCGGCCACCGACATGGTTGAGCACGACCTTGGCCTCAGGGAAGGCTTCCATCAGATCAACCAGCTCGGGAAGCTGCGGGTGGTACATCCAGGCGTCGAAGGTATATCCCAGCGCCTGCAGCCGGGCGAAGCCCTCGCGGAAGCCGGCGGTCGCCATCACGCCCGGCGGCGACAACAGCTTCACCTGCGGATCATGTGCCAGGATGTGTCGGATGCCGCGAAAGCGGCCGCCGCCGGCGCGCTCCTGCCGCTCCAGCACCCGCTCCACCGCCGCGCCGAGCCGCAGGTCGGCATCCCCGACGATGCCGGCGCAAACTTTCGTCGGGCCGTACTTGCCGCTCGCGCTCATGGCCGCGATGCCATTGGCGAACTCGACCTCGCCGATCGGACGCATCTCTTCCGGCCCGTCGGCCTTCAGCATGGCCCAGCAATTGACGAACACCGTGGCCTCCACGGCATGGCCGCTGTCGAGGTCGGCCAACAGGTCGTCGAACAAGTAGCGTGGCTGCGGCCCATCCCAGAGGTGGTGATGCGGATCGATGATCGGCAGGTCGGGCTCCAAGACCGCCTCGGCTGTTGCGGCATCCTGCATCGTCAGCGTCATGGCTGGTCCTCCGACGCCGAACGGCCTCGTAGCAAAGACGACAGATCGTCGGCGGTGTTGCGCACGGCGGCGCTCAGCGCCTGCTCGTTCTCGATCACGCTTTCCACGGCACCGGCCGCCACGACGGCACCGATGAAACCCTCCGTGCCATGAACCGGCGCCGCTACGGCACCCACCGTGTCATATGTCTCGCCACGCGTGATGGCGTAGCCGACACGGCGCACCTCCTCGATGGAAGACCACAGAGCGTCGGCGGAGGTGATCGTCCGGCGGGTCTGCGGCGTGAGGCGCGCATGGTTCACGAAGCGCTCGACCCAGTTGCCCGGCCGAAAGGCCAGGATCACGCGCCCCCCGGCGGTGCTGTGCAACGGGGCGCGGTGCCCTTCATCCACGACGAAGCGCATCGCCGCCCGGCTCTCTTCCTTCACGATGTGCAGGATCGCGCGTTCGTCCGGGGCCAGGACGCAGAATGTCACGGTCTTGCCCGTATCGGTGGCCAGGCGCTGCAGGAGAGGACGGACGATGCTGGCGACCTCCTGGTTGGAGTGCAGGATGGCGCCAGCCAGTTGGAACGCCTTGGGTCCCAGGCGGTATTGATGCCCATCTCGCAACAGGTAACCGGCCGCGGTAAGCCCCGGCAGAAGGTTCAGCAGGCTGGTCTTCGGCGTGTCGAGCTCGTGGCTCAACTGCGTCAGGGACTTGCCGCGCGCATTCGACGCAATGCTCGTGATGATGCCGAAGATCCGCTCCATCGACAGCGGACCGCGCGGTGCAGGCAAAGAGGGCATGGTCTCGGCCATGTGGGACCGGACGGCACCGGCCACAACGCCACACACCGGCGTGCTAAACGGCTCCTGGCTCAATTTTCTTCAACGATCGCATGCACGGGGCAGTCGATGATGGCGCGGCGGGCCTGCCCTTCCTGGCCCGCCGGCACGGTGCCGTCGCCCTTGAGGCTGGCATAGCCCCACTCGTCGATGTCGAACAGCTCCGGGGCATGGACGCCGCAGGTGCCGAAACCATCGCAGACGGCTTTGTTCAGCTTCACCTTCATCGGCTTGCTCGGGGTTTCGTCCATGATTTCCTCCTCAGGCAATGCAGAACCGGCTCGCGGCCGGATTTGACATCTGGCTTGCGCAGGCCTCGCACCGGCCGGCGAGATGCGTGTCCACCTCATCCGGGAATTCGCGGAACAGCGATGCCGCCACGAAGGCGGCGCCATCCAGAAGATTGCAGGCGCCACGGCCGATCAGCGAAACCGACCAGCCGCGCAGCTTTTCCACCTCCGCCGCCGTGGCCGTGCCGCGGGACAGCGCGTCGGCGACCTTGCTCATGGCCGGGGTGCCGCGCATGCAGGCGCCGCACTGGCCGGCATTCTCCCGCGCGAAATAGGCCAGCACGTCGGCGGCGGCCGAGACCGGGCAGTCATCCGGGCCCACCACCACCACGGCGCCGCAGCCGAGGCCGCTGCCCGCGGCGCGCAGCCGGTCGTAGCTCAGTTCCACCTCCAGAGCGCGCGGCCCCATCAGCCCGGCGAAGAAGCCGCCCATCAGGAAGCCGTGCGGCGTGCCTTGGAGGCCCGTCAGCGCTTCCAGCGCCTGCCCCAGCGTGACGCCCATCGGCACCTCGTAGAGGCCCGGACGACGGCAGGCGCCACTCACGGTCATCAGAAAGGTTCCGGGGGAGCCGGTGCCGTCGCCATGTTCGCGGAACCGCCCCGCGCCCTCGGTGGCGATGAAGGGCAGGTTGGCCAGGGTTTCCACATTGGCGACCAGGGTGGGCCGCCCGGCCACGCCGGACTGAAACGGGCGCGGCGGCTTGTCGGTCGGCTTGGCCGGGCCGCCGTTCACCGCGCGCACCGCCGCCGTTTCCTCGCCGGCGACGTAGGCGGGTTCCACCTGGTGAAGGGACAGCGGCACAACCGTCTCGCCCAGCTCCGCGACGGCGGCCTCAACGCTCCGCGCCGCCGCCTCGTCCGAGACATAAAGGATGGCGCGGCTTGCACCGATCGCGACTGCCGCGCGCAGCACGCCGTCGAGCACGAGATGAGGGCGGCGCCGCAGCAGCCAGCGATCCTTGATCGACGCCGGCTCGCCTTCCTCTCCGTTGGCCAGCAGGTATTTCTCGCCATGCTGGTCGGCCAGGCTGCGCAGCTTCACCGCCATGGGGAAGGCGGCGCCGCCGCGCCCGCGCAGCTGTGCTGCCTCCACCGCCTCGATCAGCGCCGCACCGTCGCCGATGGGCGCGTAGCCGCCGGCCGCGCGATAGGCCGCCAGATCCTCGCGCAGGTCGCCCGGCAGCATCAGCCGCGGCGTCACGCCGGGGTAGCAGCCGGTCGCCAGGCCGTTGGCATGCGGGTCGGCCGCCGACAGCGCGGGTATCATGCCGCGTGCTCCTGCAGCAGCACCGGCGTCGCCTCTCGCTGGGCTGCGGCGTGTTGGGTGCCAGCCTGGCGCGGCACGACCCAGGAGCGATCCAGGGCTTCCACCGAGGGGCAGCCCATCAACGACAGGCTCCGCTCCATTTCCGTGCGGAAGATGTCGAGAACGCCGCGCGCACCGCGCTCACCGCCCACGGTGACGCCGTAGACGTAGGGACGACCGACCATCACCGCGCGCGCCCCGAGGGCCAGCGCCTTCAGCACGTCGGTGCCCCGGCGCACGCCGCTGTCCAGCAGCACTTCCGCCCGGTTGCCCACCGCCGCCACCACGCCCGGCAGCGCTTCCAGCGAGGACAGCGCGAAATCGAGCTGCCGCCCGCCATGGTTGGACACCACCACGCCGTCGGCGCCGATCCGCACGGCGCGCACGGCATCCTCAGGGTCGAGGATTCCCTTGATGTAGAGCTTGCCCTTCCATTGCTCGCGCATCCACTGGAAGTCGTTCCAGTTCAACGTCGCCTGCACCATCTGCCGGTTCTGGATCTCGGCGGCCTCCACCGCCGCGGCGATGCCGGCGCCATTCACCAGGTTGCGCCCGCCGATCCGCTGGTGCCGCAGCGCGTTGATGGCCCAGCCAGGGTAGCGCGCGATGTTGAGCATGCGCCGCGGCGTCATCACCGGCGGAATGCCCATGCCGGTGTGCCGCTCCGCTTCCCGGTTGCCGACCACGGGCACGTCCACCGTCACCATCATGGTGCGGTAGCCGGCATTCCAGGCGCGGCGCATCAGCTTCGCGGCGATATCGCCCTCGCGAGGATACAGCTGGAAGAAATGCCCTTCCGGCGAGGCCTGCGCGATTTCCTCCAGCGACCAGGAGGAGGCGGTGCTGACCACGTAGCGCGTGCCGGCTGCCGCCGCCGCGCGGGCGGCGTGGAGGTCACCCTGCCATTGCGACAGGCCCAGGAAGCCGGTGGGCGCGAACAGCACCGGCATCGAGAGCGGCACGCCGGCCACGGTTGTCGCGAGCGACGGCGTGCCGTTGCCAGCCAGCATCCGCGCCCGCAGCGCCCAGCGGGAAAAAGCCTCGCGGTTGTCCCGCAGGGTTTCCAGGCCCTCGGCGCCGCCATCCACGTAGCTCCAGACCATCGCCGGGAGGCGGCGCCGCGCCGCGCGGCGATAATCTTCCACGGTGACCAGCGTTTCCGGTGCCGTCCACCGCAGGTCGAATCCGAACAGGTTCACGATGCCGCCCTCCCGTTTTACCCGATGCCTTCGCCCGGTCACCCGGCCGAGGCGTTGGCCCGGATGCCCGAGCCGGGCTTGAGCGGGATGCCGAAGAGCTGGCTGGCATTCTGCCCGAGCATCCGCCGCCGGCGCGCGAGGGGAAAGGTTTCCGGCACGGACTCGTAGGGGGAGTCGAAATCCCAGTGTGGGTAATCGGAGGAAAACATCAGCCGGTCGGCGAAGCCGGATTCTTCCAGCATCTCGTAGACGGATTCGGTGTCTTCCAGCCGCTCCGGCTCCTCGATCGGCTGGGTGGTGAACCAGAAATGCTTGCGCATGTAGTCCGAAGGCTTGCTGCGAAGATGCGGCACCTCGCCCCGCAGCTTCGTCCAGGCCGCGTCCAGCCGCCAGGAATACGGCACGGCCCAGGACCAGCCGAGTTCAATCAGCGCCACGCGCAGGGAAGGGAAGCGCTCGAACACGCCTTCGAAGATCAGGCTGGGCACCAGCGTCATGGGCAGGGATGCGAAGTTCATGTGCATCTCGCCATAGAAGTTGGTGTTGCCGGCCGCCGTGATCTGTCGCCCCATGCCGGGCACGTGGAAGGTGATGGGCAGGTTGTAGTGCGTGCAGGCCTCGAAGATCTCCCAATAGCGCTGGCGGCCCAGCGGCTCCTGTCCTGCCGGGGACATCAGCACGGACACGAAGCGGTCGCCGTACTCGCCTTCCTTGCAGCGGCGGATTTCGGCGGCCACGTTCGGCAGGTCGCGCGGGATGACGATGGCGGCGTAGTAGCGCGGGTCCGCCGCCATCCAGGTATAGGCCAGCGCGTTGTTGAAGGCGCGGGCCAGTTCCATCGACAGCTCCACCGGCATGTTGCCGCCGGAGTTGAGGATGTAGGATTGCGGGCAGGTCAGCACCACGCCGGACATGTCGAAGGGATCGAGCACCTGCTCCTTGGCCCAGAGCGGGTCGATGCCGACGCGGCTGTCCTTGACGGCATCCAGGCGATGGGTGAACTCGCGCTGCGCCGGCGCATAAAGACCGGAGTAGCTGAAGCCCATGCCGTACTGGGCGATATAGTCGCGCCAGCGCTGGGACATGTGCACGGCCACCTGCGGGTCCGACGGTACGGGCATCGGGTGGAAGTCTGCGTCGATCACCGCGATCCGGTCGGTGACGGGGGACATCGGGGCTGCGATGTTCATCCGAGCCTCTTGAAATCTGTTGGGAGGGAAATTGGCGTGCGGTTCAGCGGGCAGCGAGGATGCGGGTCGGGTTCACCACCATCATCTGGTGCAGCTGCGCCTCGGTGACGCCCTGTTCCCGCAGCCTGGGGATGATGACGTCGCTGATCAGCGTGTGCTTCCAGGCTGGCAGCGCCTTGTCGCGATAGGACGGTTCGGAGTTCACGCTGTAGTATCCGGCGTCGTGCGACAGCGTCATGCGGTCCGCGTAGCCGCGCCGGCACAGCTTGGCCACCGTGCGCGTGCGGGCCTCGTCCGTCGCGAACCAGGTGAGGCCGAAGCGGTCCATGCCGATGAAGGATCCCGCATCCATCAGCCGCTGAAGGTAGTCGAAGTCATCAGAGTCACCGCAATGGCCGATCACGGTGCGCGTCAGGTCCACGCCGTTGCGGCGGAAGAAGTCCTGCTGCTCCAGGCCACCTTTCTCGGCGGCGTCGGAATGGGTGGTGATCGGCACGCCGGTATCCTTGTGGGCGCGCACCGCCGCCTCGAACACGCGGGTCACGTCCGGCGTGAAGCCGGGCTTGTCGGTGGCCACCTTGATGATGCCGGCCTTGACCCTGGTGCCGGAAATGCCCTCGCGGATGTCGCGCACGAACATCTGGTGCAGCGGGTCCGGCCCCTCGATCATCCGCCCGGGACCGTGATTGTGGAAGAAGGACGGCAGGTCCTTGAAGGTGTAGTAGCCGGTGGCGGCGATGATGTTGAAATCCAGCCCCTCGGCGATGCGGATGATGGGGTGGATGTCGCGCCCCAGCCCGATCACCGTCAGGTCCACCATCGACCGGATGCCGCGCGCCATCAGCGCCTGCAGGCCCTCGCGGGCACGCTGGATGAACACCTCCTCGTCCCACTCCGGCGCGGGGAAGTTCGCTTCCAGCTCCAGGTTGCGGACGAAGATATGCTCATGCATCAGCGTGACGCCGAGCTGCTCGGCCTGGATCGGCCCGGTCACCGTCTCGATGGTGCCGCTCATGCCTTTCTTCCCTTTTCCTGGTCCCGCAACCTGGCCTGGAGTGCCTGCATGCCGGAGACGACGAAGCCGTGGTCGGAACCGGTGGTGACGATGCGGAACCCGGCCGCGCGCGTGGCCGCGGGGTCGCCGCTGATGCCGGCGGCGATGCCGGCCTCCTGGCAGGCGGCCAGGATGGTCTTGATCGCCTGCTCATGCGCACCGGGCTGGATGCGCAGCTCAGGCTCCAGGCCCAGGCTCACCGCCAGGTCGGCCTGGCCGATATAGATGCCGTCCAGCCCCGGCGTGGCGGCGATCTCGCGCACATGCTCGACGCCCGCGGCGGTTTCCACCATGGCCAGGCAGAGCACCCGCTCATCGGCGTCGCGGATGCTGCCGCCGCGCGTCACGGCGGCGCGCAGCGGGCCGTAGCTGCGGGTGCCGTGCGGCCCGTAGCGGCAGGCGGCGACCGCGCGCTCCGCCTCGGCGCGGGAGTTCACCATGGGCACGATGACGCCATCCGCCCCCGCATCCAGCACCTGCCCGATCAGGCTGGCATCATTGGCGGCGACGCGCACGATGGGTGCCGTGGCGGTGTGGTCGAAGGCCCGCACCATCGCCAGCATGGTGTCGTAGGAGGTCAGCCCGTGCTGCTGGTCGATGTAGACGAAGTCGAGGCCGATCCCGGCCATCAGCTCCGCCACGATCGGGCTGCCGAGGTAGCAGGCGCTGCCCACCAGCGCCTCCCCCTGCCGCAGCCGGCGCCGCAACTGCGGCACCGGAAGCCCCGCGCGGCCGGCATGGTCCACCTGGAACGCGTAGGCCATGTCAGAGCCGGTACCAACGCCGGGCGGTGTCCGCCATGACGTTGGCCTGCATGGTGGGCGACATCAGCGCCAGCAGCGCGCCGAGATCGTCGGTGTTCAGGTGCGGATAATCGCTGGCATACATCAGCAGGTCCTCCGTGCCGAGCCAGTGCAGGATGCGGCGCATCTGCTCCGGCGGGCCCATGTCGGCGGGTGCGATGGAGAAGCGGAAATGGTCGCGGATGATCTCCGTCGGCAGGCGGTCCACCCAGGGGAACTCCCGGCGCAGGCCCTTCCACTTCTTGTTCAGGTTCCAGCTCCAGGTCGGCAGCCAGGTGAAGCCGCCCTCCAGCATCGAGACCCGCAGCTTCGGGAACTTCTGGAACAGCCCTTCCACGATCATGCTGGTGAGCTGGGAACCGTAGACCTGCGGCTCCTCGGCATATTCCTCGACGTACCAGGAGGCGTAGCCCGTGGGCGTCGGGCCGTTCTCCGCCACGCCGCCCCAGTGCAGGCCGACCACGAGGTCGTTGCGCTCGATGGCCTCGAACATCGGCCAGAACACCCGCTGACCGTAAAGCCGCTCCGAGCGGACGGGCAGCAGCACCTGCACGAAGCCGGGGTGGCCGCCGACGCGGTCGATCTCGGCCGCCGCAGCGGCGGGATCGCGCGCCGGGATGACCAGGGAGGCGCGCAGGCGCGGCTCCTTGTCCAGCCACTCGGCGATCAGCCAGTTGTTGATCGAGCGCGCCAGCTCCGCCGCCCAGTCCGGGTGACGCAGGCTGTCCACGGCGTAGTAGCAGTTCAGGATCGCGTGCTCGACCCGCCCGCGGTCGAGCACGTGCTCCCGCACCAGGCCGAGGTCGGAGGCCGGCACGCGGCCATCGGCCGGGCGCCATTCGGGCCGCGCCGTGGTCGGCAGCGCCGGGGGATAGGTCAGGGGCAGGCCGGCCGGGCCACGAAAGCCGCGCTCGCGCGCCGCTTCCACCCAGACCGGGTCCTGGTAGGGGAACAGGGCGTCGAGGCTGGGGACGTTGGCGTGCACGTCGCAGTCGACGACCGGGCCGGACCACAGCGCGTCGCGCGGCTGATCCAGCAGCAGCAGGGAGCTCATCGGGACGTCTTCTCCAGGGAAGTCGTGGAAGGGGGGACGCAGCCGGCGGGAGCCCCTACGGGCATGGGGGGCTGCTCCCGCACCGGGCGCAGGCTCAGCACCAGGTATTCGTCCTCCACGGCCACGGGGATGGTTTCGGCGGCGTAGGGACCCGGGACACGCTCGGCACTGCCGCTTTCCAGCGCCTCGCGCAGCGATTCGCCCGCTTCCAGCGCCACGTTGAACGGGCGGGCGCGCAGGCCCTTGGGGTTCCAGTAGGACTGCCCCGTGCGGATATCGAATTCCCAGTTGTGCCAGGGGCAGGTCGCGTAAACCTTGTCGGGGTTGCCGCGCACCTCGCCCGGCACCGCGGCCGTGACCTCGGTGACCACCTGGCCGTGGCACAGCGGCCCGCCCAGGTGCGGGCAGCGGTTGAGCAGCGCGTAGAAGGCGCCGTTGACGTGGTAGATGCCGATCTCGCGGCCGGCCACCTCGACGATGAGGCGGTCGCCTTCCGCGATGTCGTCCTTGCGGGCCACGACATAGCGCCGGGCCGCCGGCGGACGGGCTGAGATTGCTTCGCTCATTGCTTGATCCCCGTAGCGGGTCGGTTGGCCTGGCTGACGCATGGGGCTCAGGCCGCGGGGCCCGTGCCGACTTCCGTCAGGTCGTCGCGGTAGGTTTCACGGGACAGGACGGCGACAACGAAGCTGCACACGCAGACCAGGGTGGAGAAAACCAGCAGGTAGCCGATGTTGGGCGGCCCGCCGGCCAGCAGCACCAGGGAGGTGCCGATCACCGGCGCGACGCCGCCGCCGAAGGCGCCGCCGAGCTGGTAGCCCAGCGAGGCTCCGGTGAAGCGCGTACCGGTGTGGAACAGCTCGGCGATAAAGGCGCCGAGCGGGCCGAACATGAAGCCGTGCGACAGGCCTGCGAGGGCGAAGCCGAGGGTCAGCAGCCCGGCGTCGCCCGAAGAGGCGTTGCGGAACATGATGAAGCTGCACACGGCCATCAGCACGGCGCCGACCATGAAGACGGGCCGCCGGCCCACCTTGTCCGAAAGCCAGCCGCCGACGAGCATCCCGACGACCTGGCACAGTGCGGCGACGGTGGCCGCGTTCAGCGCGGTCACGCGGGGAAAGCCGGCCTGCACGGCATAGGAGATGCAGAAGGGACTGATCAGCGCGCTGATCGAGAACGGGCCCAGCACCATCATGAAACACTGCAGCACCTGCCGCCAGCCATGCTGCAGGACGTCCATGATGGGCGGTCGCGCACTGGCCACCGGCTGCCGCGCTTCCATCTGCTTCTGCTTCAGGAACACCGGGCTCTCCTCGATGCCGAGGCGCATCCAAAGGCCCAGCGCGATCAGCACCACCGCGCCCAGGAAGGGCAGCCGCCAGCCCCAGGACAGGAACTGGTCCTGCGGCAGCCGAGACACGAGGCTGAACACGAAGGTGCCGAGCATGAGGCCCGTGCACTGCCCCATGCCGATGACGCAGCTGCTCACGCCGCGCCGGCCCTTGCCCGCGTGCTCCAGCGTCATCAGCAAGGCGCCACCCCATTCGCCGGCCACGGCGAGACCCTGGATGACGCGCAGGGTCAGCAACAGGATCGGTGCCAGCGCGCCGATCTGCGCATAGGTCGGCATGAAGCCGATGACGACAGTGGCGGCGCCCATCAGCACGATGCTGGAAACCAGCATCTTCTTGCGGCCGATGCGGTCGCCGAAATGCCCGTAGATCACGCCGCCGATGGGGCGGACCAGATACCCGATGGCCAGGGTCGCCAGCGCCAGGAGCGTGCCGACGCCCTCGGACTCGTTCGGAAAGAACAGCACGTTGAAAACGGAAGCACTCGCGACGCTGTAGATGAAGAAGTCGAACCACTCGACAACGCTGCCGACGTAGCTGGAAGCCACGACCCTCCAGCTCAAGGAGGAAGATCGCGAGGGCAGAGACACGTGGACGCCCGCGGTCGAAGCGGCAACAGAGTCGGATTGTTGCATTCGGAAGTCTCCCCCACCTGTTCTTATATGCGAACTTGTTTGTTTGAAATAATCCTACACAGGCGGGCAAAGGACGCCAGCAAACGAGCACCACTTCGATCGTTTTCAGTTCTCATATTCGAATTTGTTTTTCTGCTTCGTGCGATACACTGGGGGGGCACGGTGTGCGCGGCCGCCGACCTTCACGACGAACTCATGCCCGTATGCAGCCGGTGCGGCAGGTCGCCGGCGACGCCGGCTTGCCAGAAGGCGAGGTCGGCTCAGCTCACTCGCTGCGCGTGGGGCTCGCCATCGGCAAGGACAGCGCCGACCTCGCCCCGCTCATGCGGCAAACCCGCTGCCGCTGCGCCGAGGTGGCAGCGGCTTCCCCCAGGGCCGCCGGCCTGTGGCGTAACAAGGTTACGGAGACGGTCTTCACCGCGCAGAAGAAGGGCCGGCCTGAACACCGGTCGGTGAGGCTGCGAGGCCACCCCGGGCGGCTGGTTTTCTCGCTGGTGATCTCGTGCCAACACGGATTGCAGGATCACCGGCTAGGCGATGCCTTCGGTAGCACCGTTGCTACCGGCGCTTCTGCGGAGCCCCAGGACGAGGACGGAATCATGGCAGCGGACCCGATCTTCGACACTGCGGAAGGCCACCGGCTATTGTCCTCGGAACGCGGCGACGATTGGCGTCGCTGGGGACCTTACCTGGCTGAACGCCAGTGGGGGACGGTTCGTGAAGACTACAGCGCGAACGGTGACAGCTGGAACTACCTGCCGCACGATCGGGCACGCAGCCAAGCCTATCGGTGGGGGGAGGACGGGCTGGCCGGCTTTGCCGACGACAAGCTGCTCTGGTGCCTGTCGCTCGCACTCTGGAACGAGAACGACCCGATCCTGAAAGAAAGACTCTTCGGTCTCACCAACGCCGAAGGCAACCACGGCGAGGACGTCAAGGAACTCTACTACTTTCTCGATGGAACCCCGACCCACTCCTACATGCGGATGCTCTACAAGTACCCGCAGGCCGCCTTCCCCTACGAGCAACTCGTTACCCAGAACCGCGCACGTGGCACGCAGGACCGTGAGTTCGAGCTGATTGACACGGGCATCTTTTCCGAACGCAGATACTTCGATGTCGTGGTCGAATACGCGAAGGCGTCACCAGATGACGTCTTGATGAAGGTCACTGCCTACAACCGCGGACCGGATGCCGCGACACTTCACTTGCTGCCGACCTTCTGGGCACGGAATACCTGGTCGTGGGAAACGGGTCAGGCAAAGCCGCACCTCGCTTTGGAAGATGGCATCGTACGGGCTGTGCACCCCCTCCTGCACCAGCCCCGCTCATGCGCCGTCGACGGACCTGTCGAGTGGTTGTTCTGCGAGAACGACACCAACCTTGAAAAGGTCGACGGTGCGTTGCAGAGCGTGCCGAGGAAGGATGGCATCAACGATTTCGTGGTCCACGGCAGCCGTGACGGGCTGAGCCGGGAGCAAAGCGGCACAAAATGTGCTGCACATCGGCGGGTACAAATCCCGGCAGGCGGCGACGTCACCCTGCGACTGCGGTTACGTCCGGAAACCACCGAAGCACCCTTCGCCTGGTTCGACGAGGTCATGGCAACCCGGCGCACGGAGGCCGACGAGTTCTACGCCGCTTTGCAGCGCGGCATCGCCGATGCCGACGAGCGCCGCGTGCAGCGACAAGCACTTGCAGGGATGTTGTGGTCGAAGCAGGCCTACATGTTCAACGTCCGTCGCTGGCTGGACGGTGATCCGGCGCAGCCATCACCACCGCCCGAGCGCAAGCAAGGCCGCAATGCGGACTGGCGGCACCTCGACAACGCCGACGTGATCCTCATGCCGGATACCTCGGAATACCCATGGTACGCAGCCTGGGACTTGGCGTTCCATTGCGTGACGATCGCGCTGATCGATCCTGCTTTCGCCAAGCAGCAGCTCCTGCTGCTGACACGCGAACGCTACATGCACCCGAATGGCCAGCTTCCGGCCTACGAGTGGGAGTTCGGCGACGTGAACCCGCCCGTCCATGCCTGGGCCGTGCTGCGGGTGTATCAGATGGATCGGGCGCTGACGGGCAAAGCGGACCGTCAGTTCCTGGAACGATGCTTTCATAAACTGCTGCTGAACTTCACGTGGTGGGTGAACCGCAAGGATGCGCAGGGTCGCAACATCTTCGGTGGCGGCTTCCTCGGTTTGGACAACATCGCCATTTTCGACCGCTCCAAACCCTTACCCACCGGCGGCTCGATCGATCAATCCGACGGCACAGCGTGGATGGCCATGTTTACGCTGAACCTCCTGCGCATCGCGCTGGAACTGGCGCTGGAAGATGATGCCTACGAGGACATGGCCACGAAGTTCTTTGAGCACTTCCTCTACATCGCGGAAGCCATGACGCGTACCGGCGGGATAGGATTATGGGACGAGACGGATCAGTTCTACTATGACGTATTGAACCTGCCGGACAACAAGGCCATTCCGCTGCGCGTGCGCAGCATCGTCGGGCTGGTACCACTCTGTGCCGTTCAGGTGATCGGCAGCCGTGCTTTTCGGGCGTTGCCGGAGTTTTCCGAGCGCCTGCAGTTCTTTCTCGACAAGCGGCCTGACCTTGCCGCGCTCATCTCGAGCTGGGCAGACCCGGGTGCCGGCGAGAGACATCTGCTCTCCTTGCTCCGCGGGCATCGCATGAAGATGCTGTTGCATCGCCTGTTGGATGAGTCGGAGTTCCTGTCCGATTACGGTGTGCGATCCCTGTCCAAGTACCACCAGGATCATCCCTACGTACTGAAGGTGAATGGAACGGAGTTCGGAATTGATTACGAGCCTGCCGAGGGCACGACCCGGAGCTTCGGTGGCAATTCCAACTGGCGCGGCCCCGTGTGGCTTCCAGTGAACATCCTCTTGTTCGACAGCCTGCGTGAGTTTCAGCGTTACTACGGAGATGAGTTCACGGTCGAATGCCCCACTGGCTCAGGCCAGCATCTCCCGCTACGCCAAGTCGCCGATCATTTGTCGGCCCGTCTGAAGGCGCTGTTCCTCCGCAATCAGGACGGCCGCCGCCCGGTGCTTGGTGATGACATCCTGTCTCAGTCGGACCCGGAGTTTCGGGATCACCTGTTGTTCCATGAATACTTCGATGCTGAATCCGGTCGGGGCCTTGGTGCATCGCACCAGACGGGATGGACCGCCTGCATCGCTTTGGCGCTTTCAGGCCCTGAGAGCCCGTGGCGCACCGCGACGGCGCAGCACCCGCAGCAGGTCGGTTCCTTTCCACCGCCCGGACAGGCCGAGGCAACATGAGCCAAATCCGCCGCCAAACGCGCTGACCACCCCTCGTTCACTGATCGCGGGCATTGCGGCGCAACACAGCACGGAGGGTGGGTCCTGGATACGTGATCTTTCCGTGGGATCACTCGTCGTGCCGGTGCCGCAGCTCCGACCGGCAACCTGGGCGGACGCAGCTGTCGGACGCCTGGCCCCGGCATTCGGTGTTGCGGGTCATGGATGAACCTGGAGGGCTGTTCCGCACAGGCTTCGCAGGTGGCCCCGCAGGCTGCGCGGCAGCCCCCCAACGCCCAGGCGCATCACGCCACCGGACACCGTCAACGGGGCGGCATGAGGCGCCATGGGCCCGGAGCCGGTGTCCTGCGCCGGCGTCAGCCGGCCTGCGCGCGCAGCGCCTCCACCAGCCCCGCGGTGAAGGCGCGCGTGCCCAGCGGCCCGCCGAGGTCGCGCGTGCGCCCTTCCGGTACCGCCAGCACGCGGTCCAGCGCCGCGTCGATCAGCGCCGCCGCCTGCAGCAGCCGGCTGTCGGACCGACGCTCCCCCATCCAGCGGAGCAGCATTGCCGCGGAACCGATCAGCGAGGCAGGGTTGGCCAGGTCCTGTCCCGCGATGTCGGGTGCCGAGCCGTGCTGCGCCTGCGCCACGCCGTGCTCCGTACCGGCGTTCAGCGATGCCGCGAGGCCGAGGCTGCCCGAAAGCTCCGACGCCTCGTCGGACAGGATGTCGCCGAACATGTTGGTGGTGACGATCACGTCGAAGGGGCTGGCGTCACGGATCAGCAGCGCCGCCATGGCATCGATCAGCTTCTCCTCGTAGGCGACCTCGGGATAGCGGGCCGCCACCTCGCGCACGCATTCGAGGAACAACCCGTCCGACACGCGCAGCACGTTGGCCTTGTGCACCGCCGTGACCTTGCGCCGCCGCTGCATGGCCAGGCTGAAGGCGCTCTCGGCAATGCGCAGCGAACCCTGCCGCGTCACCTTGCGAAAGGCCATGGCGAGGTCAGGCGTCGGCATCACCTCGCCGGTGCCGGCGAACATGGTGCGGTCGGCGTAGAAGCCTTCCGTGTTCTCGCGCACCACCACGAGATCGAAGGGCACGCCGCAACGGGGCGTGAAGCCGGGACGGATGCGGGCCGGACGGATGTTGGCGTAAAGGTCGAGCCGCCGCCGCAGCTGACCGGACGGATTGAGCCCGCCCTGGTCCGAAGGCGGGTACTCGTTGTGCGACACCGGGCCCAGGATCACGCCGTCGGCGTCGCGCGCGGCCTCGAACACCGCGTCGGTGAAGGTGGTGCCGTTGGCGCGCAGCGAGGCGAAGCCGATTTCGGCCTGGGGAAACTCCGGCGTGAGGCCGACCAACGCCGTGGCCGCGCGGACGACCTCCACGGTGGCGGCGCTGATGTCCGGCCCGATGCCGTCGCCCGGCAGCACGAGAATGCGCATGGATTGTTTCTCCGTCAGGCTGTGAAGCCGTAAAGCCGCGCCGGATTGTCGCGCAGGATGCGCTCCACCGGCAGGTCGGTTGGCAGGGAGTCGCGGAAGCCCTCGAACACCGCACGGTAGTCGAGGGCACGGTAGGGAACCCGGCTCTCGGGGCGCCCCTGGGCTTCGTGCGGCGGCGTGTGCGGCCAGTCGCTGCCCCAGACGCAGCGATCGCCGCAGCATTCCCCGATCGCGCCGAGCCAGCGCCGGTCGGGCCGCACCGCCAGGATGTCGCCGCCGCTGCGGTAGGGTGCCGAAAGCTTCATCCAGAACTGCGGATGCCGCAGGAGCGCCAGCAACGCCCGACCGTGCAGGCCATCGGGTGTCTCGTCGGCAAACAGGCCGTAGTGATCCACGACCACCGGCACCGGCGATCGGCGCAGAAACTCCGCAGACTCCGCCAGCATCGCGATCGGCGCGATGATCTCGACGTGGAAGTCGCATTCCCGTGCCAGGGCCGCCATCGCCTCGAAGCGCCGTTGCAGGACCGCACCGGTGACACCCGCCGCGTTGCTGTAAAGGTTCAGGCGCAACCCGCGCACGCCCCGCGCCGCGAGGTCGCCCAACTCATCCCGGCCGGCGGCAGGATCTACGGCCGCGACGCCGCGTCCCTGCCCTTCCAGCGCGTCAAGGGTGTCGAGCAGGAGACTGTTGTTGTTGCCGTAGAAGCTTGGCTGCACGATCACGAAGCGGGTAATACCGAGCGGTCCGGCCTGCCCCTGCAGCGTGGCCAGCGGGGCCGGGTCCGGCGTGTAGCCGCGCCCTCCGGTCAGCGGATACCGGACGGGATCGCCGACAACATGAACGTGGCTATCGCAGAACATGTCGCTGGTTTCCGTCGCGTTCATGGCCCTTCATTGCTCCCTGCCCTGCTTTCAGGCCGCACCGTTGCGGCTCCACCCGGTGCGCCTCGGCGAACGGTGCCTTTCGCCGGCGTCAAGGCTGCGCCATCCTGCCCGCGCGCCGCAGCGGCAGGACATGCCGCAGCCAACAGCAGGGAAACACAGCACATGGCCACGACCGACGAACCGGGTGTGATTCTCCGCCCCGCGGAGCTCCCGGCCCACGAGCGCGGCGGCGGCGCCAGGACCATCCCGCTCGTCGGTGCCCGGCATGGCGCGCAGGGCTTCATGAACGGCATCACGATCATCGCGGGCGGCGCGGCGATCCCGCTGCACACGCACAACTGCGAGGAGGCCGTGGTGCTGCTGGAAGGCGAGGCCATCGTCGAGATCGACGGCGCGCAGCACCGGCTGCAGCCCCTGGACACGAGCTGGATTCCCGCCGGCGTGCCGCACCGCTTCATCAACGCCTCGGCGAGCGAGAGCATGAAGATCCTCTGGACCTATGGCCGCACGGACGCGACCCGCACCTTGGTGGCGACCGGCGAAACACGCCCGGTCTCGGCGGAGCACGCGGCCGCGAAGGGCGCGGCCAGGCCGTAGTGCCGGGATGGCGAGGCGCGGCCGCCCCGCCAGGGCGGTGCGCCCGCGTTGCCACCGTGGTGGCGCCGTCGCGCCGGTCCGCCCGGCACGACGCCGCCCCGCGGCGGCCTCCCGTTCCGGTGGAACGGCCGGCCGCACCTCAGCCGCGCAGGGTTTCGGGCACCGGCACGCCGGAGCGCTCCGCCTCGACGATCAGCTGGTCCAGTTCCTGCCGGTCCAGCGGGATGCCGCTTGCCGAACGCTGCGCGGCCCGGCGCATCTCCGGCTCGCCCGGCAAGAGGATCTCGTCCACCCCGTCCGCGCGCTCCGTGGCCTTGGCGCGCTGCGACAGCGCCGCCATGCGATCGCCGTACTGGTCGATCGGCATGAACAGGTCGGGCCGCATGGCGAGGAAGCAGTGGCCCACGTTCTGCGGCTCGTCGAAGTCGAAGTACTGGTTGCCGACCTCGCCGCCGAACTTCGCCCCCGACATGACGCCGGCCAGGATCTCCATCATCAGCGACAGGCCCGATCCCTTCATGCCGCCGAAGGGCAACACCACGCCCTCGTAGCCGGCCTTGGCATCGGTGGTCGGACGCCCTTCCTTGTCGAGCGCCCAGCCCAGCGGGATGTCCTCGCCCAGTTGCATGGCGCGCCGCACCTTGCCGCGCGCCACCACCGACATCGCCATGTCCAGCATCACCGGCGGGCTGTCCGGCCCGCCGGGCGCCGCGAAGGCGAAGGGGCTGGTGCCCAGGAAGGGCGTGCGCCCGCCCCAGATCGGCATGGCCGGCGAAGCGTTGGTGAACACGAAGGCCGACAGCCCCGCCTCCACGGCCTGCTGCAGGTAGCTCGCGGCCATGCCGAAGTGGTTGCTGTGGTAGGCCAGCACGAAGCCCACACCGTGCTCGCGCGCGATGTCGATGGCGGTGGACATCGCGCGGGTGCCGACCAGGAAGCCCAGCCCGTTGTCGCCGTCCACCCGCGCGCCCACGGTCAGGGCACGCTCCACCGTGATGGCGGGGCGGCTCTTCACCAGCCCCTTGCGCAAACGGTCGAGATAGATCGGCACCCGCCCCACGCCGTGCGAGGAAACGCCGCGCAGGTCGGCCTGCACCAGGCATTCCGCCACGCGGTCGGCATCGGCCTCGGGCACGTCCTGCGCCTGAAACAGGGCCGACACGAAGGACCGGACGGTTTCCGCCGGGAACGATGGGGCGTCTTGTGCCACGCTGCTTCTCCGAAGAAGTGGGTTTACTGCTCGCGCACCATGCTGCGCAGCACGAGGATCAGGGCGACCGACACCAGCATGAAGCCCGCCAGCGCCAGCAGCCCGGCGTTGAAGGAGCCGGTCAGGCTGCGGAACTCGCCCATGATCGAGGGGCCCACGAAGCCGCCGATGGTGCCGACGGAATTGATGAAGGCGAGACCGCCCGCCGCGGCGATCCCGGTCAGGAAGCGGGTCGGGATGGTCCACAGCACAGCGCGCGCGGTGTTGGTGCCCACCACCACCGCGGTCAGCCCGGCCAGCGCCACCACGAAGGCTCCGGCGTAGACCGCCAGCACCAGGCCGAGCGCCGAGATCAGGCACATCGCCGCCAGGTGCAGCATCTTCTGCCGGCTGCGGTCCACGACGCCGGCCCAGAACACCATCGCCACGCAGGCCACCAGGCTGGGCAGCGCCGAGATCAGCCCGACGTTGAAGTCCGAGAAGTTCTGCGCCTTGATGATCAGCGGCAGAAAGATCGCCACGCCGTAGGCGCCGATCGTGAAGGTGAACTGGATCAGCGCCAGCAGGATCACGCGGCGGTCGGCCAGGGCAGCCCAGAAGCTGTGGCGCGGCTGTTCGCGCTTTTCGCCATCGAGGCGGGCACGGACGATGCGCTTCTCCTCCGCCGTCAGCCATTCCGCTTCCTCCGGCCGGTTCTTCAGGCCCAGCAGGACCAGGCCGAGGATCACGGCCGGCGCGCCTTCGAGCAGGTAGAGCCACTTCCAGCCGGCGATGCCCGCGATGCCGTGCATTTCCAGCAGCGCGCCCGAAAGCGGGCCGCCGATCAGCGAGGAGGCCGGGATGCCGATCAGGAACCAGGCGAAGACGCGGGCCCGGAACTGCGCCGGAAACCACTGCGACAGGTAGAAGGCGACCCCGGGAAAGAAGCCGGCCTCGGCGACGCCGAGCAGGAAGCGCAGCAGGTAGAAGCTTTTCGGGCCGGTGACGAAGATCGTGGCCATGGAAACGATGCCCCAGGTCACCATGATGCGGCACAGCCACAGGCGCGCGCCGTAGCGGTGCAGCGCGACGTTGCTGGGCACCTCGAAAACGCAGTAGCCGAGGAACAGGATGCCGGCGCCGGTGCCGAACTGCGCCGCCGTCAGGCCGATCTCCTGGTTCATGGTCAGCGCCGCGAAGCCGACATTGGTGCGGTCCAGGAAGTTGACGATGTAGGCCAGCGTCAGCAGCGGCAGGATGCGCCAGGCGATCTTGCGGAAGACACGCTGCTCGTCCTGCTCCTGAACGCTTACCGCGTCGGGCGGCGCCGACAACACAGTCTTTGAAGCGCTCATCCCACGTCCTTCCCTGTTCTCCGCCGCCACGACGCGGCCTGCCGGCTTGCTGCCGGTCTCGCTGAGTTCAGTCATATACATTTGTATACGGTTGAGTCCAGTCTCGAAATCTGGTGAAAGCTGGCCGGCACGAACCGGCCACAACGCCCCGAGATCCATGTCCCACCCCGCTTCTTCTCCTCAGCCTCCCTTCCCGGGCCCCGGCGAAAACATCGCCGACGCGGAACTCGCCGCCGGAGCCGAGGTGTCGCTCGCCCAGCGCGCCTACGACGCCATCTTCTCGGCCATCCAGGGTGGCCAGCTGAAGGCGGGGTCCAGCGTGCGCGAGGCCGACCTGACGGCCTGGCTGGCGATGAGCCGGACGCCGCTTCGCGAAGCGCTCAAGCGGCTGGAGGGCGAGGGCCTGCTGCGCCTGCAGGGACACCGCGGCATCCTGATCTCGCGCCTCGACCGGCAGGCGACGGTGGAGCTTTTCACCGCCCGCGAATGGGGCGAAGGCGCGGCCGCGGCCCTGGCCGCGCGCAACGCCACACCGGCCGAGATCGCCGGCCTGCAGCACATCCTGGAGCTGGAGCGCGGCGCCGCCGACGATCCGCTGCTCGGGGCCCGCTACAACCGGATGCTGCACGAGGCGATCTACGACTGCACGCGCAACCGCTACCTGATCACCCATCTGCGGGCCATGTCGGCCCTGCTGGCCCTGGCCGGGCACGCGACGCGCCGCAGCGCCGGCCGGGTCGCGGAAGCAGGACGCGAGCATGCCGAACTCGTGGACGCCATCGCCTGCGGCGATGTCCGCCGGGCCGAGGAGGCCGCGCGCAGCCACATCGGCGCGGCGCAGCGCTTCGTCCTCAACAACCAGGCCAGCGCGCAATGACGCCGATGCCGGCGACGGAGGGAACCATGTTCATGCAGCTCGGCGGCTACGAGGTGGACATCCTCGTGGGGGGCTATCCCGGCAAGTCGCTGCGGCATGGCGGGCTGGGCTGGAGCACCGTCGCGCTGCTGCGCGGGCACGGCCGCGTCGCGGTGCTGGACACCGGCTCCTTCGGCCTGCGCCGCTACCTCCTCCAGGCGCTGCGCGATCGCGGGGTGGAGCCGGGCGACGTGACCGACCTCGTCCTCAGCCACCTGCACTACGACCACGTGGTGAACTGGCCGATGTTTTCCGCGGCGCGCATCACGGTGGGCGAGGCCGAGCTGCGCTGGGCCCTCGATCGCCCGATCGGCGATCCGTTGGTGCCGGAATTCTACGTCCGGCCCCTGGCCGATCACCCGCGCCTCACCACCGTCGGGGAGGCGCAGGAGGTGCTGCCCGGCATCACCGCGCATCTCGCGCCCGGGCATACCCCGGGCCACCTGATGTTCCTGCTCGCCGGTGCCGAGCGCGATCTTCTGCTGGTGCAGGACGCGGCGAAGTACCGGGCGGAGCTCGTGTCCGGCCGCGCCGACATGACCTACGACCCCGCGGTCACCGCCGCCACGATCCGCCGGATCTGGGAGTTCTGGCGCCGCAAGCCGGGCACGGTGGTCCTGCCGGGCCACGACCTGCCGATGGTGCTGGAGGCCGATCGGCCGGTGCGGATGGGCAGGCAGGAGGCCGGCATCATCGCCCTGTTCGGCGAGGATGTCGCGGACCGGACACTGTTCGGCCTCGGGCCGGCAGGCGCGTGAGCCGCGGCGGGACGGGGCGCGCATGATCGAGATACCGGTCACCACGATCACGGGCGCCTTCGGCACCCGGCGCATCGTCGACCTCCACGCCGCGGCCGGTGCCCGGCTGGGGCGCATGCCCTGGGTCCACCGGGTGCTGCTGGAAAACGTGCTGCGCCAGCCGGAGCCCGAGGTGCGGCAGGCGGGCCTCGCCGCCCTGCTCGGCTGGCTGGACACCGGCCGCTCGGAGCTCGAGATCCCCTTCGCCCCGCAGCGCATCCTGATGCACGACACCACCTGCGGCCCGGCGCTGACGGACATCGCCGCGATGCGCGACGCCCTGGCGGAAGCCGGGGGCGACCCGTCGCTGCTGAACCCTTCCGTGCCGGTCGCGACCTCCACCGACCACTCGCTGGCGGTGGACGTGTCGGCCACCCGCGACGCCCTGCCGCGCAACATGGCGCGCGAGATGGAGCGCAACGCCGAGCGCTACCGCTTCATGAAGTGGGCCGCCGCGGCGGTGCGCGGGTTCCGCGTCTTTCCGCCCGGCACCGGCATCATGCACACCATCAACCTCGAGCGTCTGGCGACGGTGGTGGCCACCGAGCGTCGCGACGGCGTCGCGCCCTGGGCACGCGGGGAAACCCTCTGGGCGGTGCCGGACACGCTGGTGGGCACCGACAGCCACACGCCGATGGTCAACGGCATCGGCGTGCTGGGCTGGGGCGTCGGCGGCATCGAGGCCGAGGGCGTGATGTTCGACGTGCCGGTGTCGCTGCGCGTGCCCGAGGTGATCGGCGTGCGGCTGCGCGGCGCCCTGCCGGAAGGCAGCTTCGCGACCGACCTGGCGCTGGCGGTGACGCAGCTGCTGCGCCGGGCGAAGGTGGCCGGCGAGTTCGTGGAGTTCTTCGGCCCCGGCATCGGCACCCTGACCGCCGGGCAGCGCGCGGTGGTGTCCAACATGGCCCCCGAGTACGGCGCCACCACCGGCATGTTCCCGATCGACGGGCAGACGCTGGACTACCTGCGCGCCACCGGCCGCGACGCGGCGCAGGTCGCGCTGGTGGAGGCCTACGCCAAGGCGCAGGCGCTGTGGCACGACCCCGGGGCCGAGCCGCGCTACACCACCGTGCTGGAGCTCGACCTCGCGGCGCTGCGGCCTTCCGTCGCCGGGCCGCGCCGCCCGCAGGACCGTCTCGCTCCCGCCGAGGTGTCGGCGGCGCTGCTGTCGGCGGGCACGGTGCCGGGCGGGCGGGCGGTGGACGGCATCCCCGCCGACGCCGTGGCGATCGCCGCCATCACCTCCTGCACCAACACCTCGGACTTCCCGCTGCTGGTGGCGGCGGCGCTGGTGGCGCGCAAGGCGCGCGCGCTGGGCCTCTCGGTGCCGGGTTGGGTGAAGACCTCGCTGACCCCGGGCTCGCCCTCCGCCGAGCGGCGGCTGCGGCGCGCAGGGCTGCTGGACGACCTGGAAGCCATGGGCTTCGGCGTCGCCGGCTATGGCTGCGCGACCTGCATCGGCAATTCGGGGCCGCTGCTGCCCGCCGTGTCGCGCGCGGTCGAGACGGGCGGGCTGAAGCCCGTGGCGGTGCTTTCGGGCAACCGCAACTTTCCCGGCCGCGTCCATGCGCAGGTGGACAACGCCTTCCTGGCCTCGCCGCCGCTGGTGGCGGCCTACGCCATTGCCGGGCGCGCCGGGCTCGACATCATGCGCGACGCGCTGGGCCACACGCCCGACGGCCGCGCCGTTTACCTGCACGAGCTGTGGCCCGGCGCGGCCGAGATCGAGGCCGCCACGGCCGCCGGGCTGGACCCGGCCGACATCGACGCCGCGGGGCGGGAAGCGGATGCCTCGCCGGGCTGGGCCGCGCTGGAAGCGCCCGCGACGCCGCGCTTTCCCTGGGCCCCCTCCTCCACCTACCTGCGCCGCCCGCCCTTCGTGAGCTTCGGCGAGGCTGTGCCGGCGGCGGGGGTGCTGCGGGCGCAGCCGCTGCTGGTGCTGGGCGACGACATCACCACCGACCACATCTCGCCCGCCGGCGCCATTCCCGCGAGCAGCGATGCGGGACGCTGGCTCGTGGAGCGCGGCGAGAACCCGCGCGACCTCAACGTCTACGCTTCGCGCCGCGGCAACTGGGAGGTGATGCTGCGCGGCCTCTTCACCAACCGCACCGTGGTGAACCACCTGGGCAGCGGCCACGGCGCCGGGCAAACGGTGTTCGCGCCCACGGGCGAGGTGCTGCCCGCCTGGCAGGCCGCGGCGCGCTACGCCGAGGCCGGGCTGCCGGTGGTGATGCTGGCGGGCGAGCGCTACGGCACCGGCTCTTCCCGCGACTGGGCGGCCAAGGGGGCGCAGCTGCTGGGCGTGCGCGCGGTGCTGGCCAACAGCTTCGAGCGCATCCACCGCTCCAACCTCGTGGGCATGGGCGTGCTGCCGCTGCGGCTGCCGGGGGACTGGCGGGCGGAGGCGATGGCGCTGCAGCCGGGCGATACGCTGGCGATCGACTGGGATCCCGCCGGCCTCGAGCCCTGGCGCAGGATCGCGGTGACGCTGCACCGCGCCGGCGGCGAGACGGTTTCCACCACCGCCACGGCGCTGATCGAGACGGCGCGCGAGGTCCGGCTGCTGCAGGCGGGCGGCATGATCCCGCTGATCCTGCGGCAAACGCTTGAGCGAAGCCGGCAAGGGAAGCTGCTCTCAGCCTGAAGGATCAAAGGCACCCAAGAGATCGGGTTCGGGAATCGGCTGCTGCTGGAGGGTGTCAGGCTCCCAGGGTCGGACCCCGACCAGGCCCGCCCGTCATCCGGAAAGCCGATGCGGGACCCAGGTCGGCGCGTCGGCCCATTCGTCGTCCAGCCTCGGCGCCGTCTTCGTGCGCCGCCCTTCGGGTAACGGCTGCTCCCGATGGTCGATCCCGCGCGCCGTCCGTGGCGAAGACCTCCGGAGGCAGGTTCCTGAGCGGGCACGGCGTGCCGGGGGCGCTGGCGGTACGGACACTGCCGCGCCGGGCCGGATCGTGCGGTTCGTCGAGGCTGGACAGGGTCACGCTGCGGGCTCCGGCGCGATGCCGCGATGCAGGGCGGCCGGCTTGAGCAGGAGCACCGCCAGCGCCGCCAGGACGGGGGCCAGCCCGAAGGCCACGAAGAGCTGCGCGCCGGACCACTCCATGGCGAGGGCGGCGGTGGCGAACAGCGGGGCGAGCACCTGACCGAAGCGCCCCATGGCCATGGCGACCCCGACACCGGACGAACGAACGGCCGTCGGGTACAAGGACGCGGCGAGCGCGATGGAGCCGGACGCGCCCAGCCCGACGAACAAGCCGACCAGGAACAGCACGGTCGACACGGCGGCGAGCGAGCTGGCGGCGTAGCCCAGCGACCCGGTTGCCACGGCCCCCAGCAGCAGGGCCGGCACCAGCACCGGCACGGCGCCGAACCGCTCCATCAGCCGCCCGGCGCTGGCCATGCCGATCAGCGCCCCCACGCCGTGCACACCCAGCGCCGTGCCCGCCAGGGCCGGCGCCAGCCCACCGCCCCGCATCAGGACGGGGGTCCAGACCACGGCGATGCCGAGGATGCCGAACGCCATGAAGAAGGACACCCAGAGCAGCAGGGTGGTGCGGAAACGCCCTTCGGTGAACAGGTGCAGGAGGGGCGCGCCCTGCGCGCGCTCCTCGTCGGCGGTGAAGCACTGAGCGCCCGCCAGGTCCGGGCGGATGCGGCGCACGATGGCGGCGATGCGGGACGCGGGCGCACCGTGCGACAGGAGGAAGCGCAGCGACTCCGGCAGTGCCAGGGCCAGGAGGGCCGCGGCGGCGAGCGGCAGGCATCCACCAACCAGGAACATGGCCTGCCAGCCGTAGCTGTCGAGCAGCGCGCCGTTGATGAAGCCGCCAAGCGAGCCGCCGAGCACCGCGACATTGCGGAGGCGGCTCTGGCCCGTGACGCCGAACGGTGCGTGGCGCTCATGGACGAACACATCGGGCTGACCACCCGCATCCTCGCCGAAGCGGGTGTGCAAGAGATCGGGAGCGTCCTGCAACCTGATCGAGGGCCAGCGCAGGAACCCGCTCATCCCAACACACGCACACGCCGTAGAGCATAGCCAGTCATCCGCTTTCGGCCGCCGCCGCGGAGTGCTCCCCATCAAACCGGACCGGCAACCGGAATGGAGGGCTGGCTGATGACGGACGCGCGGGGTGAGAGCATGCGCAAGCCGGCATGGGGATGGCTGGTGCGGTAATCCCCACGGCAGGCAGCGAACTGCTGGAGCACGGTGAGGGCAACCGGACGGGGCGGTGAACGCAAGGCCGCGCGGCGGGCCGGGCCGGAGCTTGCGACCGTACCCGCCACGCGGCGGCACCCGCCGCTCCACCTCATCGGTGACCTACCTCGTCCACAGGTCCGGGAGGCAGGGGCTCCTCCGGGTAACCGACGCGGGGTCGGGATGCCGTTCGTGTCGGATGCGGCGTCGGTGGCTCCGCCATCCACTCCCAACGCAGGGCATCCGTGAAGATCCGGCTCGAGCCGCTGGGCCTCGTTGCTCTCCCCCGGATTTCGTTGCGAAGTGTTTACGATAAACCTAAGCTGACGCCGCGGATACACATCCAAGACCGAGGAGGGAGCAATGACCCTTCGTATGCCGCGCCATTGGCTGGAACGCGTTTGCCGACCCATCGCATTGGCTCTCGCCGCGGCTGCAACGATCACCATCCCGATCGACCGCGCCCGCGCGGATGCGGACGATCTTCTGGCCGGCGCCTTCGACAAGGTCACGGGGGTTCCGTTCGCGACCATCATGCTGGGCGTGGTGCGGTCGCAGGCGTCGTCGCCACTCGATCCTGCGGCGTTGAATGCGAGGCTGACGCAGGTCGAGAAACTCCTCCAGCAAGTGACCGAGCGGCTCACCCTCGTGGAGGAAAGGGTCAGCCAGCTGCAGGACGATGTCGCGGAAGCGGCAAACGTCGCGCGGCTGCGCAAGCTGCAATCGGTCGCGGCGGACCTCACGGCGTTGAACGCGCAGCTGGCGACGCATCCCACCGATGCTGGCGCGCTGAGCGTCATGCAGCTCCAGGCGCGTCAACAGGCCGATCTGCTGAAGGACGATCCGGATTTCGATGTCTGGAAATGGACGGACATCACGGGACGGGGAACGCCGACCCAGGCCTTGCGGACGCGCTTCGAGGCGTACCCGTCCTTCGAGCTCTACGCGGTCGCGATCGCGACCTGGTTCGCCACCATCGAGGCGCAGCTGGGCACGCAGCCGCAGCGCGTCGTTGCCGAACTGGGGCCCTTTCTGCGCAGCCACGAAGCATTCCTGGAGGCCCGGCCAGGGTTTCCGAGCGCGACGGACAAGCCGGTCTCGCTCCTGGAGAACCTCAACGCGGCAGCGTTCTGCCGGC
Source organism: Roseomonas elaeocarpi (assembly GCF_042433915.1). Taxonomy (NCBI): domain Bacteria; kingdom Pseudomonadati; phylum Pseudomonadota; class Alphaproteobacteria; order Acetobacterales; family Roseomonadaceae; genus Roseomonas; species Roseomonas elaeocarpi. The sequence goes on along the minus strand of NZ_JBHLUN010000001.1, from coordinate 300,792 downwards.
TGGAGGCGGTGGACCAGTTCAGCAATGGCGCCGGGCAATGCACCTTCGCCACGGTGTGCATCGACCAAATGGCGGATAGCCGGACCGAGGTGGCGCGGCAGTCGTTGCCGGTCAATCCGGCCCGGGCCGGGACGCTGTGCACGACCAGCCCGTCTCAATCGGTCGGCCTGCAAGGCGAAGACGCGCTCCGGGACGCCTATGGCGCGTCGCTGATGCGTGAAATGGCCCAGGACCTTGCCAAACTGGCCGCAACGGGAACATTGGCGGCGCCCTTCGTCGGGAGCTTCGCGAACGTCATCGTGAGCCAGATCTTCTCCCTGCCATCGCGAGGCCCGGTGCTGTCCCCGCCGAACGCGGCACCCGGCTCCTCCCCGGCGATCCCGCGCTGCAACCTTCTCGTCGGCGGTGGCTGCTCATTCGGAACGCTGTCGCAGCAGACGGCCTGGAGGATCGCTGGCCCCGAACCGTCCGCCACCGGCTTCTCGACCGTGACCAACAACGGCAACAGCCTGTGCCTCGACGTGAAAAACAACGTACCGGCCGTTGGCGCTCAGCTCGTGGTCTGGCCCTGCAACGGAGGTGCGAGCCAGCAGTGGAACATCGTGAGCACCGGCGGCATCTTCACCTTGCGATCAGGATCGTCGAACCTTTGCGCGACGGTTGACCCGCTGCCGAGCAACCGACTGCAGCTCCAGCTGTCGCGCGGACTGACACTGCAGGCCTGCGACAACCGGGATCTGCAAAGCTTCACGAGCAACGACGGAAGCACCCCAGGCCCCCACTAGAGCGCCGGGTGACGAAGCATCAGGAGCCACTGAACCAGTTGTAGCCCTGATCCTCCCACCAGCCGCCCGGGTAGTCGTTCGTGACGAAAAGGGCGGCGATGTGTTTCGGGTTCTTGAATCCGAGTTTGGTGGGAACGCGCAGCTTCAGCGGGAAGCCGTACTCGAGCGGCAGCGGCTCCTTGCCGTAATCCAGGGCAAGGATGGTCTGCGGGTGCAGCGCCGTCGCCATGTCGATGGATGAGTAGTAGCGGTCCGCGCACTTGAAGCCGACATACCGGGCGCGGGTGTCGGCGCCGACGCGCTGCAGAAAGGTGCGGAGCGGCACGCCGCTCCAATGGCCGATGGCGCTCCAGCCCTCGATGCAGATGTGGCGGGTGATCTGGCTTTCCTGCGGCAGGCTGCGCAGGCGCGACAAGGGCCAGGACGACTTGTCCTGCACCAGGCCGGACACCTCGAGCTTCCAGGTATCGCCGTCGACCTCGGGAGCACTGTCCACCGGGTAGTAGGCGTTGAACGGGAAAGGCTTGGTGATCTGCGACACGTCGTAGGTGGGAACCAGCTTGTTCGGGTCGAACAGCAAGGCCTGCACCCGGTCGTTGAAGCGCGACATCGCCCAGAGCACCTTGTCCACCGTGTCGCCGTCCGAGAGGTTGCAGCCGGTCAACATGGTCAGCCCCCCAAGGGAAAGGCCACCGCGCAACAAGCCCCGCCGGTGCAGCTGCCGTTCGACCTTTTGCAATGCCGGATGATGATCGGCCAGGCTGATCTTCTTGCTCATAGTTCGACCTCGGCATGAGATGCAGGAACCCGGGCGCGGCCGGTGATCATGCTGACCAGCGTCCTCGGCACCAGGATCACCAGGCTCAGGTGCAGCACGATGAAGGCGACGATGCCGGCCATGGCGATGAAGTGCAGGCGTCGCGCCACCTCGTAGCCACCCAGCAGCGAGGCGAGCGCGTGGAGCTGCACCGGCTTCCAGAGCGACAGGCCCGACGCGAGCGCCAGGATGCCGAGCAGGAGGACCACGACGTAGGACAGTCGCTGCACCGCGTTGTAGGTGCCGTGCGTGTGCCTGAGGCGGAAGGCGAGGGCCTCAGTCAGGTCCCGCCACACCAGGCGTGGGGTCAGCGGCAGGAACGAGCGCAGGAAGTGCCGCCTGAACACTCCGTAGGCGAAGTACACCAGCGCGTTGCCCACCAGCAGCCACATCGCCGCCAGATGCCAGGCGATGGCGCCGCCCAGCCAGCCGCCCAGTGTGGCCCACCGCGGAAAGGTAAAGGGGAACAAGGGCGAGGCATCGTAGATCTCCCACCCGCTCATGATCATGCAGACCATGGCAACGACGTTGATCCAGTGGGTGATCCGCACGAGCAGCGGTTGCACCGCGACGAACCGGCTGGGCTTGAGTTGAGAGGTCATCTTGCACTCGTCGGCAGGGGGTCCCGGGGCATCGGACCGGATGCCCCGGGGCGTCCGGTTACATCGGCGGGGTAAGGCCGTTCTCGCCAACGGCGATGCTGCCGGCGGTCAGGCTGCCGTCGGCCGCCTTGACGGGCGTCACGGTGACATGGGCGCCGACGGTCAGCAGGGCACGGGTGGCGGTCGGGTCCAGCAGAACGATCGGCACGTCCTCCGGCACGAAGATCTTCTTCTCGCCGGTGCCTCGGCCATTGTAGTGCACGGTCATGACCCGGCCGCTGGACACCACCAGATCGCCGATGGTGCCGTTGGTCATGGTGCTGTTGCCGCCGAGGTCATAAGCATAGCTGCCCTCGCCCAAACCCTTCAGGTTGGGCGGGAACACGGTCACCTCCAGCGCCCGGGCGGTGCCGTCCGGCTGCGGCACGGTGGCGGTGCCGATGTAGCTGCCGGACTGCACGTCCGACAGCTCCGCCTTCTTCACGCCGACGATCCGCGCGTCCGCGTTCAGCCGGACCGACACGTCGGGGCCGCTGCGCGGCTTGATGGACAGGATGTCGCCGTCGATCCTGTCGATCGTGCCGCGGATCCGGGTGGGTGCCGGCGCCGGCTGGGCCACGGCGACACCGCCGAGCAGCGAAACGCCGGCGAGCGCGGTCAGCAGGCTGCGTTTGATGGTCATTGTCACAGGTCCTTCGATGATGGCGGCCCCGCTGGGGAGTACCGCCGGGGGGATGGTGCGGATCCGGAAGAAGAGGCCGCTCATTCCTTCCGGGCGCCGGTTGCCGCCTGCTCGATGAGAGCCGCGATTGCCCTGGGCTGCGACACGTAGACGGCGTGGATGCCCTTGACCTCGACCGTCGTGCTGCCGGTCCGCCGGGCCATGAAGCGTCCGAAGTCGGGGTTGATCTTGTGGTCCTCGGTGGCGACGGCGTACCAGCTCGGCTTCGAACGCCAGGCCGCCTGGCTGACCGGCGCGCTGAGCGCCTTCTCGCTGACCGGAACCTGCGACCGTGCCATGAAGGCGGCGTCCGCCGCCGGGAGATCGGCCGCGAAGTCGTCGTGGAAGGTCGCGGGATCGAGCGTCAGGAACCCGTCCGCACTCTTGATCACGTTGTTGGTGGCGGGCGCGAAGCGGCTGCGTACTTCACTGAGCGTCTCGTTGCCATCCGGCGCCAAGGCCGCGACGTAAACGAGCGCCGGCGACGCCGCCGGGCCAACCGCGAGCGCCGTCGCGACCCAGGCCACGGAGAAGCCCGCCCGCACCGCGTCGTAGCGCATCAGCCAGCCGGTCTCGCGGGCCTCGGCGGATCGGTTCCGCAGGGACATGACAGGTCCTTTCGCAATGGCTGCGATGGGCCGGCCGGACGCGGCGTCGCGCGGCGCCCGGTGTGGCAACGGGGATGGAGATCGCGGACCCGGCCGCAGGCCGGTGCTGTGCGGACCTACAGGGCGGCGAACCTCGGCAGCACCAGCCGCGCCAGCGACGCGGTGATCGCGAAGGCCGCCGAGTACCAGAACAGGATGTAAACGGGATCGTTCACGGGGCAGCAGAAGGCGAAGACGAGCGCGCCCCAGCTCCCACCGGCCAGGCCCACGGCCAGCGCGCTGCCCTCGGCATGGGCCGAGGCGCCCCGGCGCATGAAGACCGACAACCCGACCAGCATGGGCAGCGACAGCACCACGATCGATCCGGCGCATAGCAGCCCGTGCGCCGGCATCAGCCGTTCGGACAAGCCCGGGGCACCCTGCTCCACGAGGCCGAGCGCCAGTCCGGCCGCGACCACCGCACCGGCAAGGCCCGCGGTGAGGATCAGGCCGCGCCGTGGCGAGATCGTCGGCGAGAAGGACTGCACCGCCGTGCCGCCGCTGATCGCCACGAGAAGAGCCAGGCTCCCCAGCTTCCACCACATGAACGGCTGGCCGATGACCGCCGCCATGTCCGGTCGCATCATGCCCAGGGCCAGGAAGATGATCAGCTCCAGCACGCCGAGGCCCGCGAGCCAGGCCGCTTCCCGCGCGACGTTGCGCGGACGCACAGGCACCAGCCCGGACGAGAGCTCATCGATCAGGGCGTCATTCGACATCGGCGTTCTTCATGATGATGGTCCTGAGGCGGGCGATCCCGCGATGGATGTTCACCTTCACGGCTGAAACGGACTGCCCGGTCCGCAGGGAAGCTTCCTCGAGGCTGTAGCCTTCCAGCTTGACCAGCTGGATGACCCGGGACTGCGCCGGGCGCAGCTCGCCGAGCAAACTCACCAACACGGAAGCGTCCATGACCGCGGCCTCGTGCCCTGGCGTCGCGACCGCGTCGTCGAGCATGTCGGCCGCGCGACGCTCCAAGGCCCGGAGCTGATCGACCCACTTCCGCTTCGCGATCGCGCTCAACCACACCGAGAGCGGATAACCGGGTTCGTAGGTGTGCCGGCTGCGGTGAACGGCGAGCAGCGTTTCCTGCACGGCATCGTCTACCTCCCCCTGGGGAAGCCGGCGGGCGAAGTAGCGCTGCAACCAAGCGGAAAGCTCGACCAGCAAACGTTTGTAGGCGCCGCCGTTCCCTCGCTGGGCCGCCACCATCAGCTTGCTCCATCGATCCTGCGCCGGCGTTGCACCGGACTGCCCGTGCGGAGCTGCGCCTCCAGGAGCCAAGCCCGTCGTGACCGGTAGGAATGAGAGCCGCAGCGACATGCCTCCATATTCGCCGATCGGAGCTGAAAGGTTACAAGGCTGCTCCATGGGACCGGCTCTTTTTCACCGGACACACGGATCAGCCGCGGAGCCCCGGTGCTTACGCCCGGTCCGGTTGCCGGGGGCCCGCTTCGCGACAGCCGCACTCCGGCTCATCCCGCCCGGCTCCAACCGTTTCGCGGGCGCCAGCACCCCGCCTCAAGGTGATGCCGGAGCTTCCGCCGCCGCAGAGATCAGTCGAATACGTAGCCAGTAAACTCCTGCGGTTCGAGGCGCGGAAATTCACAGATGCGCAGCCGGGCACAGCCGTAAGGGATCAGCGTGATCGGACGTGGCGTCTGATTGCTTGTCACGGGGCTGGGCGGCGGTGGAGCCGCCGAATTGTCTTCGAGCCGCCACTCCTTCACGAAACGTCCTTTGGTCATCACGCGAACCGGTGCTGTCGCCAGCGCGAAGGGCTGTCGCGAGGGCGGCCGCCTTTCAACCAGGGCCTGCAAGCTCACGGCGCCCGCTTCGGTTTCCAGGCCGTAGTTCCAGCTGCCACGCGGCATCACCTCCCAGTCACCCAGCCCGGGCGTGTCCGGGATGCCCCGCCAGATCTCGCCGGGGCAGTAAGCCAGGGTCAGCGGCCCGATGTGGAGACTGACCGCGCCGTTGAGGCGGGTCTCGACCCGGACTGGCATGGGCAAGCGCAAGGTGACGGTATCGCCGGCCTTCCATTCACGACTGAGCACAACGATGCCGTCGGCCGGTGCAACGGGAAGGTCCTCGCCGTTCAGCGTCAGTCGCGCGTCATCGCACCAGGCCGGAACGCGCAAGCTCAGGCGACGCGCTCCGGAAGCGGCCTCCGTCACGCGCACGGCCACCGTTTCGTCGAACGGATAATCGGTGCTGACGTCCAGGCCAATCGCACGGCCACGAACGAGGCAGGGAGCATAGGCGATGGCGGCCAACCCACCCTCCGCGTCCTCGGCCCAGAGACTTGTTGCCAACTTCGGCCAGCCCTGGTGGAGGTTTGCCGTGCAACAGCCGAAATGAGGCTCGAGGCCGAAGATGTTCGGTGCATCGCTGCTGTAGGTCCAGTCGCGGCGCGCAATCGTTGCCAGGACCTGATTCGGCTGCTGATGGTACTGGTGCGCCGTCATATCGGCCGTCACCGTGGCCGCCAGGGCGTTGAACGCCACACGTTCCAGCCGATCGCCGAATACCCCGGAACCGTAGATGCGTGCCAGCACCTCCAGCGAGAACATCGTCTCCACCACGGCGCAGAGCTCCGTACCGTGGTGCGGCGAATTGCCGGCCAGCCACTCGTCCCCCGAAAACATGCCGGTGGCCTGACCGTGGAGGCGGTCGAGATTGGCAAGCGCCTTGTTCAGCAGGTCGCGCTGGCCTTGCTCGCCCAGCATCTCCCGCAACGCCGGCAGCTTCAGACCCATGGCAACGTTGACCACGTGGGTCAGGTGGCTGAACCGGGTCGCCGGGCCTTGGACGAGATCCTCGGTCAGGTAGGTGCCCCAGTCCACCGTCATGCTCAGCACGGTCGCGGCCAGGCTGGCGAGGGCCGGGTCGGGTGCGCGTTCATGCAGCCACAGGATCGCCAGGATGTTCTCCTGGCCGCGCGCGACAGCCCATTTCTGCAGCGGCCGCTCCGGCAGCGCCGCCCGCTGGTAGGCGAAGTAGCGCTGCATGAACGGCACCACGCGCGGATCGTCCGTGGCCTCCGCGTACTGCATCAACACCTTCAGAGCCACCATGCGCGTCCACCAGTCGTCGTTGCCGGCCGGACCGAACCAGCCATCCGGCCGTTGACTCGCGAGCATCCACTCGATCCACTTGGACGCCTTGTGCTTCAGCCCGACGTCGTCGAGGCTCCAGGCGAGCGGGACGAGGCCGTCGAGGTAGTAGGGGCCGCGCTCCCAGCTTTCTCCCGAACCGCCGAGCCAGCCGCTGTTCGGTCCGACATCGGGCCACACCTCCTCCAGCCGGCCCGTGAGGCCGTCGGCTTGCAGCTGGAGTTGATCGCGAAGCCATCCGCGCGGTGCGATCGCGCCAGGAGGAAGGGATCGTAGCCGTGCCTCGTTCATGGCATTCATCCTTTCGTCGAGCCGGCCAGCAGGCCTTGCACGTAGTAGCGTTGGAAGGCGGCTGTCAGGACGAGGCAGGGCAGGATCGTCAGCACCGTTCCCGCCTGCAGGGCGCCCCAGTCGACCGCGCCGAGATAGCCGAACGAGATCGTCACCAGCATCACCGGCATGGTGTAGTTGCTCTGATCCGTCATCAGGATCAGGGCGGCCAGGAACTCGTTCCAGCTCGAGATGAAGTTCACGAGCACCACGGTCACCAAGCTGGGGCGGATCAGCGGCAAGAGGACACGGAGCAGGATGTCCATCTCGCTTGCCCCGTCGATGGTGGCCGCCTCATCAAGAGCACGCGGCACGCCCTGAAGAGCAGCCATCATGATCAGGATGCCGAGCGGCAGATGAAAGGTGGTGTAGACGATGCCCAGACCGAACAGCGAGTTCTGCAGTCCCAGGATACGCAGCACGAGGAAGAGCGGTGTCAGCACCGTCTGGAACGGCACCATGATCGCCACGAGCGTGAGCACGAAGGCCAGACGCCGGCCGAAGAACGAGAAGCGCGTGAAGCCGTAGGCCGCGGGCGTGGCGATCAGGGCGACACCCACCGCGCTGCCCGCTGCCACGACGAGGCTGTTCCACAGGTAGCGCCAGAAGCCGGTGGTGCCGCTCAGCAGTCCTGCGTAGTTGGCCAGGGTGAAGGAGGACGGAAGCCAGCCAGGCAGGGCGGATGCACCGGCCGAAGGCTGAAAAGATGCGAATGCGACCCAGGCCACCGGGAACAGGAAGATCAGCGTAATCGTGCCGGCCGTGGCGTAGTAGGCGAAGGCCGAGAACGTCGTCCTCCCGGTCATGCGTCATCCCCGTCGCGCAGCAGCACCATCTGGGCAAGGTTCACCGCCAGCACCAGCGCCAGCACCAGCAGCGCCAGTGCCGCGGCGTAGCCAACCCGAAAGGACACGAAGGCGCTGTTGTAGACCCAGTACACCAAGCTCATGGTGCCGTTCTGTGGTCCACCGCGGGTGATGACGTAGAACGGATCAAACACCAGCAGCGAGCCGGTAACGGACAGCAGCAAGGCCAGCTTCACGGACCGTCGCATCAGCGGCATGGTGACGTAGCGGAACGCCTGCCAGCCGCCCGCACCGTCGATGCGCGCCGCCTCGTGCAGTTCCGCCGGAATGGCGCGCAGGCCGACCAGCAGCAGGACCATGGTGAACCCGACGGTCTTCCAGACCACCATCGACGACGCGGCCACGAAGGCACCCGGCACTGAGTCGAGGTAGGGAACCGGACCGGACACCAGGCCCAGCCGGTTCAGGATGGCGGTGAACACGCCCACGTCGCCGTTCAGCATCCAGACCCAGAGTACGCTCGCCGTGCTGATGCCGATGGAGGTCGGCAGAAACCACACCGTGCGGAACAGGGCGGCCCCCCGCCGGTCCACGTTGGCCAGGAGAGCGAGGCCGAAGGCGATCACGAACAGCACCGGCGTGATGATGGCGGTGTAAGCCAGTGTGAAGCGCAGCGCGCTCAGGAACAATTCGTCGTCGAAGGCGGCAAGGTAGTTGCGCCAGCCCACCCAGCGCACGCGCCCGATCAACGGCCAGTTATGTGCCGAGATCCAGCCCACCAGCACCAGCGGCCACAGGAAGAACACCCCGGTGAGCGCCAGCGCCGGCGCGACGAAGACCCAGCCGAGACCACCGCGTCGTTTCATGGAACTCAGCGGTCCTGATCGATGATCTGCTCGAACCGTTTCTGCGCTTCCGTGATGGCGCCTGGCACGTCGCCGTCGAAAACGGCGCGTTGCAGCATGCGCAGGAAGGGACCTTGAGGGCTGTTGAGCAGGTCGTTGTAGACGAAGCTGTAGGGCGTGCGTCCCTTCGCGATCGCCTCGGCCGCGACCAGGTAGGCGGGCTCCTTCTCGCTGAATTCGTTGCGCGCCAGGTCAGTCCGAACCGGCAGGAAGCGGTTGCGCGCCAGGATGTTGATCTGCACCTCCGGCGAGTAGGTCCACTGAATGAACTCCCAGGCCGTGCGCGCCTGCTTGCTGCCGCGCGGTATGGCGATCGAGTCCCCTCCCGCGAAGGATGACCACTGCCCGGCGGTGTCGCCCGGGATGAAGGTGGCACCGACCTCCAGGTTGGGGGCGAGGCGACGAAGCCCGGTGAGGGTGAAGGCACCGCCGGACCAAAGACCGACCTTGCCGCTGGCCGGGGTGGCAATGGTGTTTTCCGCGCCGTCCGCGCGCGCCGATGGCGGGACGGTGCCGGCGGCCCAGAGGGCACGGAAGTGGTTCAGTGCCGCGGCAACCGCCGGGTCCGTGAGCGTCGCCTTCGTGCCATCGGCACTCAGGATGTCCCCGCCCCTCGCCCAGATGCGCGGCAGGAAGGTGAACACGTTGAGCCCGGCCGTGTTGCCCGGGAAGTAATAGCCGTAGTTGCCGTCCCCGAGCGCGGTGATCTTCTCCGCCGCGGCCTGGACCTCAGCCCAGGTTTGCGGCGGCGCATCCGGATTCAGCCCGGCGCGACGGAACAGGGCCTTGTTGAACATCAGGACCGACGCTTCGGCACTGTAGGGCAGCGCGTAGAGTCTGTTCTCGAAGGTGCCCAGCCGGACGTGCGACGGGCTGAGCTTGTCAAGGAACGGCAGCGTCCTGGCCATATCCGTGAGGTCGGTCAGCTGCTCCGCCCGGGCGAAGGAAGGAACGTAGACCAGGTCGATGGACATCAGGTCCGGCGGCGAGCCTGCCGCGATGGCGGTGCCCACCTTGGCGACGAACTGCTCGTTGGGGATCAGGTTCAGCGTGATCTTGTCCGCGTGGGCCTCGTTCCACGCCTTCACCACGGCGACCGAGTAGGCTTCGGTCGTGGCACGGGCCCACATGGTCATCTCGGCGGCTCGCGCAGCTCCGGTGCACAGCACCAGGGACAAGAGCCCGGCCGCGATCCTGGTCAGCTTGCTCATGACGTCTCCTGTTGTTCGCGGCACTTCCGGCCGCTTTAAAGAAGCGCTTCACCACCGCATGACTGACGGACCACCAACCGACAGGGATGGCGGATCACGCGTGGAACCGTGGCTTCCGCGCCCGCGATCATGGCGAGCAGGCAGGACGCGGCCTGCTGCCCCAGTGTCTCGAGGCACGGATCAATCGTGGTCAGCGGCGGCCGGGTCGCCGCGGCAATGATGTCCCAGTTGTCGTAGCCGACCAGGGCCACATCCTCGGGAACACGCAGGCCGCGCTCCCGCAGCGCGTCAGCCACGCCGCGCGCGATCTGATCGCTGCCGCAGAAAATCGCGTCGAACCGCGGGCCATGTTCGAGCAGCCGCCCGACGGCTTCATGCCCCCAGGCCTCGCTCCACGGGCCGCTCAGGTACCAGTCCGGATCGAGGCTCCTTCCCGCTTCGCGCAAGGCCTCCTCGAAGCCCTGGCGACGTTCCCGCACGGCGGTGAAATGTTCAGGCCCCGTGACGTGCGCCAGTGCAGTGCGCCCCAGGCACAGCAAGTGCTGCCCCGCCAGCTGACCGCCGCCCCGGTCGTCCGGCAGCACGCAGACCGCCTCGGACCCTTCCGGTTGAGCATAAGCGTACACGACGGGCATCGACGTGCCGGCCAAGTCCACCGGAGGCCGCTTGTCCGTCCTGCGGGAGGTCACGATCAGTCCGTCGACCCGCTTGGCCATCAGGGATTCGATGTGACGGCGTTCATGAACCGGATCGTCGGTCGGCTTGCACACGAAAACAGCCATGCGGGCCGGGTCCAGCGCGTTCTCGATACCCTCCAGCAGGGGCAGGCTGAAGCGGCCAAAGGAGTCGCGGCTCACCAGGCCTACTGTATAGGAGCGTTTCTGGTGCAGGCTCTGCGCCAAGGCATTGGGCTGAAACCGCAGCGATTCCGCCGACTGCCGCACGCGAATGCGGGTTTCTTCCGTGAAGCGGCCCTGATTGTTCAGCACTTTCGACACGGTGCCGATGCTGACACCGGCAGCCTTGGCAACATCGTGGATCGTGACTGCAGCCTTCAGCATCAGGGTAGCATCCCGTCCCGTGATCAGGCGGTTCGACCGGAGCTTAGCGACCAAAATCAGCCAAGGAAAAGCTTTTCCTGCTCCCGAAAGAGCAGAAAAAGAGCAGAAAAGGCACTGGTAACCGGGACCCCGCGCTCACCGGCGGACGGATCGCTCCCTGATGCCCCGGCCAGCCGGCGGCCGAGACTGCGAAGCGGATCGCTCCACCTGCGCCCGACGATCGCCGCCAGCCATGGCACCAGAGGAACCCGCGGCTCGCCGATGCGAGGGCGACGCCGGACGGCGAAAGGTCGAGGCAACATCGGCGGGCGATATCGGCCGGCCGGACAGATGCAGCGCCACGCGCCAGTGGCGCCCTCCGCCCCGGCTTGCCGAGAACAGGACCGCCTGCCCTGCTCGGCCCACCCGGGAACCCGAACGGAGAGATGCCGGCGTCCAAGTCACCGCGCCCAGCTCCTTTGTCCGACCGGGCCGACCGCCCCGTGGTCCGCACGGAGCACGGCATCGCCGATTACGACGCGCTCGTCGCCTCTCCGCAGCGGGCGCCGTGGTTCTGCGCGTCGACGCCGAGCGCGAAATCCACCGCCGCCGCGGCGTGGATGGCGGTGCTGTCGAAGCCAGGCAGAGGCGTACCGTCCACGTCGAGGATCATGCCGATCTCCGTGCAGCCGAAGATCAGGCTGTCCGCGCCCTGTGCCTTTGCTTGCGCGACCAGGCCGATCAGCACCTCGCGCGAGCGGTCGAGCACCTTCCCGGCGCAGAGCTCGTCGAAGATGATGTCGTGCGTGAGCGTGCGGCCGTCCGGGCCCGGGATCATGACGTCGATGCCGTGGCGCTTCATCCGGGCCTGATAGAAACCCTCCTCCATCGTGTAGCGCGTCGCCAGGAGAAGCGGCCGGCGGCGCCTGGCGGCCTTGAGACGCGCTGCCGTGACGTCGATGACGTGGAGGACGGGCACGGCCACCGCGGCCTCGATGGCCGGGGCGACGAGATGCATGGTCACGGTGCACACCACGATGCACCCGGCACCGGCGGCCTCCAGTTCCTGGGCCGCCTCGGCGAGATACCGTCCGGCCTCGTCCCAACGCCCTGCCCGCTGCATGTCGACCACGACCTGGAAGTCGACCGAGCGCATGAGGATGTCGGCCGAGTGCCACCCGCCCAGGCGCTCGCGCACCGCCTCGTTGATCATCCGGTAGTAAAGGGCGGAGCTCTCGAAGCTCATGCCGCCGAGAAGGCCAATCCTGCGCACGCCGTTTCTCCGTTCTTCTGTTTCATCCGGCCCCGGGCCCGTCGCCTGTCCGGCCCGGGACGCACGGGCGAACTACGCGGACGCCCGTCGCAATGACGGGCTGGGCCGCGACCGCAGCCGGAGTGGCGTAGCCGAGCGGGTGGTCCCCCACCAGGACAGCCAGCCGCTTGCCCGCAGGGTCCAGCGACGGGTCCTTCGGAACCGCCCAGTTCCGGAGGACGCCGCCATGCTCCGGGCGGAAGTTCCGGTGGAGCCTCCGGGCATCGTGCTCCCGCACTCGGAAAGAACCGGTCCGGCCGGAGCTGCGCGGGCAGGGCCCGCGCGGACCCGTCCCTACCCCGCCCCGCCTTCCGCCAGCGCCGCCGCGCCGTCCGGCTCGTCCTGGGTGGGAACCTCGCAGCGGTTGTGGATGTCGGTGGCCGCGACCGCCGCGTGGCCCATCGCCACCACCACCTGGTTCAGCCCGCGCGCCACGTCGCCCGCGGCGTAGAGGCCGCGAACGCTGGTGCGCAGGTGCCGCCCCGTCAGCAGCGCGCCCGTGTCGTCGTGCTGCGCCCCCAGGCCCCGCGCGAGGTCGGAGCGGACGGCGAGGCCCAGCGCGGAATACAGCACCTCGAAGCGATGTTCCCGCCCGCCGGCGCGCAGCGCCCCGATCCGGTCGCCCTCGAAGAGCAGCGCGTCGATCGGCTCCTCCACCACCGCCACCCCGTGCTCGCGCAGCCGCGCGCGCTGGTCCTCGTCCAGCTCCATCGGCGCGTCGGTGGTCAGCAGCGTCACGTCGCGCGAGTAGGTGCGCGCCACGAAGATCGCCTCGCCCAGGCCCCGCGCGCCACGGCCCAGCACGCCGATGCGCCGCCCCCGCGCCTCGTAGCCGTCGCAGATCGGGCAGTACCGCACGAGGCCCCGGCGCACCGCGTCGCGCAGGTTCGGCAGCGCCGGTTCCTCGTCCACCGCGCCGGTCGCCAGCAGCACGCGGCGTGCGCGGATCGGCCGGTCGGCGTCGCCGTCCACCTCCGCCAGGAAGCTCTCCGCCGTCTGGCGCAGCGCGGTCACGGTTCCCACCCGCGGCGCCACGTCGTAGCGACGGAGGTTCTCGCGCTGGCGCCGCAGCATCTCGCGCCCGCCCAGCCCGTCCGGCGAAACGGGGAAGTTGTGCGACACCGGAATCCAGTCCGCCCGGCTGCTGCCCGAGTCCACCAGCGCGAAGCGCCGCCCGAAGCGCGCGAGGTAGAGCGCCGCCGTCATCCCGGCAGGCCCCGCCCCCACGATCAAACAGTCCAGCGCCCCGTCCGCTCGCTCCGCCATGTCACCTCACGCCCCCTGTCGCAGGGGGCAACGCGGCAGCACGCGGGTGTTTGCGCGCCGCAGCATCGGGGCGGTTGCTTTGCGGCAGGAGGGTTCGGAGGGTGACCGTTGTCCCGGGGAGGAGGAGAAGGAATTCTCCCCCTCCCCGGACCCCTCGCCCCTCATCTTTTTTCAGGACGCTGCCGCGGGAACGTGGCTGGGGCGGTGCGCTCCGGCTCATCGAGCCGGAGCGAAGGACGGTTCAGCCAGGGCTGACAGGAAGCCTGTTCTTTTCAGAAACACCCGCGGCCGCCGTTTCGCGACCACTCCAACACCGCCCCGCGGCAGCGTCCCAAAAGAAGATGAGAGGGGGTCCGGGGGAGAGAGCTCCTTCTCTCCCCCGGGACAGCGCCGCGCAGGATCAGCCGCCGCTCAGACCCGGCGGATGTTCCAGAAGGCCGGCAAGCCCTTGACCACGCCCTGCAGGTCCGCCCGGTGCGCCACCGGCGAGAAGAGCTGTCCGGTCGGGATATAGGGCAGGTCCTGGAAGGCCTGGAGCTGGATGTCGCGCGCGATGCGCTTCTGCGAGGCCTCGTCGGGCGCGCCGAGCCACTCGGTGCGCAGCGCTTCCAGCTTCGGGCTTTCGGGCCAGCCCGGGGCGGCGGACTTGCCGTTGCCGCGCAGCCAGATGTTGCTGACCGGGCTGAGCTCCTCCGAGCCGCCCTGGCCGGTGTGGAAGATGCTCCAGCCGCCGGCCTCCACCGGGTCGGGCTTGGCTCGGCGCTGCATGGCGGTGGCCCAGTCCATCGCCTGCACGTCGACGTTGAAGCCGATCGCGCGCAGCAGCTCCCCGGTGACCTCGGCCATGGCGTTGTAGATCGGGAAGTCGGTGGGCATCATCACCACCACCTTCTCGCCCTTGTACGAACTCGCGGCGAGCGCGTCCTTGGCCCTCTTGATGTCGCGCGGCGCGGTCAGCGCCTCCATCCCCGCGTCCGAGGCCATGGCGGTGCCCGGCGTGAAGAAGCCCGCCCCGTCGCGCCACAGCGTCGTGTCGGCGCCATTGGCCGCCTGCATGTAGTCCGCCTGCGAGAATGCCGGCAGGATCGCGCGGCGCACGCCCGCGTCGTTGAACGGCGCATGGAGGTGGTTGAAGCGGAACTTGCCCACCAGCCCCAGCGGCTCGATCACCGTGACCGCCACGCCCGGCGCCTCGCGCAGCATCGGCACCAGGTCGATCAGCGGCCAGCGCAGGAAGTCCACCTCGCCCCGCTGCAGCGCCGAGGCGGCGGTGGCGCCGTCGGGCATCACCAGGAACTCGACCCGCTTGAAATGCGCGACCTTGGGCCCGGCCGAGCCCTGCGCCACGCCGTCCGGCCGCGGCACGTAGCCGTCGAAGCGCTCATAGGCCATGCGCGAGCCCGCCACGCGCTCCCCCGCGAGGAAGCGGAAGGGCCCGCTGCCGGTCGGCTCGGTCACCGCCGTGAAGGCATCGGTCTTCGCCAGCCGTTCCGGCATGATCACGCAGACCGGCGAGGAATACTTGGCCAACGCCGCCGGCAGCTGCGGAAAGGGCGACCTGAGGCGGAACACGACGGTCTTGTCGTCGGGCGCCGACAGCTCCTCCGTGATCGCCATCAGCGACTGCCCGAAGCTGTCGCGCACCGCCCAGCGGCGGATCGAGGCCACGCAGTCGCGCGCCAGCACCGGCGTGTTGTCGTGGAAGCGCAAGCCCTCGCGCAGCGTCATGCGCCACAGGCGGCCGTCATTCTCCACCACGTGGCCGGCCACCATCTGCGGCTGCGGCTTCAGCGACTCATCGAGGCCGTAGAGCGTGTCGTAGATCAGGAAGGCGTGATCGCGCGTCTGCGAGGCCGTGGTCCAGATCGGGTCGAGCGCCGGGATATCGGCCGCCGGCACGAAGCGCAGCACGTCCGGGCTGCCTTTGGCCCCTCCTCCGCTCCCCTGGGCGCGGGACAGCGACGGGGCGGCGAGCGCGGCGAGGCCGGCGCCCGCCGCGAGAAAGGAGCGGCGGTACATGACGGTGTTTCCCTGGACGTCGCGGCACCGTCTCGAGGCGGCGCCTGGGTGCCATGTCAGCGCCGGCCAGGGCGGCTGTCAAAGCCCCATGGCGGGGGGGGGAGCCGCTTTTCGCCGCTACCTTCCGCCACGCTCCTCACGGCGGGCGGGCACCGGGCGCGGTCCGGTTCGTCAGGATGCGGCGGGCGGGGCACGCACCGGACTGTCCCACCCGGCGGGCCCGCGCCGGTTCATACCAGGCGTGATCGCGCCGGGTTGGGCCACGCCGGACAACCACGCCGGGTTGGGCCCAGTCGGACGACCACGCCGGACGACCACACCGGACGACCACGCCGGGCTGAGCCAAGTCGGGCCAGGTCACGCCGGGCAGCGCCACACGGCGCGATGCCACGTCGGTCCCGCGGGCCGTTAACGATCCGCCAGCACGCGTCGGCGCAGCCTCCGCCGCATGATCCGCCCGCTCCTCGCGCTCCTGCTCCTCCTCGCCCAGCCCGCCCTGGCGGACGGCGACCTCGACGCCCGCCTGGACCGCTTCGGCGACGCCTTTCCCGCCGGCGCCCCGCCGATGCCCGTGTGCAACCGCCCGCGCGAGGGTGTGGCGGCCTGCCTCGCCGGCAAGCAGTGCGTGTGCCGCTTCGAGCGCGGCGGCAGCATCACCGGCCGCCCCGACGGCTTCCGCTGGGACTGCGGCGTGCTCCAGGCCGACTGCCCGGCGGCCCCGGCCGCGGTGGCGCCCCCGCCCGCGCTGGACCCGGCACTGGGCGCGGCGCTGCCCTACCTGGCGAACCCCTATGGCGGGGCCGCCGCGCCGGAGGGTATCGGCCGCAGCGGCGACGACCTGCTGCGCGGCCGCTGAGCCTCCCCCACGCCACGCCGCCCCGCGGCGCGACCGATCAGGCAACGACCCTGCCAGGCCCGCAGCGCCAACCCAGCACCACCAAGGTGGCACGATCCGGCACGCGCTGAGCGCCGCCTACCACCAGTGTCCCCCGGCCTTGCCCCACCCCGCCCCGCTGCCGACATGCCCTCCTCCACGACCGCAGAGGCCCCCTCGCATGAGCAACGCCGCCGGCACCCGCGTCCTTCTCGCCAGCCGCCCCACCGGCCGCCCCACGGCGGAGAACTTCCGGATCGAGCCCATGCCCATCCCCACACCCGCCGAGGGGCAGGTGCTGCTGCGGGTGCTGTTCCTGTCGCTCGACCCCTACATGCGCGGCCGGATGGACGACCGGAAATCCTACGCCGCCCCCAACCCGCTGGGCGCGGTGATGGAAGGCGGCACGGTGGCCGAGGTGGTGGAAAGCCGCCATCCCGACTACGCCGCGGGCGAGGTGGTGCTGAGCTATTCCGGCTGGCAGACGCACGCTCTGTCCGACGGCAAGGACCTGCGCAAGCTCGACCCCGCGGCCGCGCCGCTTTCCACCGCGCTCGGCGTACTGGGGATGCCAGGCTTCACCGCCTGGTCAGGCCTGCGCAACATCGGCCAGCCCAAGCCCGGCGAAACCCTGGTGGTCGCCGCCGCCAGCGGCCCCGTGGGCTCGGCGGTGGGGCAGATCGCCCGCATCCACGGCGCCCGCGCCGTGGGCGTCGCCGGCGGCCCGGAGAAGTGCCGCTTCGTGCGCGACGAGCTGGGCTTCGAGGCCTGCCTCGACCACCGTGCGCCGGACTTCGCCGAGCAGCTGCGCGCCGCCTGCCCCGACGGCGTGGACGTGTATTTCGAGAATGTCGGCGGCGCCGTCTGGGACGCGGTCTTCCCGCTGCTCAACACCTTCGCCCGCGTGCCGGTCTGCGGCCTCGTGTCGCAGTACAACGGTGCCACCCCTGGCAACACCGACCGCCTGCCCGGCATGATGCGCGAGGTTCTGTCCCGCAGCCTCCTGATCCGCGGCTTCATCCAGCGCGAATTCGCGGCGCAACAGCCCGAGTTCCGCACCGAGATGGCCGGCTGGATCAAGGACGGCCGCGTCCGCTACCGCGAGGACATCGTGGATGGTCTGGAGCACGCGCCCGAGGCCTTCATCGGCCTGCTGGAAGGCCGCAACTTCGGCAAGCTGGTGGTCCGCGTCGGCTGAGGTGGCGCCGGTTCCGGGGGAGAGAAGGAATTCTCTCCCCCAGACCCCCACTCATCTTTCTTTGAGACGCTGCCGCGGGAACGCCCAGAGCCAATCGCGGTACGGCACCGCCAGCGCTGCTGAAAAGAATCAAATTCCCTGTCAGCACGAACGGACCTGTCCCTCGCTCCGGCTCGGTGAGCCAGAGCGCACGACCCTGGCCACCTGCCCGCGGCAGCGTCGGAGAAAAAGATGAGAGGGAGGGGTCCGGGGAGGGGGAGAACACCTTCTCCCCCTTCCTGGCCACAGCGCTCCCTCACCCCTCGAAGGCGGCGCGTGCTTCCGGCAGGTCCCAGATGCGCCGGATCGCGGCGGCGCCGGCGGCGGTGATGGCGGCCTCGTCGCCGTGCAGGTATCGCCCGCCGCCCAGCAGCACGCGCCCGTCCACCATCACCACGTCGACGTTGCCGCGGTTGGCGAGCCAGACCAGCGCGCGCTGCGGCTCGTAGGTCGGTTGCAGGTGCGGGTGCGACAGGTCCACCACCGTCAGGTCCGCCTTGGCGCCGGCGCGGATGCGGCCGAGGTCGGGGCGGTTGATCGCGGCGGCCGCCTCGGTGGTGACGGCGGCGATGATCTCCGGCGACGTCGCGACCGTGGCGTCGCCCGCGATCAGCTTCGAGATCATCGCGGCCGCGTTCATCTCGCCCAGCAGGTCCATGTTGTAGCCGTCGGTGCCGATCACGGTGCGCACGCCCTGCGCGCGGAAGCGCCCGAAGGAGGCCACCGTGCCGGCGCGGGCGAAGACGCGCGGGCAGTTCAGCACCGTGGCGCCACGCGCGGCCATCAGTCGCAGGTCCGCGTCGGTGGAGGCGATGCAGTGCGCCGCCAGCAGCTCCGGCAACAACCCGAGCCAGTCGAGGTATTCCGCCGGCGTGCGCCCGTCGTAGCGCGCCGCGATCGTGGCCACCTCGCCCGCGCTCTGCGCCAGGTGCGTGGTGATCGGCACGTTCAGTTCCCGCGCCCGCGCGGCCGCGGCGCGCAGCAGGTCGGGGCCGCAGGTGTCGGTGGCGTGCGGGCTCATCGCCAGGCGGATGCGCCCCTCGTCGCGCCCTTCCCAGGCCTCGTGCAGCGCGTCCCAGGCGGCGAGGTCCGCCGCGCCGTCATCCACACCGCCCGAGGCCGCGGCGTAGCGCACCGTGCCGTCGCGCCCGGCCACCGCATCGGCGGTGGAGAACAGGTAGGGCGCGCCGTAGAAGCGCAGGCCCATCTCCTCGGCCGCCTCGAACATCTCGGGGATGCCGTTGCGGAACGGCTCCATCGCGGTGGTGGCACCGCCCTTGAGCAGCTGCAGGATGCCCATGCGCGCCACCGCCAGCCGCTCCTCGTGCGACAGGATCTCGATGCCGCGCTTGGTCAGCGGCAGCAGCACGGTATAGACGATGCTCTGGTTGTTCTTGCGCCCCGCACCGTCCTCGGAATGGGTGCGCGCCACCGCCTCGCTGAAGCAGTGGTTATGGAGGTTCATCAGCCCCGGCAGCACGAAGCGGCCCGGCGCGTCGAACACGATCTCCGCGCCTTCAGGCTTCGTCGGCGTGACGGCGGCGATCTCGCGCCCTTCCGTCAGCACCCAGTGGTCGCGCAGCACCCGTGGCTGCCCCTCGACCTCCGCCAGCACGTAGGAACCGAAGATGGCGGTCTTGCCGGGGTCGAGGATGGCCATGCTGCGTTCTCCCGCTTTTCTCTCGTTCGTTCCCGTCAGGCCGGCCGCACGTTCCAGAACACCGCCGTGCCGTTCAGCACGCCGGTGATGGAGCTGCGGTGGGCCGAGGGCTGACGGTACACGCCGACCGGGTAGAAGGGCACCTCCTCCACCGCGACCTGCTGGATCTCGCGGCAGATGCGCTGCTGCTCCGCCAGCGTGGGCGCCTGCAACCACCCGTCGCGCAGCGCCGTGACGCGGTCGCTCTTGTACCAGCCGGGATAGGTGCCGTCGCCGCGCAGCGGGATATGCGCCGCCGGGTTGAGCCAGTCGATGCCCTGCCAGTTGGCGGCCACGGCACTCCAGCCGCCTTCCTCCACCGGACCCTTCTTGGCGCGACGCTGCAAGACGGAGGCGAAGTCCAGCGCCACGTACTCGACGTTCATGCCGACCTCGCGCAGCATCCCCGCCGCCACGTCGCCCAGCGGCTTCTGCGCCAGGCTGTCGGCCGGCACCAGCAGCACCACCTTCTCGCCGGCATAGCCAGCGGCCTTCAGCGCTTCCTTGACCTTGGCCGGGTCGCGCGGACCTTTCAGGACCTCCAGCCCCACCTCGCTCGCCATCGGCGTGCCGGGGCAGAAGTAGCCTGCCGGCGTCTGGCGATAGGCCGGGTCCTCGCCCGCCACGGCCGACATGAAGGCATCCTGGTCGATCGCGCCCCACAGCGCGCGGCGGATCGCGGGGTTGTTGAAGGGCGCCTGCAGGTGGTTGACCTGCAGCAGGCAGTCGTAGCCGCGCGGGTCGAGCACGGTGACGCGGATGTTGGGATCACTCTTCAGCAGCGGCAGCAGGTCGTGCGGCGTGGTTTCCTGCCAGTCCTGCTCGCCCGCCTGCACGGCCGAAGTGCCGGTGGCGGCGTCGGGCATGGTGGTCCATTCGACGCGGTCGTAGTGCACGACCTTCGGGCCCGCGGTCCAGTCCGCCACGCCGCTCGCGCGCGGGCGGTAGCGATCGAAGCGCTCGTACACGTTGCGGGCACCCGGCACGCGCTCATCCGCCTTGAAGCGGAAGGGGCCGGAGCCCACGACCTCGGGGATCTGCTTGAACGGGTCGGTGCTGGCCAGCCGCTCGGGCATCATGAAACAGGCCTGCACCGCCGCCTTGCCCAGCGCGTCGGGCAGCAGCGGGAAGGGCCGCTTCAGCCGGAAGCGGATCGTGCGGTCGTCGGGGGCCGAGAGATCGTCGGTGGCCTCCATCAGCGCCGCGCCGAAGGCGTCGCGCTTCGCCCAGCGCCGGATGCTCGCCACGCAGTCGCGCGCCAGCACGCGCTCGCCGTCGTGCCACAGGAGGCCGTCGCGCAGCCGCAGGTTCCACAGCTTGCCGTCGGCCTCGACCGTGTGCCCTTCCACCATCTGCGGCGAGGCCTCGAGCTTCGTGTTCACGCCGTAGAGCGTGTCGAACACCATGAAGCCGTGGTTGCGCGACACCTGGGCCGTGGAAAAGATCGGGTCGGTGAAGGCGAGGTCGATCACCGGCACGAAGCGCAGCGTGGTGTCGCTCGCGGCGCGGGCGAGGCCCGGCAGGGCGAGCATGGGCGCGGCGGCGGCCGCCTTGAACAGCGTGCGACGAAGCATCGGCAGGATTTCCGGCGGTGATCGGGAAAGAAAAAGCCGGCGGCAGGCGAGGCCGCGCCGCCGGCGGGCGGGCGTTACTCGCCCTGGTCCACGGTGATGGCGGTCAGCGCCTGCCGCTCCATCCCGTTGCGGCGCACGATCTCGGCGTAGGAGCCGTCCGCCACCATCCGCTGCAGCCCGGCCGCCACGGCATCGCGCAGCGCCGCGTCCTTCTTGGCGAAGGCCAGGCCGAACAGCCCGCGCGTGATCGGCGCCCCCACGGTCACGAAATTACCGGGCTCGAGCGACTGGAGGTACACCACGTATTCCGCGCCCAGCACCGCGCCGTCGGCCCGGCCCTGCTGCAGGTCGAGGCGGGACGCCGCGGCGCCGTCGGTGCCGATCACGCGGATCGGCGGCTTGCCGGCGGCGACGCAGTGCGCGTCGCTCCATTCCTGAACCTGGCGCGGATAGTTGGTGGTGCGCGGCGTGGCGACGCTGCGGCCGCAGAAGTCCACCGCCTCCTTGGCGCCGCGCGCCTGGGCGGTGGTGGTGAAGATCTGCGCCCCGGTGGACAGGTAATCCACGAAGCTCAGCGTTTCCCGGCGCGCCGCGGTGTCGCTCATGGCGGTGCCGCTGAAGTCCACGCGCTCGGTGGTGACGGCCGGGATCAGCTGCGCGAAGGCCATCTCCTCGTAGCGGATCTCGACGCCCATCACCTTGCCCAGCGCGTTCAGCAGGTCGACGTTGATGCCGCGCCGCTCGTTGGTGGCCGGGTCCTTGTAGGCCATCGGCGGATAGGTCGCCTCGATGCCCACGCGGATGAAGCCCTGCTTGCGGATCGCCTCCGGCAGGTCGGCCGCGGGGGACTGCGCCCAGACCGGCGCGGCGCCCAGCAGCGGCAGCAGCACCGCCGCGGCGGCGAGCAGGATGCGGCGCGCGCTCATGCCCGGTCTCCCTTCTCGCAGGCGGCGAAATGCGCCGCGATCTGTTCGCCCGTCGCGATCCACACGTCGCCGAAGTCGCGGGCGTAGCGCAGGAAGTTGCGCAGGAGGCGAAGGCGCATCGGCCGGCCGCTGACCTGCGGGTGCAGCACGGTGGTCACCATACCGCCCCAGTCGCGCGTTTCCGCCAGCTCGTCCTTCCAGATCGACAGCACGTGCTCGGCCGGGAACATGGAACGCGGGCTGTAGCGCTGCGACAAGCCATACAGCCAGTCGTCGTAGGTCATGGTCACCGGCAGCTCGATCAGCCCCGGCGTGCCGTCGTCCAGCAGGTGCCGGTAGGGCCGCACGTCGTCGCGCCAGGAGGAGGAATACAGCAGCCCCCTTTCCTTCAGCAGCACGCGCAGCTCCTCGCAGCTCTCGCCCGACGGCGCGCGATAGCCCACCGGCACCACGCCCAGGCGCCGCTTGAGGCTGTCGAGGCCGCGGTCCACCTCCTCCACCAGGCTCGGGTCGCCCGGCATCGGCATCAGGTGGTGGAAGCCGTGATGGCCGATCTCGTGCCCGTCGCGCAGGATCGCCTCGCACATCGCGGGATGCGCCTCGACCGACCAGCCGGTGATGAAGAAGGTGGCCTTCATCCCTTCTTCCCGCAGCAGCTCCAGCAGCTTCGGCACGCCCACGCGCGCCTCGAAGCCGCCGAAGCTCATGGTCACCAGCTCGCCGTAGCGGGCGGGGTCCTTGGCGGTCCAGGCGCTCTCGGCATCGACGTCGAAGCTCAGGAACATCGCCGCCTTGTTGCCCGCCGGCCAGGGGTATTCCGGCGCCAGCGGCGCGCGATTGGCAGGCGCCAGCGGCACCGGCTCGGGCTTGCCTTCCCAGCTCATGATCTCACTTCCCCGCGTTGATGGTGATCTCAGGCACGCCGCTGGGCGTCAGCGACCACTTCTCCAGCAGCTTGGCGTAGCTGCCGTCGGCCACCATCGCCTTCAGCCCGTCGCGCAGCGCGTTCTGCAGCTCCGTCGCGTCCTTGCCCGTGGCGATGCCCATCAGCGTGTAGCGCACCGGCTCACCCACCAGCGCGTAGGTGTTGGGCTCCTGCGCCATGATGTAGGGCAGCGTTTCTCCCCCCTGCATCGCGGCGTCGATGCGGCCCTGGCGCAGCTGCGTGCGCGCGTCGGCCGAACCCTCGGTGCCCACGACCTTGATCTCGGGCCGCCCCTTGGCCACGCATTCGCGGTCGGAGAATTCCTTGATGTCGTTCACCAGCGCGGTGCGGCGGCTGGCGCCCACCGACTTGCCGCACAGCCCTTCGGGCTTGCTGAACTCCGCCGCGCGGCTCGCCTGGGTGAAGAACTGCGAGCCGGAGCGCAGGTAGTCCACGAAACTCGCGGTGTCCTGCCGCGTGGCCAGGTCGCTCATGCCCGACAGGATGATGTCGACGCGCCCCGTGCGCACCGAGGACAGCATCTGATCGAAGCTGGTTTCCTGCCACTCCATCTTCACGCCGAGCGACTTGGCCAGCGCCTCGCCCAGCTCCACGTCGAAGCCGGTCAGCTTGTTGCTGGCCGGATCGCGCATCTCCAGCGGCGGATAGTTCGGCACGATCGCGGCGGTGATCGCCCCCTTCGCGCGGATCGCCGCCGGCAGCTCCGCCGCGGCGGCCGCACCGGCGGAGAGCGCGAGGACCGCGCCCAGGAGACTATGCTTCACACTACGCTTCAACATGGCTCCGAACGCTCTCCTTGGGATGTTTTCAGCTCAGCACGGCATTGAGGAAGGCGCGGGTCCGCGCCTCGCGCGGGTTCCCCAGAACCTCCTCGGCGGTGCCGGATTCCACGATGGCGCCGCCGTCCATGAACACGACGCGGTCGGCCACCTCGCGCGCGAAGCCCAGCTCGTGCGTCACCACGATCATGGTCATGCCCGAGCGTGCCAGCTCCTTCATCGCCGCCAGGACCTCGCCCACCAGCTCGGGGTCGAGGGCCGAGGTCGGCTCGTCGAACAGCATCAGCTTCGGCCGCATCGCCAGCGCGCGCGCGATGGCCACGCGCTGCTGCTGCCCGCCCGACAGGTTGGCCGGAAAGGAGCGCTCCTTGTCGGCCAGGCCCACGCGCGCCAGCAGCGCCCGCGCTTCCTCGACCGCCTCGGCGCGGCGGCGCCCCTGCACGCGCACCGGCCCCTCGATGATGTTTTCCAGCGCCGTCATGTGCGCGAACAGGTTGAAGCGCTGGAACACCATGCCGGTGTGCAGCCGCTGCCGCGCGATCTCCCGCTCGCTCAGCGGATACAGCCTTCCCTCGCCCAGACGGTAACCCGTCAGGTCGCCGTCCACCCAGATCGCGCCCGCGTCGGGCCGCACCAGCTGGTTGACGCAGCGCAGCAGCGTCGTCTTGCCCGAGCCTGAGGCGCCGATGATGCACAGCACCTCGCCCGCCTGCACGTCAAGCGAAACGCCGCGCAGCGCGTGGAAGTCGCCGAAGCTCTTGCGCACGTCGACGATGGAGACCAGCGGCACCGCGCTCATCGCGACACCCCCGTGCCGCGGGCGAAGCGGCGTTCCAGCAGCGCCTGCAGCGGCGTCAGCACCGAGATGATCACGAGGTACCAGACGCCCGACACGATCAGCAGCTCGATCACCCGGTTGTTGGCGTAGTAGATGTTCTGCGCGTTGTGCAGGATCTCGCTGTACTGAATCACGCTGGCCAGCGAGGTCGACTTCACCATGCCGATGAACTCGTTGCCCAGCGGCGGGATGATCACGCGCATCGCCTGCGGGAAGATGATCCGCCGCAGCGCCTTCAGCCGCGTCATGCCGATCGCCTTGGCCGCCTCGTACTGCCCGTTGTCCACCGACAGCATGCCGGCGCGGATCACCTCCGAGGTATAGGCGCCCTGGTTGATGCCGAGCCCCAGCAGCGCCGCGAAGGCCGGCGTGATCACGTCCACCGTGCGCGCCGACCAGAGCCACGGAATGCCCAGGCTCGGGAACACCAGCGCCAGGTTGAACCACAGCAGCAGCTGCAGGATCAGCGGCGTGCCGCGGAACAGCCAGGAATAGCCCATGGCCACCCCCTGCAGCACCGGGTTGGCCGACATCCGCATCACCGCCGTCACCACGCCCAGCACGATGCCCAGCGCCATGGCCGCCACCGACATCAGGATGGTGTTCACCAGCCCGTCCAGGATGGACTGCGCCGTGAGAAAGGTGCCGACGAAGCGCCACTCGATCTGCCCCACCGCGAAGGCGCGCACCAGCGCCGCCAGCAGCACCAGGATCACCGCCACCGCGACCCAGCGCCCCCAGTGCCGCTTGGGCACCAGCGCGTAGCCGGAAACATCCGGCAGCGCGGCGCTGCCTCCCACGGTCGGGGCGTTCGGGTGCGTGGCGCTCACGGGCGCAACTCCTGGAGTAGGGTGGGGCTCGGGCGTCGGGATGGGCGTCGGGTCGGGCGGCGGCGCGTCACGGGTGGCGGGGCGGGCAGCGCCGGCTCAGACCGTCACCTCGGCGCCGGTCTGCCCGGTGATGCGGCCGTAATGCTCGGGCCGGCGGTGCATGGCGAAGTTGAACATCTTCTCCTTGCCCTGGCGGCAGGCGTCGAGGTCGCAATCGGCCACCACCACCTCGTCGGCCAGCGTCTTGGCCTGCGCCACCACCACGCCGTTCGGATCCACGATGCACGACCCGCCAATCAGGCCGGAGCCGTCCTCGTCGCCGGCCTTGGCCACGCTCACCGCCCAGGTGGCGTTCATGTAGGCGTTGCCCTGCGCCGCCAGGGTCGAGTGGAAGGTGCGGATCTCCTCGTTCTCGGTGGAGCCGCCATTGGGGTCGTAGGCCGCGGAGTTGTAGCCGATCACCATCAGCTCCACGCCCTGCAGGGCGTAGACGCGCCAAGCCTCGGGCCAGCGGCGGTCGTTGCAGATCAGCATGCCCATCACCGGCCCGCCCCAGGCGGCCGGGCCGCGGAAGGCCGGGAAGCCCGTGTCGCCGTACTCGAAGTAGCGCTTCTCCAGCTGCTGGAAGCGGTCGCCCACGCGCGGCTCGACGGAGCCCGGCAGGTGCACCTTGCGGTACTTCGCGATGATCGTGCCGTCCGGCCCCACGGTGACGGCGCTGTTGAAGCGCTTGCCCTCGGCCGTCATCTCCGCGTAGCCGACGTAGAAGCCGACGCCGAGTTCCCGCGCCCGGCTGAACAGCGGCTGCACCGCCGGGTTGGGCATCGCCGTCTCGTAGTAGCCGTCGAGCTCCGCGCCCTCGAGCAGCCAGCGCGGAAAGAAGGTGGTGAAGGCGAGTTCCGGGAACACCACCAGCTGCGCGCCCCGGCCCGCCGCCTCCTCCAGCAGCCGCAGCATCCGCGCCAGGATGGCCTCGCGCGTGTCGGCGCGCTGGTTGGGGCCCATCTGGGCGGCGGCGATGCGAAGGATGCGGGGCATGGTGCGGGCCTTTCGGAACAGGCGGGCGCAGCCCCGGAGCAGGAGGGGGCCGGCCGTCTCGCGATCGTGTTTGCCGCACTCCGAAGTGGCAGTTCAATCCGTTTTCTTATACGAAATCGCCGAACTCCATTCGCAAACCGAATAGCCTGCCCAAGAATGACGCTACGACAGCTCGAAATCCTCCGCGCCGTGATCCGCTGCCAGACCACCATGGCCGCCGCCCGCCTCCTGGGCATGTCGCAGCCGGCCGTCAGCAACGCCATCCGGCAGATCGAGGCGCAGCTGGGCTTCCCGCTGTTCGAGCGGGTGAACAACCGCCTCTTCCCCACCGAGGGCGCCACCATCATCCACGAGGAGTCCGAACCCCTCTTCGCCATGCACGCGGCGCTGGAGGAACGGGTGGGGGATCTCCGCGCCGACAAGACCACGCGGCTGCGCATCCTCTCGACCCCGCCGCTCGGCCACGGCGTGATCCCCGCCGTGCTGGCCGGCTTCAGCCGCCGCCACCCCCGCCTGCGCACCGTCTTCGACACGCGCGAGCTCGACGAGGTCATCCGCGGCGTCGAGAGCGGCAAGGCCGAGCTCGGCTTCGGCCTGGGCCTGGGCGCCCAGCCCAGCCTGGAGGTGGAGGCCATCGCGGAAGGCCGCATGGTCTGCGTCTGCCGCCCCGACCACCCCCTGGCCCGCCGCGGCAGCGCCGGCGGCCACGACGGCAGCGCCGGCGACACCCCGGCCAGCACCGCCGACGACCCCGCCGGCCGTTTCTCTGGCAGCCCTTCCACTGGTTCCTCCGGCAGTGCCACCGGCAAACACGTGGACGCCCCCACCGACCATCCCGCCGGCCACCCGAACGGCGCCCCCAACGGCGGCCCCCATGGCGGCCCCCATGGCGGCCCCCATGGCGGCCCGGTCACGCCGGCCGACCTCGCCGGGCAGCGCCTCATCGCGCTCGACCCCACCACCCGCATGGGCGCGGCGCTGCGCGACAGCTTCGCCGAGGCGCGCCAGCCGCTCCAGGCCGCGGTCGAGGTCCGGCTGTGCAACACCGCCTGCGTCCTGGTCGCGGCCGGCATGGGCGCCGCGGTGGTGGACCCCTTCACCGCCGCCCACCACGCCCGCAGCCTGGTGGTGATCCCCTACGAGCCCGCCATCCCCTCGGTCGCCTGGGTGTTCTGGAGCAACCGCAAGCCACTCTCGGAAACCGCCCGCCGCTTCGTTCGGGAAATCCGCCTGGCGCTGTCGGGCTGAGGCGGTGGTTCGGAGGTCGCTCCGGTTCGGCGTCGCCCCGTCCCTGGGGAGGGCTCCGCCTTCCCCCGGAGCCCCCATCCGCCAGGAACCTGAGGTTCCTGGACCTCCCGGGAATTGGCGCTCCGAGGCTCAGGCGCGTGCCCGTTCCCTGGTCGGCTCACGCCGGAGAGCCATGCTCTCCGGCGACTGCCAAGGCAGCCCGCGCGGCCTCATGGATTCTTCTCCATGCCCTGCCTGAACCCGCGCGCGGCCGGATCGGCGTTGGATACCTCGCCTCGCTGGCACCTCGGTCACCCGGACACGCGCACGGCCCAATCGGCCCGCAGCACCTCCGGCAATCAGGCGGCACCAATTCCCCGGCGGGATCTCGGGGTGGCCCTGCCACCCTGAGCCGAGAGGGTCCGGGAGAGGCAGCGCCTCTCCTGGCCACCGCGCGACACCCCCAACCCTTCGCGACCTGCCGCAGCGGTGCCACCCTGCCGCCCCTGCCATCGTTGGTTCCCCTGGATGAATGCCCTCCGTGTCCGGCTCGTGGTGTTGTGGCTCCTGTCGCTCGCGGTGTCGGTCGCGGCGGCGCTGCTGCTCGTGCGCGCCTCCACCCAGTCGGTCGAGGCGCAGGTCGCGCGGGGCGAGGCGATCGTGGCGCGGGCCTGCGACCTGATCCGCGACCGCTACGGCTTCTACAGCACGGACTGGAGCGGCCCGGTGCCGCCGCCCGACGATCCGGCGCTGCAACAGTCGCTCGGCGCCGTGGTGGCGGTGGCGCTGGCGCGGCAGCCGGGCGTCGCCGGCGGGGTGTGGCAGAGCGAGGCCGGGCCGCTCACCGCGATCCGCCTGCCGCGGCGGCGGCCGCGCGCCTGGGGCGAGCGCTGGCTGCGCGCCCGGGCGGAGGGGACGCCCGCCGCCGATCCTGCCAGCGGGGTTTCCGCCGGGGACGCGGCGGCGCCGGGCACCCCTGCCGGGAACACCGCGGCCGGCGATGTGCCGGGCGGGCCAGCGGGTGGCGCCGCGGGTGCTCCGCCCACCGACGGGACCGGCACCTCCCTCACGGAGGCCTGGCTGCGCAGCGCGGCCGGCGCGGCGCTGCGCGAGGACACGACCGTGGCGCGGTCCTGGCGCGCGGACGGGGCGACGCGGCTGCTCGCCGCCTGCCCGCTGCCCGGCCCGATCACCGGGCTGACCGCCTGGGCACTGACCGATGCGGAAGGCGTGGAGGCCGATCACGGGCTGCAGCTCGGCCTCGCGGCGCTGCTGGCGGTGATGCTGCTGCTCTCGGTCTGGGTGTTCTGGCTGTTGCGGGACTGGTCGCGCCGCGTCGGCCGGGTGGAGGCGGCGCTGACCGCCGGCGACGACCGCCTCGCCCTGCCCTTGCCCGGCGAGCGCGACCTCGATCGCATCGTGGGCGCGCTGAACCGGGCCGGCGCGCGGCTGGCCGAGGCCCGGGCGCGCTCCGAGGCGCTGCGCCGGCAGGTGGCCGAGAGCGAGCGGCTGGCGGCGCTGGGCCGCGTCGCCGCCGGGCTGGCGCACGAGATCCGCAACCCGCTGGCCGCCATGCGCCTGAAGGCCGAGAACGCGCTGGCGGGCGACGAGGCGCGGCGCGTGCGGGCGCTGGGCGACGTGCTGGCGCAGGTCGGCCGCCTCGACACCCTGCTGCGCGAGCTGCTCGCCATGACGCAGCGGCACGAGCCGGTGCCGGAGATCGTGCAGCTCGACGCCCTGCTGGCCAGTTGCGCCGAGGCCCATGCGGAGCGCGCCGCGGCGGCCGGCGTGGCGCTGCGCCATGAGGGCAGCGGCACCGCGCGCCTCGACCCCGCGCTGCTGCGCCGCGCCGTGGACAGCCTGCTCGACAACGCCGTCCGCCACACCGCGGTGGGCGGCACGGTCAGCCTCCTGGCCGGGTGGCGGGACGGCACGCTGGCGATCGCGGTGGAAAACACCGTGGCGCCCGGGGCGCCGGGCGTCGATCCGTCGCTGCGCGACACGCTGTTCGAGCCCTTCGTCACGGGCCGGCCCGAAGGCACCGGCCTCGGCCTCGCCATCGCGCGGGAACTGGTGGCGGCGCAGCGCGGCCGGCTCCTGCTGGACGATCCCGGCGGCGCGGGCCATCCCACGCGCTTCCTGATCCTCCTCCCCGAGGCAACCACCCCTTCGCCCACCCCTTCGCCGGACACCGCCGCATGGCCACCATCCTGATCGTGGACGACGACGCGGCCCTGCGCGAAGGGCTCGCGGAAACCCTGGGCGACCTCGGCCACCGCACCGCCGAGGCACCCGACGGCCTTGCCGCCCTGGCGCGCCTGGGCCACCCCGGGATCGACGCGGTGCTGCTGGACCTGCGGATGCCGGGCCTCGACGGGCTGGAGGTTCTGCGCCGCATCCGCGCCCTGCCCGCGCCGCCGCCCGTCGCGGTGCTGACCGCCGTGCCCACCGCCAGCAACACCATCGAGGCGATGCGCCTGGGGGCGGTGGACCACCTGGCCAAGCCGGTGGGGCGCGACGACCTCGCGGGCCTGCTCACCCGCCTCCTCGCGGCCGCCGCCCCGCCGCCCGAACCTGCGCCGGAGGCCGAGGCGGCGGACGAGGGCGAGATGGTGGGCGGCAGCGCCGCGATGCGGGGCGTGCAGAAGACGATCGGCCTGCTCACCGACAGCGACGCCACGGTGCTGATCACCGGCGAGACCGGCACCGGCAAGGAAGTCGTGGCCCAGGCGATCCACCGCCACGGGCGCCGTGCCGGGAAACCCTTCGTGGCGGTGAACTGCGCCGCCATCCCGGCGGAGCTGCTGGAAAGCCTCTTGTTCGGCCACGTCCGCGGCGCCTTCACCGGCGCCACCGCCGACCGCCCCGGCGCCTTCCGCGAGGCCGATGGCGGCACGCTGTTCCTCGACGAGATCGGCGACATGCCGCCCGCCATGCAGGCCAAGCTGCTGCGCGCCCTGCAGGAACGGCAGGTGACGCCGCTGGGCGGCCCGATGGGCGGCGCGCGCGCCGTGCCGGTGGACGTGCGCGTGCTGGCCGCCACCCACCGCGACCTCGCGGCCGCGGTGCGCGAGGGCCGCTTCCGCGAGGACTTGTTCTACCGCCTGGGCGTGGTGCCGCTGCACCTGCCCCCTCTGCGCGAGCGCTTGGCCGACATCGTGCCGCTGTGGGAACACTTCCTGGCGCTGGCCACCGCGAAGGCGCCGGCCGGACCCTCGGGCAGCCGGACGCCGCCGCGCCTGTCCCCCGGCGCCGCGGCGCGGCTGGTGGCGCATCCCTGGCCTGGCAACGTGCGGGAGCTGCGAAACGCCGCCGACCGCGTGGCCGCCCTGCTGCGCCGCCCGGTGGTGGAGGCCGCCGACCTCGACTTCCTGGACGCAGCCGCCGCCATCCCGGGCGCGATCCCGGCCGGCACCGCGGCCCCCGCCGACGCAGCGCGCCGCACCGCTTCCTCACCGGAGAGCACCGCCGCCATCTCGCCGGGCGAGACCCCCGAGGAGCCGGTCGACTGGCTTTCGGGCGACCTGCCGACCGCCCTGGCCCGGCTGGAGCGCGCGATGATCCGCCGCGCCCTCCTGGCCAGCCACAACAACCGCGCCGAGGCCGCACGCCGCCTCGGGATCCACCGCCAGCGCCTCCACGAGCGCCTCGCCCGCTTCGAGGCGGAGGACGCCACCGGCGACCCGCCCGCACCACCACCGCCCGGCAGCGGCTGAGGCGTGCCCCCCGGTGGGCCTCCGGGTCCCCCCTGTCTTTCCTCAACCTCTTCCCCGCCTCCTCCGTCATCCCTTCCTCTGGCATGGTGCCGCGCATGACCCGCCCCCCAAGCCTCATCCCGATGCACGCCGCCCACGGCCCGCAAGCCGCACCGCCGCGTGGCCCGTCCACCCGCCACGGCGGGGGGCGCTGAGCGATGGAGCGCCTCGGCCTGATCGGCGCCGGCGGCATGGCCGCCACGGTGCTGGACGCGCTCGCCGCCGCGCTGCCGGCCCCGCTGGAGCACCTGGCGATCCTCACCCGTCCGGGCGGCGAGGCGCGGGCCGAGGCGCTGCTGCGCGCCCACCCGGTGGCGCGCGACGCCACGGTCCACACGGCGCTCGACCCTTTCCTGGCCACCGGCCCGGCGGTGGTCGCCGAATGCGCCGGCCACGCGGCGGTGCGGGCCCACGGCGCGGCGGTCCTGCGCTCGGGCCGCGACCTCGTGGTGATCAGCGTCGGCGCCCTGGCCGACCCGGCGCTGCACACCGCGCTGGAGGACGCGGCGCAAGCGGGCGGCGCGCAGCTGATCCTGCCAGCGGGCGCCGTGGGCGGGCTCGACGCGCTGGGCGCCGCGCGGCTGTCGGGGCTGGAAGCGGTCACCTATGTCGGCCGCAAGCCGCCCGCCGCCTGGCGCGGCACCGCGGCGGAAGAGATGGCGGACCTCGCCACGCTGCGCGAGGCCACGGTGTTCTTCACCGGCACCGCGCGCGAGGCGGCGCAGCGCTTCCCGCAGAACGCCAACGTCGCCGCCGCGGTGGCGCTGGCCGGGCTGGGCTTCGAGCAAACGGCGGTGCAGCTGGTGGCCGACCCCACCGTCACCCGCAACGAGCACGAGGTCGCGGTCCGCTCCGCCTGCGCCGACTTCACCATCCGCCTCGCGGGCCACCCCTCGCCGGCCAACCCGAAAACCTCGCTGAGCGCCGGCTACAGCGTGGCGCGGACACTGCTGAACCGGGTCGCGCGGGTGGTGATCTGAGGCGGCGGGGCGAGCTGTTCCGGCGGCTTGCCGTGGCCAGGGAGAGGGAGAAGGAATTCTCCCCCTCCCCGGACCCCTCGCCCCTCATCTTTTTCCGGGACGCTGCCGCAGGAAGGCGGCCAGGGCGGTGCGCTCCGGCTCACCGAGCCGGAGCGAGGGACGTGTCAGCAAGTGCTGACAGGAAGCCCGGTTTTTCTGGATGGCGCCGGCGGCCGCCGTACCGCGAGCCGCTTTCACCGTTCCCGCGGCAGCGTCTGGGAAAAAGATGAGTGGGGGTCCGGGGGAGAGAATTCCTTCTCTCCCCCGGGACATCCCGCCTCCGAACCCTCGCGCGGAACCGCCCGACCTCAGCCGACGAGGTACTTGCGGAAATGCGCCAGCGTGCGGTCCCAGGCCAGCTTCGCCGCGGCCTCGTCGTAGCGGGGCGTGGAGTTGTTGTGGAAGCCGTGCTGGGTGCCCGGGTAGATGTAGCCTTCGCAGGGGATATTGTTCGCCTTCAGCGCCGCCTCGTAGCCGGGCCAGAGCGCGTCGATGTTCGGGTCGTTCTCGGCGAAGTTGGCCAGGATCGGCGCCTTGATCTGCGGCACGGTCGCGAGGTCCGGCGCCGCGCCGTAGAAGGGCACCGCCGCCTGCAGATCGGCACCCAGCGCGGTGGCCAGGTAGTTCGTGGTGGTGCCGCCCCAGCAGAAGCCGGTGATGCCGAGCTTGCCGTTCGCCACCGGCAGGGCGCGCAGGTAGCGGGCGCTGTTGAGCATGTCGGTGCGCAGCTTCCCCTGGTCGAGCTTGGCCTGCAGGTCGCGCCCGTCGTCGTCGTTGCCCGGGTAGCCGCCCGCCGGCGCCAGCCCGTCGGGCGCCAGCGCCACGTAGCCTTCCACCGCGACGCGGCGCGCCACGTCCTCGATATACGGGTTCAGACCGCGGTTCTCGTGGATCACCATCACCGCCGGGAACGGCCCCGTCCCCTTGGGCTGCACGAGATAGCCGCGCATCGTGCCCGAGTTCCCGCCCGGCGAGGGGTAGTTCACGTAGTGCGCCACGATGCGCTCGTCGGTGAAGGAAATCGTCTGCGCCTGGGCGTAGCGGGGCAGCAGCGCCTGCGCCATCGCCAGCCCGCCCGCGGTGATGGCGGCGGCGCGCAGCAGGAAGGTGCGGCGGTCCATGCTGCCGTGGCAGTACTCGTCGTAAAGGTCGAAAACCCGCTGGTCGATCTCGGCCTGGGTCAGGCTCGGGAAGCTGGCGGGATCCTCCGCCTCGATCTCGCGGGTCGCATCCTGCAGGTCGGACATGCTGCGCGCTCTCTCCATCCTCGTCCGGGATGCGGCAGGCAGGGCCGGAGCGGCCGTGCGGCAACGCCGCGCCGGTGCCGGAAAGGGACGCTAGCCGCCGGAACGGTCGTGCCGCAATCGCCGCGTTGGTCGCCGTAGCCAGGGAGGAGGAGAAAGAATTCTCCCCCTCCCCGGACCCCTCCACCCTCATCTTTTTCTCCGACGCTGCCGCGGGAGCGTGGTCAGGGTCTTGCGCTCCGGCTCACCGAGCCGGAGCGAGGGACGCGTCAGCAAGGACTGAAAGGAAGTTTTGCTTCTTCTGGGCAGCGCCGGCGGTATCCGTTCCGCGACTCACCTTCAACGTTCCCGCGGCAGCGTCCCAAAGAAAGATGAGTGGGGGTCCGGGGGAGAGAATTCCTTCTCTCCCCCGGAACAGCGCCCCACCGGAACACCCCGCCCCTACTCCGCGAGGGCGCGCATCTCGCGGATCAGGTCGGACTTGCCTTCGAAGCCGATGCCCGGAAGGTCCGGCATGGTGATGTGCCCGTCCACCACCCGCACGCCGTCGGGAAAGCCGCCATAGGGCTGGAACAGGTCCGGGTAGCTCTCGTTGCCGCCCAGCCCCAGCCCCGCCGCGATGTTGAGCGACATCTGGTGCCCGCCATGGGGGATGCAGCGGCGGGGCGACCAGCCGAACTGCTTGAGCACGTCGAGCGTGCGCAGGTATTCCACCAGCCCGTAGCTCAGCGCGCAGTCGAACTGCAGCCAGTCGCGGTCGGGCCGCATGCCGCCGTGGCGCAGGAGGTTGCGCGCGTCCTGGTGCGAGAACAGGTTCTCGCCGGTGGCCATCGGGCCGGGGTAGAACTCGGACAGCGCGGCCTGCAGCGCGTAGTCCAGCGGATCGCCCGCTTCCTCGTACCAGAACAGCGGATACTCCCGCAGCATCTTGGCGTATGCGATCGCGGTCTCGAGGTCGAAGCGCCCGTTGGCATCCACCGCGAGCTGCGCCTGGCTCCCAATCTCGCTCAGCACCGCCTCGATGCGCCGCCGGTCCTCGGCGATCGGCGCGCCGCCGATCTTCATCTTCACGACGTTGTAGCCGCGGTCGAGGTAGCCGCGCATTTCCGCCCGCAGCGCCGTGTCGTCCTTGCCCGGGTAGTAATACCCGCCGGCCGCGTACACGAAGACGCGCGGGTTGGCCTCCACGCCCTCGCGCTCCGCCAGGAGGCGGAACAGCGGCACCCCGGCGATCTTCGCCACCGCGTCCCACACCGCCATGTCGATCGTGCCCACCGCGACGGAGCGCTCGCCATGGCCGCCCGGCTTCTCGTTGCGCATCGCCGCCGCCCAGACCTTGTGCGGGTCGAGGTTCTCGCCCGTGGCATCGAGCAGCGTCTCGGGCGCGGCCTCCAGGATGCGGTCGCGGAAGCGTTCGCGGATCAGCCCGCCCTGGCCGTAGCGGCCGTTGGAGTTGAAGCCGTAGCCCACCACCCGCCGCCCGTCGCGCACCACGTCGGTCACCACCGCCACCAGGCTCGTGGTCATCTTCGTGAAGTCGATATAGGCGTTGCGGATCGGCGAGCTGATCGGCTTGGTGATCTCGACAACGTCCACGATGCGCATGGCGCTCGGCTCCTCCTCTGGTCGTCCCGGCGGCCGGGGCGGATCCTTCCGCCCGCCCCCGTCGCGGGATGCGCGGGCCGCATGACCCGGCCTGCGCGCTCCGCACTGAACAGCGCCGGCTCTAGCCCTCGCCCTCTCGTGCGGCCAATGCCAAGATCGGTTCACCTTATGCGCGGGACGCATCGACGTGGAACTGGACTGGCTGGAGGATTTCCGCGCCCTGGCCGAGACGCGGAACTTTTCCCGCGCGGCGGAAGCGCGCCACGTGTCGCAGCCGGCCTTCAGCCGGCGCATCCGGGCGCTGGAGGACTGGGTCGGCACCGCGCTGTTCCACCGCCATCCCGCCGGGGCCGAGCTGACCGCGGCGGGCGCGCATTTCCGCCCCCTCGCCGCGACGATCCTGCAGGACCTCGCCCGCGCCCGGCGCGACACCCGCGCGGCGGGCGGCACCGGGGCGGAGGCGCTCTCGATCGCGGCCACCCACGCCCTGTCCTTCACCTTCTTTCCCGCCTGGATCCGCCAGCACCGCGCCCTCGGCGCGCCCGCCGCACCCGGGCCGGCCCGCCCCCAGGCCGGCGCGCCGGCATCGCGGCCACCGGCGCCCCTTGCCGCGGCAGGCCGCCACCGTCCCGGCGCGCCGGGAACGCGCCCCGCCGGAACGCCGCCCCTCCCCGCCGCCGTGAACGCGGGCGCCGGTGAGATGGGCCTGGGTGGGATGGATCTGGGTGGGATGGACCCTGGCGAAATGGGCACGGGCGCGATCAACCTCGTTTCCGACAGCCTGGAGGCCTGCGAGCGGCTGCTGCTGCGCGGCGAGGTGCAGTTCCTGCTCTGCCACCACCACCCGGCCATGCCGCTGCCGCTGGAGCCGGGGCGCTTCCCCAGCCTCGTCGTGGGCCGCGACACGCTGGTGCCGCTCTGCGCCCCCGACGCGCGCGGCCGGCCCGCCTGGCCGCTGCGGCCCCGACACCCCACGCCGGAACGAGCCGGGATGGAGCCGGCAGGATCGCCCCGGGACGGCGCACCGCGGGCCGAACCGCGCGGAACCGGGGTCGGGCGCGGCGCCAGGGAAGCGGAGAACGGCGCGGGGCCGACGCGGCTGCTGGGCTACAGCGAGGCGTCCGGCCTCGGCCGCATCCTGCGCGCGGCGGGCCACGGCACGGCACGAAACGCCGGGGAAGTCGTGTTCACCTCCCACCTCGCGGCCACGCTGATGACCATGGCGCGGCAAGGCCACGGCCTGGCCTGGCTGCCGCTCACCCTCGCGGAGGAGGAGATCGAGGCCGGGCGCCTCCTCCGCGCCGCCCCGGCCCGCCACGACATCGCGCTGGAGATCCGCCTGTTCCGCGACGGCGACCGCCGCGCCCCGGCGGCGGAACAGTTGTGGCAGGCGCTGCTGCGCGGCGGCGGGGCGGCGGCCGCGGCACCCGCCCCCGGCCAGGGGCGGCGGAACGGGGCCGGACGGGCGGGGCGGGGGGTCTCACGGCGCTGACCGGCGGGCGGACCGCGAATGTCACGACGCTGACCGGCGGGGGCAGGAAGCGGCCCGTTCCCGCCGCCCGCATCGCCGGGGCAGCGATGGAGCCGCCGGCGCGCCTCGGATAGAAGGGCGCCGCACGGACCGGACGCCCGGTCGGCGAGGTGGGGAGCAAGGGTTCGATGTCGGAGGTTCTGCGCAAGGCCAGCGTGATCCGGGTCCCCGCCGCCTCCACGCTCGGCAGGGCCGCGCTGGCGCTGAGGCACGCGGTGTTTGTCGTGGAACAGGGCGTCCCCGCGGACGAGGAGGTCGACGAGTACGACCCCGCCGCGACGCACTTCGTCGCCATCCACGAAGGCGAGGTGGTGGGAACGCTGCGGGTCGTCCTCCTGCCGGAACACGCCAAGATCGGCCGCGTGGCCGT
Organism: Roseomonas elaeocarpi; assembly: GCF_042433915.1. Classification (NCBI taxonomy): domain Bacteria; kingdom Pseudomonadati; phylum Pseudomonadota; class Alphaproteobacteria; order Acetobacterales; family Roseomonadaceae; genus Roseomonas; species Roseomonas elaeocarpi. The sequence continues at coordinate 263,723 of NZ_JBHLUN010000001.1, read as the reverse complement.
GCGCCAGGACCGCCGTGGCTCGGGCATCGCGCGGCAGATGCTGACGGCCGCGATGGCCCATTGCCGCGCGCTCGGCGTCGAGCGCTTCTTTCTCGCGGCGCAGATCGACAAGCTCGGGCTCTACGAGAAGCTCGGCTTCACCGCCTTCGGCCCGCAGTTCATGGATGCGGGCATCCCGCACCTGGCCATGAAGACCTACTGAGCCAGCTTCGCGTCCCACCCGCCCCGGCGCCCGGACGGTCGCGGCGGCGCTGGCCGACGCCGCGACCCGGCCGCCCGACGCGGGCGCCGAGCCGTCACGGCTACGGTCCGACCGGGCGCAGAGCCCGCGTCCGGAGTGGGCGTCCGGTGGTGGAGGCGCCCGGTGGGGGAGGCGCCAGCCCGGCGGAGGCTGGCAGGTTGCTACCCCCCTGACGGTCCGGAAACCGGACGCCCTTGTCGGGAAGCCGGACGCCCCGCGCCGGGCCAGACAGAAGGATTTTCTATTGAAAACAACAACCTGAACTCTGGCACGCCGCCTGCAAAGCACGTCTTCCCCGGGTGTTTCGCCCGGGAGCAAGACGCGAGAGGACGCCGATGACCACCCCTGACAACACCCCCCGCGGGACGGCCGGGCCGGCCTCCCCATCCCGCCGCTTCCGCTTCACGCTGCTGGCCGGCGCGCTGCTGCTCAGTGCCGGCGGCGTGGCGCTGGCGCAGAACGCCTCGCTCTACGACCCGGCGCAGCTGCCCGCCACCAAGGGCCGCGTCGCGCAGTACAGCCTGACGCCGCGCGGCGACGTGGACGGGCTGATCCTGGAGGACGGCACCGAGGTCCACCTGCCGCCGCACCTGGGCACGCAGCTGGTCTTCGCGGTGAAGCCCGGCGACGCCGTGACGGTGCGCGGCCTGCGCGCCCGCTCCGTCCCGATGGTGCAGGCGATGCAGGTCACCAACGACGCCAGCAACGTCAGCGTCACCGACATGGGCCCGCCCGGTGGCCCGCCGCCGCGCGGTCCCGAAGCTGGTCCCATGGGCGGCCCTGGGGGTGGCCCTGGGGGTGGCCCGGAGGGCGGTCCTGGGGCCGGTCCCGACCACGGCCCCGGCTTCCGGGCGGGGCGCGGCCCGGACGGGCGCGGCCCCGGCCGCCCGCACGATGGTCCGCCGCCTGGTCCCATGGGCGGTCCCATGGGTGGTCCCGGCATGGGTGGCACGCCGATCGAGGCCACCGGCCGCGTGAAGCTGCAGCTGCACGGGCCGCGCGGCGACCTCAACGGCGCGGTGCTGGAGGACGGCACCATCATCCGCCTGCCGCCGCCCGAGGCGCAGCGCCTGGCCGCCCGGCTCGCGGTGGGCCAGACCCTGTTCGTGCGGGGCGAGGGCCTGTCGAACCCGTTGGGCAAGGTGATCGCCGCCCGTGCCCTGGGCACCAGCGCCGCCGATGCGGTGGAGCTCGCCCCGCCGCCGCGCGGCCCCCATGGGCCCGATCGTGGCCCGGACCGTGGTCCCGAGGGGGCGCAGAACCGTTCGCCGCGCCCCGACGCCCCGCCGCCGGCCGGCACGCCGAACACCAGCGCCCCGAACACTGGCGCCCCGAACACCGGCACGGCCACGCCGGCGCGCTGAGCCGCGACGGGAGGGGGGCCGGTCCACCCGGGCCGGCCCCTTCCACCGGAGGCGCCATCGAGGCCGCCGCTTCGCTTGCGGGCGGAGGGCGGCGGATGATATAGGAATATAATCAGCAGCAGAACCGCGCCCGCCGACCGGCGGCGCGGGGCCGGTCCGGAAGTAAGATGGTAAGATAGTAAGATGGTAAGGAAGTAAGGCGAACCCGCGCCGGCGCACCGCAACGCCCCCCGGAAAGGCACAGGCACCGGCATCCCGAAGCGGGTGGGTCGCACCGGCCGCCGATCGACCCTACATTGCGCGCCAGACCCTCACCTTCCGGGCCGGCGCGCCCTCGCGCCCCAGGCCCGATCGCTTCCGGAAAGACCCGCCCGCCCTATGACCGACGCCGTGCGCCTGACGCGCCTGCCCAATGGCCTCACCGTGGTGTCCGACACGATGCCCCAGGTCGAGACCGCTTCCTTCGGCGCCTACGTCCATGCCGGCACCCGCGACGAGAACGCGGACGAGAACGGCGTGTCGCACTTCCTCGAGCACATGGCCTTCAAGGGCACCGAGCGGCGCGACGCCGCCGCCATCGCGCGTGAGATCGAGGACGTGGGCGGCCACCTCAACGCCTACACGGCGCGCGAGAACACCGCCTACTACGCCAAGGTGCTGAAGGACGACCTGCCGCTGGCCGTCGACATCATCGGCGACATCCTGACCCATTCCGCCTTCGCGCCCGAGGAGGTGGAGCGCGAGCGCGGCGTGATCCTGCAGGAGATCGGCCAGGCCAACGACACGCCCGACGACATCGTCTTCGACCACTTCCAGGCCACCGCCTACCGCGATCAGGCGATGGGCCGCCCGACGCTGGGCCCCTCCTCGATCATCGAGACGATGCCCAGGGACACGCTGCGCAACTACATGCGCCGCCACTACGGCCCGTCGCGCATGGTGGTGGCCGCGGCCGGCGCCCTGGATCACGACAAGCTGGTGGAGATGGTGGGCCAACACTTCGCCGACCTGCCCACCCCGGACGAGCACGCGGCCGAGCCCGCCCGCTACACCGGCGGCGAGTTCCGCGAGGACCGCGAACTCGATCAGGTCCACGTCGTGCTGGGCTTCCCCGGCCCCGGCTACGCCGACCCGATGCACTACCCGACCATGCTGCTGAGCGGGCTGCTGGGCGGCGGCATGTCGTCGCGCCTGTTCCAGGAAATCCGCGAGAAGCGCGGCCTCGTCTACTCGATCTACTCCTTTCACTCGCCCTTCCGGGACAGCGGCATGTTCGCGATCTACGCCGGCACCGGCGAGGACCAGGCGGCCGAGCTGGTGCCCGTGACGCTGGAGGAGCTGCGCCGCGTCCAGCGCGACGTGACCGAGGACGAGCTGAACCGTGCCAAGGCGCAGCTTCGCGCCTCGCTGCTGATGAGCCTGGAATCCACCGGCAGCCGCTGCGAGCAGCTGGCCCGCCAGCTCCAGGTCCACGGCCGCATCGTGCCGGTCGAGGAAACCAAGGCGAAGATCGCCGCCGTCACCGTGGAACAGGTCCAGGCCGCCGCGGCGGCTGCCTTCCGCGGCAAGCCGACGCTGACCGCGCTGGGTCCCACTGCCAAGGTCCCGAACCTCGCCAACATCAGCGAGATGCTGGCGGCGTGAGCACGACCACCGACCGGCTGCGCGACCTGGTGGCCGCCGCCCGGGCGGCCGGCGCCGACGCGGCCGATGCCGTGCTGGTGCGCGACGTGGGCCTGTCCGTCACGCGCCGCCTCGGCACGGTGGAGCGGATCGAGCGCGCCGAGAGCACCGAGCTCGGCCTGCGCGTCCTCGTCGCCACGCGCGGCGGCCGGCGGCAGGCGATCGTGTCCACCGGCGACACCGACCCGCTGGGCTTCCCGCCGCTGGCCGAGCGCGCCGTGGCCATGGCCCGCGCCGTGCCCGAGGACAGCTTCGCCGCGCTGCCCGAGGCGGTGCGCTTCGAGCCGCCCGCTTTCGACGGCACCGGCCTCGACCTCGTCAGCGGCGCCCAGCCCGACGTCCACGACCTGACGGAGCGCGCCGCCCAGGCCGAGGACGCCGCCCTGGCGGTGGCCGGCATCACCAACAGCAAGGGCGCCGAGGCCGGCTGGAACCGGCGCACCGTGGCGCTGGTGGCGAGCAACGGCTTTTGCGGCGAGTACACGCGCTCCGCCCACCACCTGTCGCTGACCGCGCTGGCCGGGCACGGCACGGCGATGGAGCGGGACTACGAGTACCTGTCCGCCGTCCACCTGACCGACCTGGATGACCCGGCAACCGTGGGGCGCGAGGTCGCGGCCCGCGCCATCCGCCGCCTGAACCCCGGGCGCCTCCCCACCGGACGGATGCCGGTGGTCTACCACCCGCGCGTCGCGGCCACGCTGGTCGGCCACCTGGCCGCGGCGGTCAGCGGCGCAGCCGTGGCGCGCGGCACCTCCTTCCTGCGCGAACGCATGGGCGAGCGCGTCCTGGCCGCGGGCCTGACGGTGCGCGACGACCCGACCCGCCCGCGCGCGCTCCGCTCCCGCCCCTTCGACGGCGAAGGGCAGCCGGGCGCGCCGCTCACGCTGGTGGAGGACGGCGTGCTGCGCTCCTGGATCCTGGACAGCCGCGCGGCGCGGCAGCTGGCGCTGCGCCCGACGGGCCACGCGGCGCGCTCCGCCGGCGGGGTGCCCTCGCCCGCGCCGAGCAACCTGTGGCTGGAGCCAGGCACCCTTTCGCCCGAGGCGATCATCGCCGACATCCGCGAAGGCTTCTACGTCACCGAGTTGATCGGCCAGGGCGCCAACATCCTGACCGGTGACTACAGCCGCGGCGCCGCCGGCTTCGCGATCCGCGATGGGCAGATCGCCGAGGCGGTGAGCGGCCTTACCGTGGCGGGCAACCTCGGCGACATGTTCCTCCACCTCGCGGCCGCCGACGACTTGCGCATCCATCGTGGCACCGACAGCCCGACGCTCCGTGTCGAGGGCATGACTGTGGCGGGCGGCTGAACCGGGAGGGCGTACCGCTGCCTCGTCCCTGCCTGGGCCGAAGCCGCCGGCGCCAATGGTCCTTTGCTGCAATCTTCGGGGTTGCGTTTGCGGACGCGTCCCGGGGGAGAGAAGGAATTCTCTCCCCCAGACCCCCGCTCATCTTTTTCTGAGACGCTGCCGCAGGAACGGTGAAAACCGGTCGCGGAACGGCAGCAGCCGGCGCTGCTGAAAAGAACAGATTTCCTGTCAGCGCGGGCGGACCTGTCACTCGCTCCGGCTCCGTGAGTCGGAGCGCACAACCTTCATCACGCTTGCGCGGCAGCGTCCCGGAAAAAGATGAGGGTGGAGGGGTCCGGGGAGGCGGGAGAATGCCTTCTCCCGCCTCCCTGGCGGCGACCACCGTCGGCCGGCGCGAACAAACTGAGCGGCCCTACTGCCGCTCGATCCCGGCCTGCTTGGCGACGGCGGACCACTTGCTGATCTCGCTCCGCACGAAGGCCGTGGCCTCGGTGGGCGGGTTGCACACGGCGGTGGCGCCCAGGGCATCGAGGCGGGCGTGCATCGCGTCGTCGGCGAACACCGCCCGGGTGTCGGCCGCGATCTTGTCCACCACCGGGGCCGGCATGCCCTTGGGTCCCAGGATCGCGCCCCAGGTGGAGGCCTCGAAGCCGTCGAAGCCGCTCTCGATCATGGTGGGAACACTGGGCAAGGTCGGCAGCCGCGCCGGGCTGGTCACGGCGAGCGCCTTGAGCTTGCCCGACTGCACGTGGCCCAGCACGGCGGGGAGCGTGTCGAACATCACCGAGACCCGGCCGGCCATCAGGTCCGGATGCGCGGCGGTGCTGCCGCGATAGGGCACGTGCTCGATGTCCTGCTTCGTGCGCGCGGCGAACATCGCGCCCGCCAGGTGCACCGTGCCGCCGGTGCCGGCGAAGTTGGCGCGCGCGGGCTCACGCTTCATCAGCGCGGCCGCCTCGGCGGGGGTGTTCGCCGGGAAGTCGGGCGCGGCCACCATCACCAGCGGCACGGAATAGATCACCGTCACCACGGTGAAGTCGTCCAGCGCGTCGTAGGGCGTGTTGTAGAGCGCGACGTTCACCGCGTGCACCACCGACACGCAGGCGAGATTGAGCCCGTCGGGCGGCGACTTCGCCACCACCTCGGTGCCCACGATCCCGTTGCCGCCGGCGCGGTTCTCCACCACCACCGGCTGCTTCCACAGCGGTGTGAGGCGTTCGCCCATCAGGCGCGCGGCGATGTCGGCGGCGCCGCCCGGCGTATAGGGCACGATGATGCGCACGGCCCGGTCCGGCCAGGTGGCGGCCTGGCCTGCGCCAGTCTGGGCGGCGGCGAGGCGCGGCGCGGCCAGCAGCGCCAGCGGCGAGAACAGCGTCAGGCGACGCGATAGTGGTTCGGATGGGCGGTGAGGCATGGGCGTTTCTCCGGTCGGGTGAAGGCCGTTGCTCGGCTCTTGCGTTCTACAGAACACCCGCCGGCGCCGATCCGCCAGGGGGGGGTTCCGCCCGGAGCTTTCGCCAAAGGTTTACGCCCGGGACTTCTGCCCAGGACAGGCGCTCAGAGTTTCCGCCGGAGGTTGACGCCCAGGCCTTTCGTCCAAGGCGGGCACCTGGGAAACATCCGGGACCGTCGCCACGGAGTTTCCGCCCGAGGGAGGTTTCCCGTTCGGAGGTTTCCAGGACCTCCGGCGGCGGGGTGCCGATGGCACCGTTCCGCTCGGGGCCGGCTCCCCCTGCCCGACGCACCGCACCGCCCCTGGCTGCCGTCAGGCCCCGTGACAAAGCCCGGCGGCAGCGCGAAGCTTCCGTCCAGGGGAAACGCGGTCGGGGGAGCAGCTGGCATGGCAGGCCGACTTTCAAACAAGACGGCGCTGGTGACCGCCGCGGCGCAGGGGATCGGCCGCGCCACGGCCGAGGCCTTCCGGCGCGAAGGCGCGCGGGTGATCGCCACCGACCGGGACGAGGCCGCGCTGGCCGGGTTGGAAGGCTGCGAGACGCACCGCCTCGACGTCACCGACGCCGCTGCCATCGCGGCGCTGTCGGCCGCCCTGGGGCCGCTGGACGTGCTGTTCAACGGCGTCGGCGTGGTACACGCCGGCACGGTGCTGGACTGCACCGAGGCGGACTGGAACACCGCCTTCGCGGTCAACGTGACGGCGATGTTCCACACCATCCGCGCCGTGCTGCCGGGCATGCTGGAGAGGGGCGGCGGCTCGATCATCAACATGGCCTCCGCCGCCTCCAGCGTGAAAGGCGTGCCCAACCGCTTCGCCTACGGCGCCAGCAAGGCCGCCGTGGTGGGGCTGACCAAGTCCGTGGCGGCGGATTTCGTGGCGCGCGGCATCCGCTGCAACGCGATCTGCCCGGGCACGGTGGAGTCCCCCTCGCTGCGGGACCGCATCCGCGCCCAGGCCGCGGCCAGCGGGCAGGACGAGGCCGCGGTGCGCGCCGGCTTCGTGGCGCGGCAGCCGGTGGGCCGCGTCGGCCGGCCGGAAGAAGTGGCGGCGCTGGCGGTCTACCTGGCCTCGGACGAGTCCGCCTTCACCACCGGCACCGCGCAGGTGATCGACGGCGGGTGGTCGAACTGAGGGTTGGGCGCGTCCCGGGGGAGAGAAGGAATTCTCTCCCCCGGACCCCCACTCATCTTTTTCCGGGACGCTGCCGCAGGAGCGGTGCAGGCCGGTCGCGATACGGTGGCCGCCGGCGCTATCCAGAAGAGCCAGGCTTCCTGTCAGCGCTTACTGACGCGCCCCTCGCTCCGGCTCGGTGAGCCGGAGCGCACACCGGCAGCCACGTTCCTGCGGCAGCGTCTCAAAGAAAGATGAGGGTGGAGGGGTCCGGGAAAGGGGAGAATTCTTTCTCCCCCTCCCTGGCCACGGCAATCAGCCAGCCAACCCCAGCCTCAATCCTCCACCAGGCACCGCGCGACGATCCGGGCCAGCAGGGCGGGGTTGAACAGGTGCGCCGCGTGGCCCTGGCCCGGGATGGGGTAGAGCGTGGCGCCGCGCAGGCGCTCCACCAGCGCCGCTGTGCAGCGCATGCTCGGGTCCTGCTCGCTCCGCTCTCCCAGCAGCAGCCAGGGGCGCGCCCGCAGCGCCGCCAGTTCCGCCGCGGTGGGGGCGATCGTGTCCAGCGCCGCGGCCTCCTGCACGAAGCCGGGCGTCAGCGCCACCATGCCCGGCCACAGCGGGGTTTGCCGCAGCAGCGCGAGCTTTTCCGGCGGCGTGCGCACGATGTGCTCCAGCGCGAAGGCGGTGGCGGCGTCGTGGTCGCCCGCCGCCACGAGGGCGCGGAGTGCCGGCAGGTGCGCGCCACCCAACGGCTGCGGCAGCGCGCTCATGGCCTCGTAGAGCACCAGGCGCCCGCGAAAGCCGTCGCGCAACGCGTACATCAGCGCGCAGCCCCCGCCGAAACTGTGCCCGAGCACCGCCGCCCCGTCCCCCGCCAGGGCCACCACCGCCGCGAGGTCGTCCATCTCGGCCGCGAGGGAGTACGGCCCCCGCCCCGCCTCGCTGCGCCCGCGTCCGCGCCGGTCGTACAGGAGGACGCTGTGCGATCCCCGCAGCGCCCGGGCGAAGCGCACCCAGTCCGCCGCCGCGTTGAAGGCGCCGTGGCACACCACGAGCGGCGTTCCGGCCCCGAAGCGGCTGTAGCCGATGGTGGTTCCGTCGCGCGACACCACCGTGCCGTCGATCCGCTCCGGCGCTGCAGCATCCTCCATCATCGCATATCCCTGCCCCACTGGCCGGCCCTGCTGACCCGCCCTGCTGGCCTGCGCCTCCGGCCAGCCCTGCCGGAGCCCGGTGCCCCCCGGGTTCCGTTCCGTGCTGGCGCCATGGCACGGGGCGCGGCGACGGCCAAGCCGGGGATGGGTGGCGCGGAGCGGATGGGCGGGATGGAGTGTGGCGATCCTCCGGCAGGGTTTGACGGGCGGCGCCACGGATCGCAGGCTCCCTTTCCAAGAGCGCCCGGCCTCGCGAACGGGCGCCTCAGTGAGGGGAGGAGCGTGGCATGGTCCGGGCCAGCAGCACCGGGAACAGGCGCCGGCTGACCGTGCGGCGCATCCCGCGCGACCGCTGCCTGATCACCCCCGCGCCCCACTGGCGGGCGCGGCCACGGCGCCCGGGCCCTGGGCGCAATCGTCGCGCCTGACCATCAGGCGACGCTTCCGCCGCGGCGGGCCACACTGGTGACTGACGCACGAAGCAGCACCGACACAACAGGAGGAAACACCGATATGCCGCTCGATCCTGCCCCCCTCAACGATGCCAAGGGCGTTTTCCCGATCGCACCCACGCCGTTCCACCCCGATGGCCGCGTGGATTATGATTCCATCGACCGCATGACCGACTTCTACGGCGAGTGCGGCGGCAACGGCATGACGGTGCTGGGCGTGCTGGGCGAGGCACCCAAGCTCGACGGTGCGGAAGCGCTGGAAATCGCGCGCCGCTTCATCCGGCGCGCGGGGTCGCTGCCGGTGATCGTGGGGGTGTCGGCGCCGGGCTTCGCCGCGATGCGCTCGCTGGCCCAGGCCTCGATGGAGGCGGGCGCCGCGGCGGTGATGATCGCGCCGCCCAACACGCTGCGCACCGACGACCAGATCGCCGGATACTACCGCCAGGCGGCGGAGGCGATCGGCGAGGACATTCCCTTCGTGATCCAGGACTACCCGCTGAACTTCACCGTGGTGATGAGCCCGGGCGTGGTGCGGCGCATCATCACCGAGAACCCGAGCTGCGTGATGCTCAAGCACGAGGACTGGCCGGGACTGGAAAAGATCTCCGCGCTGCGCCGCTGGGAAGCCGAGGGTTCGCTGCGCCACGTCTCGATCCTGTGCGGCAATGGCGGTCTGTTCCTCGACTTCGAGACGGAGCGCGGCGCCGACGGCGCCATGACCGGCTACGCCTTTCCCGACATGCTGGTGGACGTGGTGCGCCATGCCCTGGCGGGCGAGCGCGACGCGGCGCACGACCTGTTCGACGTACACTTGCCGCTGTTGCGCTACGAGCAGCAGCCGGGCGTGGGACTGGCGGTACGGAAATACGTGATGATGCGCCGCGGCATCATCGCCAGCGACACGCAGCGCAAGCCGGCCGCCGCGATGAGCGCCACGGCGCGCTCGGAGGTCGAATACCTGCTGGCGCGGCTGGCAAAGCGCGACCCGCGGGCGGGCAAGCTGGTGGGCTGACGCCGCCCTTCCCGAGCCGGCGGCCCGGCGCGTTGACGGGTCGTTCTGTTTGATTGCCGCGGCCACCGCCGCCGTGATGTTATCCTGCCAGAAAGACGAAAAAACTGGGAGGGCATCATGGCGGACGGCATGTCGATGCGTGGCGACACGCGTCCCAGGCTTGAGATGCGCAACGTTTCCAAGACCTTTCCCGGCGTGAAGGCGCTGAACGGCGTCCGCCTTCAGGCCTGGGGCGGCGAGGTCCTGGCGCTGATGGGCGAGAACGGCGCCGGCAAGTCGACGCTGATGAAGATCCTTTCGGGTGCCTACCGGGCCGATCCGGGCGCCGAGATCCTGATCGACGGCGAGGCGGTGGAGATCACCGATCCCATCGTCGCCAAGCGGCACGGCATCGCCATCATCTATCAGGAGCTGGCGCTCGCCCCGAACCTGACGGTGGCGGAAAATATCTATCTCGGCACCGAGCCGTCGCGCCGCGGCATGATCGACCGTCGCGCCATGGTCGCCGGCAGCCGCCCGGTGCTGGAACGCCTGGGCGCGCCCTTCACGCCGGACACCAAGGTCGGCACGCTCTCGATCGCGGAGCAGCAGCTGGTGGAGATCGCGCGCGCCCTGCACGGGCGTTCGCGCATCCTGGTGCTCGATGAGCCGACCACGGCGCTGTCGTCGCGCGAAACCGAGCGGCTCTTCGCGCTGGTGCGGCAGCTGCGCGCCGACGGCATCGCGATCCTCTACATCAGCCACCGCATGGCCGAGATCTACGAGCTGGCCGACCGCGTCACGGTGCTGCGCGACGGCGGCTACGTCGGCACGCTGGAACGCGAGGAGCTTTCCGCCGAAACGCTGGTGAAGATGATGGTGGGGCGCGACCTGTCCTCCTTCTACACCAAGACGCACGACCCGCACGGCAGCCGCGGCCCCGCGGTGCTGGAGGTGCGGGGCATCACCGATGGCGGCCGGCGCGTGCACCCCTGCTCCTTCACGCTGCACGCGGGCGAGGTGCTGGGCATCGCGGGGCTGGTGGGCTCGGGCCGGACGGAGCTGGCGCGGCTGATCTACGGTGCCGACCCGAAGCGCGGCGGCGAGGTGCTGGTCGACGGCAGGCCCGTCGCGATCGAGGGGCCCGAGGACGCGCTGCTCGCGGGCATCGCCTACCTGACCGAGGATCGCAAGGGGCTGGGCCTGTTCCTCGATCTCAGCTGCGGCACCAACATCAACCTCGGCGTGATCTGCCGCGACGCGCGGCCGCGCGGCATCCTCGACCTCACCGCCGCGCGCAGGCGGGCGGTGGCGGCCTTCGAGGCGCTGCGCGTGCGCGCGGCCAGCCCGCAGGTGATGGTGGGCAGCCTGTCGGGCGGCAACCAGCAGAAGGTGCTGCTGTCGCGCTGGCTGGAGATCGGGCCGCGCGTGCTGATCCTGGATGAGCCGACGCGCGGCGTCGACATCGGCGCGAAGTCCGAGATCTACCGCCTCATCGACGACCTCGCGAAGCGCGGGATCGGCGTGGTGGTGATCTCCTCCGAGCTGCCGGAGATCATCGGCACCTGCGACCGCGTGCTGGTGATGCGCGAAGGGCGGCTGGTGGGCGAGGTCGGCGGCCCGGGCGGCGATGCCATCACCCAGGAGAACATCATGCGCTACGGCGCGGGCGTCGCAGCCTGACGGTCGGCGACGGCGGGGAGGAACAGAACCATGAGCGAGGCGAAGATCCCGCAGGCCACCGCACCCACCGGGGGTGCCGGGCTCTCGGAACGGCAGGTGCGTGTTCGCAGCATGATCCAGGCGCTGGGCATGCTGCCGGTGCTGATCCTGCTGGCGCTGGGCTTTCACCAGCTGGCGGAACAGGGCTTCCTGACCGCGCAGAACATTCCCATCGTGCTGCAACAGGCCGCCATCAACACGGTGCTGGGCGCGGGCATGACCTTCGTGATCCTGACCGGCGGTATCGACCTGTCGGTGGGCTCGATCCTGGCAGCCTCGGCCATGGCGGCGCTGATCGCCTCGCTGATCCCGGACTGGGGCTGGCTCGGCGTGCCGGCGGCGCTGCTCACGGGCCTGGGTTTCGGTCTGATCAACGGTGCGCTGGTCGCCTTCGCGAAGCTGCCGCCCTTTATCGTCACGCTGGGCTCGCTCACTGCGGTGCGCGGGCTGGCGCGCCTGATGGGTGAGGACACCACGGTGTTCAACCCGGACCTGCCTTTCGCCTTTATCGGCAACGCCACGATCCCGCTCGGCGTCGGCTTCGGCATCCCGGTGCTGGCGGTCATCGCGCTGCTGGTGATCCTCCTGTCCTGGTACGTGCTGCGGCGCACAGTGCTGGGCGTGTGGATCTACGCGGTGGGCGGCAACCCCGCGGCGGCGCGGCTGTCGGGCATCAAGGTCTGGATGATCCTGTTGTTCGTTTACGCCACCTCCGGCCTGCTCGCGGGATTGGGTGGCGTGATGTCGGCGGCGCGGCTGTTTGCGGCCAACGGCTTGCAGCTGGGACAGTCCTACGAGCTCGACGCGATCGCGGCGGTGATCCTGGGCGGCACCAGCTTCGTGGGCGGCATCGGCACGATCTGGGGCACGCTGATCGGCGCGCTGATCATCGCGGTGCTGAGCAACGGCCTCACCCTCGTGGGGGTGTCGGACATCTGGCAGTTCATCATCAAGGGGCTGGTGATCATCGGCGCCGTGGCGCTCGACCGCGTCCGCCTGCAGGGCAGCGCGCGCACCTGAACCTTGGCTGCAACGCGCCTCCGGGTCACCCGCGGCCCGGAGGCGCCTTTGCCGGCCCGAACAGCCCCGGGCCGGCGTCGGAATGCTGGGCCTTCTGGAGGAAACAATGCTCAAAACCATCCTGCTGGCGGGCGCGGTGCTCGCGTCAGGCTTCGCCGGCCTTCACGATGCTTCAGCGCGGGAGCTTCGCTCGATCGGCGTGACCGTCGGCTCGCTCGGCAACCCGTTCTTCGTGGCGATCGGCAAGGGCGCCACCGACGCGGCCCGGGCGATCAACCCGCAGGCGCGCCTCACCATTGCCTCGGCGGATTATGACCTGAACAAGCAGTTCACGCAGATCGACAACTTCATCGCCTCGGGCGTCGACCTGATCCTGGTGAACGCGGTGGACCCACGCGCCATCACGCCCGCGATCAAGCGCGCGCAGGCCGCCGGCATCACCGTGGTCGGCGTGGACGTGGCGGCCAACGGCGCCGATGCCACGGTGCAGACCAACAACGTCCAGGCCGGCGAGATCTCCTGCCGCTACATGGCCGAGCAGATCGGCGGCAAGGGCAACGTGGTGATCCAGAACGGGCCGCAGGTTTCGGCCGTGATCGACCGCGTCAACGGCTGCAAGCAGGTGCTGTCGCAGTTCCCGGACATCAAGCTCCTGTCCTCGGACCAGGACGGCAAGGGTTCGCGCGACGGCGGGCTGAACGTGATGCAGGGCTTCCTCACGCGCTTCCCGTCGCTGCAGGGCGTCTTCACGATCAACGATCCGCAGGCGATCGGCTCCGACCTCGCGGCACGGCAGCTCAACCGCAGCAACATCGTGATCACCTCGGTGGACGGGGCGCCCGACATCGTGGCGGCGCTGAAGGGCAATACCCAGATCCGCGCCTCCGCCAGCCAGGACCCCTACGCCATGGGCAAGCAGGCGCTGGAGGTCGGCAATGGCATCTTGAACGGCAACAAGCCGGAAAACCCGATGGTGCTGCTGCCCTCGACACTGGTGACGCGGGACAACGTGAACCAGTACCCGGGTTGGTCGCGCTGAGGCGGCGCTCGCGTTCGAGCCTGAGGGTGCGCCGTGGCCAGGGAGGGGGAGAAAGTGTTCTCCCCCTCCCCGGACCCCTCCGCCCTCATCTTTTTTCAGGACGCTGCCGCGGGAGCGTGTTGGGCGCCGTGCGCTCCGGCTCATCGAGCCGGAGCGAGGGACGGTTCAGCCAGGACTGACAGCAAATTCTGATTTTTTGAGTAGCGCCGGCGACCATCGTACCGCGACAGGCTTTCAACGTTCCCGCGGCAGCGTCTCAAAGAAAGATGAGTGGGGGTCCGGGGGAGAGAATTCCTTCTCTCCCCCGGGACAGAGCGCCCCTTCAATCCTCCGGCTCGGCAGCAAGGAAATCGAAGTCGCAGCCCCGGTCAGCCTGGGTCACCGTGTCGTGGAACAGCCGGGCGTAGCCGCGCTTCGGCCGCGGTGCGGCGCCGCCGGTCTGCGCGGCGCGGGTGCGCAGTTCCTCGTCCGGCACCAGCAGCGTGATCTCGCGCGCCGCGACGTCGAGGCGGATCTGGTCGCCGGTCTGCACCAGCGCCAGGGGGCCGCCCGCAGCCGCTTCGGGCGTGATGTGCAGCACGATGGTGCCGAAGGCGGTGCCGCTCATCCGCGCGTCGGAGATGCGGACCATGTCCTTCACCCCTGCCGCCGCGAGCTTCTTCGGGATCGGCAGGTAGCCGGCCTCGGGCATGCCGGGCGCGCCCTTCGGCCCGGCGTTGCGCAGCACCAGCACGTCGTCCGCCGCGACCTCCAGCGCGGGGTCGTCGAGGCGCGCCGTCATGTCCTCGACGTTCTCGAAGACCACGGCGCGGCCGGTGTGCTGCAGCAGCGCCGGCGTGGCGGCGGCGTGCTTGATGACGGCGCCGCCGGGCGCGAGGTTGCCGCGCAGCACCGCCATGCCGCCGGTCTCCTTCAGCGGTGCGCTGCGGGGGCGGATCACGGTCTGGCCCGGCACGTCCTCGGCCATGTCGGCGTAGTCGCGCAGCGTGCCGCCGGTCACGGTCGGCGCGTCGAGGTCGAGGAAGGGCGACAACTCCCGCAGCAGGCGCGGCATGGCGCCGGCGTGGTGGAAGTGTTCCATGTAGTGGTCGCCCGAGGGCTTGAGGTCGATCAGCACGGGGACCTCGCGCCCGATGCGGTCGAACTCCTCCAGGTCGATGCGGTGGCCGACGCGACCGGCGATGGCGGCCAGGTGGATCAGCCCGTTGGTGGAACCGCCGATCGCCTGCAGCACCACCATGGCGTTGCGGAAGCTGGCGGGCGTCAGCAGCGCCGCCGGCGCGGGGCCGCCGCGCGCCACCATCTCCACCGCCGCGCGGCCCGAGGCCTCGCCACAGCGCAGCCGTTCGGCATGCGGGGCGGGGATCGCGGCGGCGTAGGGGATCGACAGGCCCAACGCCTCGATCATGCAGGCCATGGTGGAGGCTGTGCCCATCACCATGCAGGTGCCGACGGAGGGCGCGAGGCGGCCGGAGATGACCTCGATCTCGGCCGCGTCGATGCGGCCGGCGCGATGTTGCCCCCACAGCCGGCGGCAGTCGGTGCAGGCGCCCAGGACCTCGCCCCGGTGATGGCCCACCACCATCGGCCCCACCGGCACCACGATCGCCGGGATGCCGGCCGAGGCCGCGCCCATGATCTGCGCCGGCAGCGTCTTGTCGCAGCCGCCCACCAGGACGACGGCATCCATCGGCTGGGCGCGCACCATCTCCTCGGTGTCCATCGCCATCAGGTTGCGCAGGAACATCGAGGTCGGGTGCGCGAAGCTCTCGTGCACCGAGATGGTCGGAAAGTTCATCGGCAGCCCGCCCGCCAGCATCACGCCGCGCCGGATCGCCTCGATCAGCTGGGGCGCGTTGCCGTGACACGGGTTGAAGTCGCTGGCGGTGTCGGTGATGCCGATGATCGGCCGGTCCAACGCGTCGTCGGAATAGCCCGCGGCCTTGATGAAGGCCTTGCGCAGGAACAGCGAGAAGCCGTCATCGCCGTAGCTGGTGAGGCCCTTGCGCAGGCCCTTCCTGCCGGAATCGTCTGTCATGGCGCGTCCCCCTTCCTTGTTTGCGGCTGAGCCTCGGGCAAAGCGGGGTGGGATGCCAGGGGGATCTGGAGTTGGCGCGCCTGTCCGGGCCGCGCTGCGGGGAGAGGAGGAATTCTCTACCCCGTGCCCCCACTCATCTCTTTTCGGGACGCTGCCGCGGGATGGTGGAGGCCGGTCGCGGTACGGTGGGCGCGGGTGCTGCAAAAACCAAGATTTATGGCCATGCCCGGTGTGGTATATTGGCTTTCATGCTCGGGCTAAAACACAACATCAATTGTCTTGTGGACTACGACCCCGCATGGCCGACGGAGTTTGCCAGAGAGCGCAAACGGATCGCCGATGCGCTTGGCGGACTTGCGAAAGGCATTGAGCATTACGGTTCCACATCTGTGGCAGGAATGCGCGCAAAACCCATTATAGACATCCTTATCGGTGTTGCCCCGTTCGAGGATTGGGAGAAATGCAAAGCTCCACTAGAAAAACTCGGATATGACTATGCCGCGCACGCCGGCGTTCCGGGGCATCATATCTTTGGTCGTGGCAGAGACGCTACGGAGCGCACTCACCTCGCCCATGTCGTCGAATTCTCAGGCGAGGAATGGCGCTCTAACCTTGCACTCCGGAACGCCCTTCGCATCGATGAGCGGCTACGGGCCGCGTATGTGGCAGAGAAAGAGCGAGCGGCGGTGGCGGCACCAGAAGGCCGCGCCAGATACAACGCGCTCAAGCACGACTTCCTCGTTAAAGTGAAGGCAAGCCTGCTTTAGCCGCTGCATCGCAGGTGTTGCGAGATTTAAGACTTCCAGTCAGCACGAGCCAATGCGCCCCTCGCTCCGGCTCAAGGGGCCGGAGCGCACGACCCCGGCCACGCTCCCGCGGCAGCGTCCGGAAAAAAGATGATGGGGTGGGGTCCGGGGAGGGGAAGAATTCTTTCTTCCCCCTCCCCGGGGCAGGACATCCACCCAGCGAAGGCCTGCTCAGAACCGACGCAGCAGCCGGTCGTAGTAGTCCAGTTCCTCCTGCGGCCGCTCACGCTCGCCGACCCGGCGACGGAGCTCGTCCTGCAGGCGGCGGGTGCGCAGCACCTCGGCCTCGTCCGGCACGCGGGTGTCGCCGCCGTCCTGCGCGGTGCCAGTGCCGGGGCGCACCGGGCGGCCGAGCGGGTCGCGCCCCTGGCCCTGCGCCGTGGCCTGGTCGCCGCCCCGGTTGTCGCCCTCGCCGTTCTCGCCGCCGGGCTGGCCCTGGGCGAGGCCCTGGCCTTCCCCTTCGCCCTCACCTTCGCCATCGCCCGGCTGCGGCGGGCCGAAGCGCTGGCGCATGGCCTGCGCCATCTGCTGCCCGCCCTGCGCCAGCGCCTGCACCGCGCGCGCCTGCGCATCCTGGGCATCGCGGCCCTGGGCCAGGGCTTCGGCGCCCTCGCGCATCGCCTGGTCGGCGCGGCTCAGCGCCTCGGGCACCTCGCCGGTGAGTTCGCCGAACTGCTGCGCCAGCTCGCCCAGGGCGCGGCGCAGGGCGCGCTGGGTGCGGGCGTCGCGCTGCACGTCCGACCCGGGCGGCTGCTGCGGCGCGCCTGCCTGCGGGGCGCCGTTCTCCGCGCCGCGCTGCCGCTCGCCCTCGCTGCCGGGCCGCTGGCGGAACCCGTCGCGCGGGATGCCGCCGAAGGGCAGGCGGTCGAGCTGCCGCTGCAGGGCGTTGCGCTCTTCCGCGCCGTCGGCCCGCTGGTGCGACTGGTCGAGCAGCTGCGACTGCCGCTGCACCATGTCCTGCACCGCGCTGCGCTGCGACTGCCCCTGCTGGCGCTGCTGCCGGCGCTGCTCGTTGCCGGCGGTGGTGACGCGGCCTTCTTCCAGCGCCTTGAGCATGTCCTCCATCTCGGCCAGCTCGCGCTTGGCGTCCTCCTCGCGGCCTTCGCGGGCGGCGTCGCGCATCCGGTCGGTGCCCTCGTCCAGCCGGCGCTCGTCGGGCGTGCGGTCGGCCTGCTGCGGCGACTGTTCCCCGTTCTGCTGTTGCAGCTTCTCGGCCAGGGCCTGGAGGTGCCGCTGGATCGCTTCGCGCAGCGCCTCCACCCGGCGCTCGAGCTCGGCGCGGCGCTCGGCCTCGCTGCGGTTGGGGTCGCGGTCGTTCAGCGCGCGCTCCAGCGCCTGACGCGCCTCGGCCAGCGCCCGCGCGGTGCGGTCGGTGCGCCCTTCCTCCAGCACCAGCGCCAGCTGCCAGAGCAGCGACTGCACCTCCGCGATCGCCTCGGCGCGGTTGTCGTGGCGCAGTTGCCCGCGCGCGGCCGAGAGCGACAGGAAGATCGCGGTGTCGTTGTTGAAGCTGTCGGGGTTGCTCATCACCCCGTCGAGGCCGCCGATCACCGGGTCGCGGTTCTCGGGCATCATCGCCAGCATCTTGCGGAACTGCACCAGCAGCTGCGCCACGGGATGGTTGAAGTGGCGTTCGGGCAGGATGAGCGACACCGTGGCGGAACGGCCCTCCTGCTCCGCGCCGTCGCGCGCCACGAGTTGCACCTGCACCGGCAGCCCCGCCCAGGGATGCGCCGTCAGGTCCGGCTGCGCCACCGCCTTGACGGCGCGGCCGTTGCCGCCCGGCAGGGGCAGCGGCACCACCAGCGCCTCGGCGGCGGGGCGGGCGTCGAGGCGGAACTCCGCGCGGGCCGAGGCGATGCCCCAGTCATCCGTGGCCTGCCAGGGCAGCCGCAGCGCCAGGCCGCCGGCAGGACCCCGGTTGCCGGCGGGCCCCGGCGGCTCGGTAAAGGCGATCGTGGGCGCGGCGTCGTTCTGCACCGTGATCGACCAGGCCGCGACCTCCTGCCCGTCGCGCCGGACGCTGAGGCGGCCGCCCTGTGTCAGCGTGGCCTCGGCGGTGAAGCTGCCGCCGTCGATCGCGGCGAAACCTTGCGCGGCGCTGTCGAGCAGCAGTTCCGGCGTGCCGCCCTCGCCGCCCGACAGGGCGACGCGCAGGGCCGAGCCGGCCGGCACGGTGATGTTGTTCGCGGGTGCTCCCGCCTGGCCGCTGCCGGCACTCGTGCCCGCCGCGGCACCGCCGGCCATGGCAAGGAAGATCGGCGCGGCGCCGGTATAGCCCGGCGGCGTGACCCAGGCCTCGACCCGCTGGGCCGGCACGACGCGCGGCGTTCCGAGCGGCGGCGTGACGGCGCGACGCAGCCGCTCCCCGCCTTCCCCACCCGCCACCACGGCGGCGGCGGCCAGCGCGACCGTCAGCCCCAGGCGCAGCGCCCGCCGGTCACGCGCCGGCAGCCCGGGCGAGGGTGCGCGCACGCGCAGGCGGCCCAGCCGCTCGGCCTCGCGCCGCTGATGCACCTGCCACAGCGCCAGAGCCGCCGGGTCCTCGGTGGCCGGCGCATCGGCGAGCGCCAGCAGCGGCCGGTGCCGCAGCCCGGAATCCCGCTCGATGCGGCGGTCCGCCGCCGGTGCGCCCGGCAGGGCGAAGCCCCGCGCGGCGCGCCAGGCCGCGAAGCCCAGCGCCGCCGCGAAGCCAATCAGCAGCAGCCAGTGCAGCGTGGCCGGCAGCAGGAGGAACAGCCCGCCCAGCGCCAGGAGCAGAAAGACCCCGATCACCGCCAGCACGGGCCAGAGGCGGGGCCAGAGCGTTTCCCAGACCAGGGCGGCGCGCGCCACGCGGCGTTGCCGCGCGAGCCTGCGGGACCATTGCTCCGGAGCCTTCGCCATGCCGCCTCCCGCGCTTTTCCAGGTTCCTGCCCGTCAGGTCCCTCGCCGCACCGTCCACACCGCCCGCCAGCCCACCGGCCGTCGCATCGGCCACCCCACTGGCCACCCCACCGGGTCGTTCACCCAGGGCGGCGTCCCCCGGTTTTTCACGTCCCGGTCTTTCACGCCCGGTCTTTCACGCCCAGTCCTTCACCCCTGGCCGCGCCCCGTCCAATTTCGGGCGCCGCGCCCGGCTAGGATGGAGGTGGGATCAGCCCCTCCCGCAACCCGCCCGGGCCGCGCCCCGCACGGAGGTTCAGCCGGCGACCCAATCCGGCACCGACTGCCGCGCCAGCAGGTCCTCGAAGGGCTGCCGCTCGCGCACCACGGCCCAGCGATTGCCGTCCACCAGAACCTCGGCGGCCAGCGGCCGGGCGTTGTAGGTGGAGGACATCGCCGCACCGTAGGCCCCGGCGTCGAGCATCGCCACCACATCTCCGGGCCGCAGCTCAGGCAAATCACGTCCGCGCGTGAAGGTGTCGCCGGTTTCGCAGACCGGGCCTACCACGTCGGCCGGGCGGCGGGCGGAATGAAACAATTCGGCACCGACCGGCAGGATGCCGTGCCAGGCATCGTACATCGCCGGGCGTAGCAGGTCGTTCATGCCGGCATCCAGCACCACGAAGCGCCGCGTGGCGCCGTGCTTCACCAGCACCACCCGCGAGATCAGCACGCCGGCCGGCCCCGCGATCCAGCGCCCGGGCTCGATCATCACCGGCAGGTCGAGATGCTTCAGCGCGCCGGCGATGGCGCCGGCCAGGGCTTCGGGCTTCGGCGCCACCTCGTCGCGATAGGGGATGCCGAGGCCACCGCCGCAATCCACCCGTTCCACCGGCAGGCCGCGGCCGCGCAAGGCGGTGACGAGTTCCGCCACCCGGGCATAGGCGGCGCGGAAGGCCGACACGCCCTCGGTGATCTGCGAGCCGATATGCACCGCGATGCCGATCGGCCGGATGCCGGGCAGCGAGGCCATGCGGGCGTACAGGGCGGCCGCGTCCGCGATCGCCACGCCGAACTTGTTCTCGGCCTTGCCGGTGGTGATCTTGGCGTGGGTGCGGGCATCGACGTCGGGGTTCACGCGGATCGCCACCGGGGCGCGCAGGCCCATCTCCGCCGCGACCGCGGACAGCATCTCCACCTCCTCGGCGCTCTCGGCGTTGATCTGGAAGATGTTCGCGGCCAGCGCCTCGCGCACCTCCGCCGCCGTCTTGCCGACGCCGGAGAACACCGTCCGGTCCGCGCCGATGCCGCCCGCCACGGTCAGGCGCAGCTCGCCGCCGCTCACCACGTCGGCGCCGGCGCCCTCACCCGCCAGCACGCGCAGCACGGCGAGGTTGCTGTTGCTCTTGGCGGCGAAGTGCACCGTGGCGCGCAGGCCGGCATCGCCCAGCGCGTCGCGCAGCGCCCGGTAGCGGCGGCGCAGGGTGTTGGCGGAATACGCCCAGCTGGGCGTGCCGACTTCGGCCGCGATGCGGGCGAGCGGCACGTCCTCGAGGCACAGCCCGTCCTGGGCATGGGCCGTCAGCTGCGGGCGCTGCGCCAGGAGGTCGCGGAACTCCGGGTCGGGCGTGTCGGGAGCGAGGGGAAGCGGGGAAGCCATGGTGCCCCAGTGTGGGGCCGCGCGGCGCTTGGGAGAAGGGGCGATGCCGCGGGCGGGCGGCGCGCGCGGCGCGGGGACGGGCGTGGCGCCGCGCCGCTGCGGGCCGGGGCCGGCACGCCGCGGCGACGGGACGGGCGCGGGGCCGTGACGGGGCGAGGCTGGGCGGGCGCTGCGGGGGAGCGTTCCGGCGGTGTTGCGCCGCGTTGCGATCCCCCGCGACCGGGCGGCCAGGGCTGTGCCGGCGGATCGACGAGGGATCTTCCGGCGATCGCCCAGGGATTGCTCAGGAACCGCCCCAGGGATCACGGGACAACGACGTAGCGGTGCGGCCGGGCGGCGCGCTACAGATCGGCCGGGGGCTGAGGGGGTTGCGAGGATGAGAACGCGATGGAGCGCGGGGGCGCTGCTGCTGATCCTGGCCGGCTGCGGCGGACCGGGCGCTTATTATCCCGGCATGGTCCACTGGGACGGGCGGCGCGGCTACGACGGCAACGGCGACTACGGCTACAACACCGCCGCCAGCGCCTATACGCGGGCGGAGGCCGGGAGCTACCGCGCCCAGGCCAGCGGCAACTACCCGGCGCCGGGCCCGGCCGACGATCCCTGGGGCCCTTACATCGAGGAAGCCGCCAGCCGCTTCCGCTTCCCCGCGCGCTGGATCCGCGCCGTGATGCGTCAGGAATCCGGCGGGCGCCTTTACAATGGGGATGGGTCACTGATCACCTCGCCGGTGGGGGCGATGGGGCTGATGCAGGTGATGCCCACGACCTACGACCTGGTGAGCCGCCGCTACGGGCTGGGTGCCGATCCCTTTGAGCCGCGCGACAACATCCTGGCCGGCACCGCCTACCTGCGTGAGATGTACGACCGCTTCGGCTCACCGTATTTCCTGGCCGCCTATAATGCCGGGCCGGACCGGGTGGCGCTGTTCCTGGCCGGCAGCACCATCCTGCCCGACGAGACCGAGAACTACGTCGCCTCGATCTCGCCCAGCCTGGGTGACGAGGCGCCGGGGGTTGGCGGCACGGTGCTGGCCGGTGCCGGCACCTACGCACCGCGCCCGGCGCCGCGTTCCGGTAGTGCCGATGCGGCCTATGCCGGCGGCGGGATGGTCTCCGGCGCTGACCCGTCCGACCGGGCCTTCGAGGGGGGCGGCCTCGTGACCGCCGAGGCTCCCACCGGCCTGTTCGGCGCCGGCAGTGGCGGGGCGCCGGCGGGCGTCACCGGGGCGATGCGGTTTCCCGACGCGGAGCCCACCGCCGGTGGCCTGACGGAGAGCGCCTACCTGCCTGCCTCCCCTGCCCGCTACGATGGTGCCGGCACCGCCGGTGCGCCGCGAGGCTACGGCGCGAGCTACACGGGCGCGGGCCTGGGGCTGCCGGCCCCGGTGCCGGTCGGCAGCCCGCCCTCCGGGGGCCGCTGAGGCCGGGCACCTTTCGTACGCTGCGAAACTTTCGCGGGCGGCCAGGCCAAGATCCCGTGATCGCTGGCCCCGCTGCCCTGGCAGGGGCACCTGCCACGGCCCAGCCTGACACGGGCGCGCGGAGCACCGCTTCCCTGGGGATGAACCCCGGCTGCGCTTTGTCTCCCCGAAGGGAAGCTTCCCCGTTGCCCCGACGTCGTCCCCTGCTCCTCCCGACGTCTTTCGCACTCGCCTCCATCGCCGCATCGCTGGCGGGCTGCGCCTTCGAGGATGCGCGCACCGCCGCCCGCGCCCCTTCCGCCCTGATCGGAATGTCGGAACTCGACCTGCAGACCTGCCTCGGCAACCCCAACAGCAGCGCCAGCTTCGGGAGTTCCAAGGTTCTGACCTACAACTCCGCCTCCACCAGCAGCGGCGGCATCACGCTGACCCTGCCGCTGGTGGGCGGCATCACCATCACCGGCAACGGCTACTGCCACGTGGTGGTCAGGCTGGATGGCGAGCGCGTGTCCAAGGTCCGCTTCGTGGGTGAGACCGATGAGCCGGGCGCGCCCAATGCCTGGTGCGCACCCATCGTGCGCAGCTGCGTGGCGCATCCGGAGCCGTACTGGAGCCCCGGGCCGCCCGTTCCGCCCGCCATCTCCGGTTCCGCCGGAACAACGGCGGCGCCCGCCACATCCGACCCTGTTGGAGCCATGGTGACGCCCGGAGCCCCGGCGCCCGCGGATCAGGCGGTCGTGCCGGCCGGTGCGGCGTCCTTCACGCCCGCGCCGCCGGCGGGTGGCAGCATTTCCAACCCTTGAACACGGGGCGCCCGATTGCCCTCCGGCGGCGGCGGGCGCAATCGGGAGCCATGCCGCCACCGTCCCCTTCCGATCCCACGCCGCCGCCCGTCACGCCCCCGACGATCGCACCAACGGCGTGGCAACTCTTCACCGGCTTCCTTACGCTGGGGCTGACCGGCTTCGGCGGCGTGCTGCCGCTGGCGCGGCGCCTGATCGTGGAGCGCCGGCGCTGGCTGTCCCCGCCGGAATTCACCGAGTTGCTGGGCCTGTGCCAGTTCCTGCCGGGCGGCAACATCATCAACCTGTCTGTGGCACTGGGCCTGCGCTTCCACGGGGTGCGGGGCGCGCTGGCGGCGATCACCGGGCTGCTGGCGGCGCCCTCGATCATCGTGATCCTGTTGTCGGCCGTTTACGCGCGCTTCCAGGACGACCCGGACGTGCGCCACGTCTTCGCCGGGCTGGCGGCCGCGGCGGCCGGGCTGCTGATCGGCCTCGCGGTGAAGCTGGCCCTGCCGCTGCGCACGCGCTGGCTGGCGGCGGCGCTGGCGGCGCTGTGCTTCGTGGCGATCGCGGTGCTGCGCCTGCCGCTGCTGCCGGTGATGCTGGTGATGGCGCCGCTCAGCACGCTGGTGCTGCGCCGGGATGCCCGCCGCCGCGACGGCACAGGCACCGGCCCGGGCGCCCCCGGCCAAGGCACCCGCGGTACGGGGGCGCGGGCGTGATCGCCACCCTCGTCAGCCTGGCGCTGATCTTTGCCGAGCTTTCGGTGCTGGCCTTCGGCGGCGGCAATTCCATCCTGCCCGAGATGCAGCGCCAGGTGGTCGAGGTCCATGGCTGGATGAGCGCCACGGAGTTCAACGCGCTCTACGGCCTGGCGCAGGCGGCGCCGGGGCCGAACATGATGGTGGTCACCGCGATCGGCTGGCACGTCGCGGGTGTCTGGGGCGTCATCGTGGTGACGCTGGCGAAGTTCGGCCCCTCCTCGGTCATCACGGGCGTCGCGCTGCACCTGTGGAACCGCTTCCGCGACGCCCCGCTGCGCGGGCAGATCCGCGACGGCCTCGTGCCGGTCACGGTGGGGCTGGTGGCGGCCAGCGCCGTGCTGATCACCCAGCCCGTGGCCACCACGCCGATCCTGCTCGCGGTGGCGCTGGTCGTGGCGGCGCTGTCGCTCTGGGGGCGGCTGCACCCGCTCTGGCTGCTGGCAGGGGGGGCGGGGATCGGATGGCTGCTGGGCTGAAGAACCGTCGCGGCTGGCTCACCCGCCTCCTGCGCGGGGCGATCCTGGCGCCCTTCGCCGCCCCCGCCAGCAGCGCCCTCGCGCGTCGCGCGTTACCCGCAGCATCCGGATTTGCGGAAACGAGCGGGGGAAGGGCGACGATGCACGACGAGGTTTCACCCGCGAGTGCGTCGCCATCAGGAGGAAGGTCGTCGGAAGGCCCGGGCGCCACCCGCACGACCGGCCGGGTCGCCGCCGCGCTGACGCGGCTGCGCGACGCGAACCGCTGCACCGTGCGGCCGGACAACCTCATCGCCTATCAGGGTTTCGCGGTGCTGATCACCGACCGGCAGGCCCGCCTGCGGGAAGGCTCGCACGGCTTCTTCCTTCATCAGACCCGCTTCCTGTCGCGGCTGGAGCTGGAGGTGGACGGCAAGCCGCCCAGCCCCATCTCGGCCAACACGGTGGAAGCGCACTCGCTGCTGGCCTACCACCTCGCGCCCTCGCCCGCCGGCCTCGCGGCGAGCCCGGACCGGGACAATCCCAACGCTTCCCCGGGCGAGGTGGTGAGCAAGGGCATCGCGCTGCAGCTGCACGCCTTCGTGGGCGGCGGGCTGCACCTCGACCTCATCGTCACCAACCACGCGCTGGCCGAAACCGAGGTGACTCTGGGCCTCGTGCTCGACGCCGACTTCGCCGATATCGAGGAGGTCCAGGCGGGCGAGCGCCAGCAGCGGGGCACGGTGGAGCGCCACTGGGCGCCGCGCCCCAACAGCGGCGGCGGTGAGCCCGGCGGGGCGCTGACCCTGCGCTACGGCCATCCCGGGCTCGACCTCGCCACCACCGTCGCGCTCGCCGGCGGCGACGGGTGGAGCGAGGCGGGGGAGCGGCTCGAGTGCCGCCTCCGCCTGCGCCCGCAGGAGCCGCGGCTGATCACGCTCGACCTGTCGCCGCGCATGGCGGGGACGGAAACGGCGCCCTTCTACGGCGTGGACGGCGGCTTCGCGCCCGAGGCGACGCCCGCGGCCGCGCGGCGCGACTGGGCCGACGGCTGCGCCGTGCTGGAAGCCGGCGACCCGGCGGTGCAGGCAACCTGGGACCGGGCGGTGAGCGACCTCGCCTCGCTGCAGACCGGCGAGGGCACGGAAGGGCAGCCCTGGATGGTGGTGGCCGGCATCCCGAATTTTTCCGGGCTGTTCGGGCGCGACGCCTTTGTCGCGGCGCTGCAGAGCGCCGTGCTCAACCCCGCGACGCTGCGCGGCGCGCTCGACGCCGTCACGCCTTGGAACGCGCAGAACACCGACGACTTCCTGGATGCCGAGCCCGGCAAGGTGCTGCACCAGCGGCTGCGCGGCCCCCTCGCCACGCTGGGGCTGACACCCTTCGGGCGCTACTACGGCGATCACACGGCGCCGGGGTTGTTCCTGCTGGCCGCCGCGCGCCACTTCACCCAGACCGGCGATGCCGCCCTGCTGCGATCCCAGCGTCCGGCGCTGGAGCGGACGCTGGACTGGATGGCCGCGAACCGCGACGCTTCCGGCTTCCACTTCTACCGGACGCGCTCGCCCAAGGGGCTCAAGAACCAGAGCTGGAAGGATTCCGAGCAGGCGGTGCTCTACCCCGACGGCCGCAACGTTGCCGCGCCGATCGCCATGGCCGACGTGCAGGCAATCTTCTTCGGTGCGCAGCGCTCGCTGGGCGAAGCCTTCGCGACGCTCGGTGAGGCGGCGCTGTCGGAACGCCTGCACGGCGAGGCGGCGGCGCTGCGGGAGCGCTTCAACGAACGCTACTGGATGCCCGGGGAGCGGTACTTCGCCATCGCCCTCGACGGCGCGGGACAGCAGGTCCGCAGCATCGCCTCCGACCCCGGCTCCTGCCTGGCCTACGGCATCGTGGACGAGAACAAGGCCGCGGCGGTGGCCGACCGGCTGCTGGCACCGGACATGTTCAGCGGCTGGGGCATCCGCACGCTGTCGAGCGAGCACCCCGCCTTCAACCCCTTCGCCTATCACCTGGGCACCGTCTGGCCGGCACCCAACGCCATCGCCGCCTTCGGCCTGCGCCGCTACGGCTTCGACGATCATGCCCACCGGGTGGTGCGGGCGCTGTTCGACGCGGCGCAGATCTTCGACGAGGACCGGCTGCCGGAAGTCTTCGGCGGCCACCCGCGCGACGCGCGCCACCCGCACCCGGGCCTCTACCCCGGCGCCTGCTCGCCCCAGGCCTGGTCGGCCAGCGCCGTGGTGCTGATGGTGGACACGCTGCTGGGGCTGCTGCCGATGGCGCCCCGCGGCACGCTGGTGGTCGATCCAGCCCTGCCCGCCTGGCTGCCGGAGGTCACGCTGCGCGACGTGCGGGTCGGTTCGGCGCGCGCCAGCCTGCGCTTCCGCCGCGACGGCAGCGGCCGTACCGGGGTGCAGGTGCTGGAACACGGCGGGCTGCGCATCCTCCGGCTGGAGGACCTGCCCCCCGGCCAGGACCGCGTCTCGGCCCGGACGCGCGCCGCGCTGGGGCACCCGGGCGCCACCGTGCTGGCGGGGGGATGAAGGCGCGGCGACCCAGGCGATACAGGGGCCCGGGTCGCGGCGGCCGTGGGCGGGGCTACTTGCTCGGGTAGGCCCGCGGGTAGGTGATCTCGCTCTGCGGACCGGGCGGGCGGATCGGCCCCGTCCGCCCGCAGGCCGCGAGCGTCAGCCCGAGGAGAAGCAGCGGCAGCACCGCCGCGATGATCCGGTGCATCAGCCGAGCCTTTCCTGCCATTCGCGCGCCATGGCGGCCACGTTGTCGGGCGCGGTGCCGCCGAAGGAGGTGCGCGAGCGCACCGAGGCTTCCACCGAGAGCACGTCGAACACGCCCCCGTGCAGGCGCGGCTCCACCGTCTGCATCTGCGCCAGCGTCAGGGCGGGCAGGTCCACGCCTTCCCGCTCGGCCAGGGCCACGAGGCGGCCGGTGACGTGGTGCGCGTCGCGGAAGGGCAGCTTGAGTTCCCGCACCAGCCAGTCCGCGAGGTCGGTGGCGGTGGAGAAGCCGGCACCCGCCGCGGCGCGCAAGCGATCGGCGTCGGGCTGCATGTCGCGCACCATGCCGGCGGTGGCGGCGAGGCTGAGCGACAGTGAGGCGGCGGCGTCGAAGATGCCCTCCTTGTCCTCCTGCATGTCCTTGCCGTAGGTCAGCGGCAGGCCCTTCATCACCGTCAGCAGCCCCACCAGCGCGCCGGTGATCCGCCCCGGCTTGGCCCGCACCAGCTCCGCCGCGTCGGGGTTGCGCTTCTGCGGCATGATCGAGGAGCCGGTGGTGTAGGCGTCGCTCAGCCGCACGAAGCCGAAATACGGGTTGGTCCAGATCACGAACTCTTCCGCCAGCCGCGACAGGTGGGTGGCGCAGATGGCGCAGGCGGAAAGGAACTCGATCGCGTAGTCGCGCGAGGCGACGCTATCGAGGCTGTTGCGGGTCGGGCCGTCGAAACCCAGCGCGGCCGCCGTCATGTGCCGGTCGATCGGGAAGCCGGTGCCGCAGAGTGCTGCGGCGCCGAGAGGGCTCTCGTTCAGGCGGCGGCGGCAGTCCGCGAGGCGGCCGCGGTCACGGTGGAGCATCTCGGCGTAGGCCAGCAGGTGGTGGCCCAGCGTGGTGGGCTGCGCCGGCTGCAGGTGGGTGAAGCCCGGCATCACGGTGGCCGCGTGCTCGGCCGCGCGCGCCACCAGGGCGCGCATGGTGTCGGCCAGCTGCGCGTCGAGGCCGTCGATCGCGTCGCGGGTCCACAGGCGGACGTCCAGCGCCACCTGGTCGTTGCGGGACCGGCCGGTGTGGAGGCGCTTGCCGGCCTCGCCCACGCGCTCGGTGAGCCTCGCCTCCACGTTCATGTGGATGTCCTCCAGCGCCTCGCTGAAGGGGAACTCGCCGCGCTCGATCTCACCGGCGATGGCGTCGAGGCCTTCGCGGATGCGGGTCTCGTCCTCGGTGGAGATGATCCCCACATGGGCCAGCATCGCCGCGTGGGCGAGGCTGCCGCGGATATCCTGGCGCCACATCTCGCGGTCGAAGCCGATGGAGGCATTGATGGCCTGCATCACCGCCGAGGGTCCCTCGGCGTAGCGGCCGCCCCACGCGTTATTGGGATCGTTGCTGCTGCTGGACACGAACGGAGGAGTTCCCGTGCTGAGGATCGGACGCCGCCAAGCCCTGGCTGCCACGCTGGCAACGGGGGCGCTGAGCGCTGGCACGTTGAGCATGACCCTCCCCGCGCGTCCAGCGCGGGCCCAAGGGGGAACGCAGGGCGGCGGCCCTTCCGGCGATCTGGGCCAGCTGCGGGAAGGCGAGCCGAAGCCCCTGCCCGCCCTGCGATTCACCGATGCGGAGGGGACGGCGAAGACCCTGGGGGAGTTCCGTGGCCAGGGCGTGGTGATGAACTTCTGGGCCACCTGGTGCGGCCCCTGCGTCGAGGAGATGCCCTCGCTCGACCGCCTCGCCGCGGCGCTGGCGGGGGACGGGATCGCGGTGCTGCCGCTGTCTTCCGACCGTGGCGGGGCGCCGCAGGTCAAGGGCTTCTACGCCGCCCACGGAGTGCGCAACTTGGCGATCTGGCTCGACCCGCAGGGGGCGGCCGGGCGGCAGCTGGGGATCCGGGGCCTGCCGACCACGGTGATTCTGGACCGGCAGGGGCAGGAGGTCGCGCGGCTGGAAGGGGCCGCCGCCTGGGATGCGCCCGACAAGTTGGCCGCGATCCGCCGTCTCGCCGGCCCTCGGGGTGGCGATGCACTGCCGGCGGGCGACAAGCCCACTGCCACGTGATCGGTCCCCTTGCAGCCACCGGCGGCGCGGGGGCTTAGAAGCTGCATCCTAGGTTAAGGAGTCCGACCATGCCCGATCCCGACATCCGGGTCAGCGGCGACAGCGAGCCGGCCGTGGCGCTGGCGCTGCTGCAGCTCATCATGCGCTCCGAAGGCGAGACCGCGCGCTTCGACCGGGACTGGATCCTCTCGACCTATGCCGACTGCCTGGCCGTGGTGGGGGGCGCCGAGGTCGAGTACGGCGACGAGGACGAGGACGACGAGGCGGAAGAGCGCAAGGAGTGATCCGCCGGGGGAGTTCGCCTCCCCCTCGGTGAGTGCTGCCCGCCGCGCTACCGGCGGCGGGGCCTTCCGGCACGGCGGGCGCCGTCCTTCACCGCGGCGCCGCGCCTCCGGCGGGGCATCCGCCGGCCCGGCATGAGTCCGGACGCACCGGGCTACGCGACGGAGTTTCCAGAGCGGCTTCCGTTCGCCCTGGCTTACGCGAAGCGCTTCAGACTGTTGTTTTTCCGGGCGTCTTCACCCGATCGGGATTTGCTCTACCCCAGCAGCGCCGCGCTGGTGGTGGTCCCGACGCCCGCCGCGGCCATCGCGGCCATGGCGCGGTCCAGGCTGGTGCCACCAGCCGGCTCGGGCGCCGCGATGGCGCGGGACGCATCGCCCACCAGCCAGGTTTCGAAGCC
The DNA here is from genome assembly GCF_042433915.1 of Roseomonas elaeocarpi. Classification (NCBI taxonomy): domain Bacteria; kingdom Pseudomonadati; phylum Pseudomonadota; class Alphaproteobacteria; order Acetobacterales; family Roseomonadaceae; genus Roseomonas; species Roseomonas elaeocarpi. Next base: position 233,909 of record NZ_JBHLUN010000001.1, on the reverse strand, counting down.
GCGCTCGGCCGCCCCGATCGCCGTGGCGGACACGCAGAAGTCCGTGGCCAGGCCGCACACGAATACCCGCCGCGCGCCGGTGCCGCGCAGGTAGCCCTCCAGCCCCGTGGGCGTGCGCCGGTCGTTCTCGACGAAGCCGCTGTAGCTGTCGACCGCGCGCCGAACGCCCTTGCGGAACACGGCGCGCAACCGGTCGCTGTGCAGCAGCGGGTGCAGCGCGGCGCCGGCCGTTCCCTGCACGCAGTGGTCGGGCCAGACGATCTGATCCCCGTAATCGAGTTGCACGATCCCGAAGGGCAGGTTTCCGGGATGCTGGCTGGCGAAGGACAGGTGATCGGCCGGGTGCCAGTCCTGCGTCGCCACCGCGTGGCCGAAGCGGTGCAGCAGGGCGTTGACGGGATGGAGCACCGCGTCCCCGTCGGAAACCGGCAGGGCGCCGCCCGGCATGAAGTCGGGCTGCACATCCACCACGATCAGCACGTCCCGCTCCGGATCGAGCGGGAGGGGGGCCGTGGTCGGGGAGAGGGTCATGCTGGGCCTTTGCGCCGGACGGGGGCGCATCTGGCCATGGAAGGACCCCCGTGGACAACGCCCCGGCCATCACCCTTCGGGAGGGCTGATCCCCCGCCACGGCAGGGGTGGCGGAACCGCCCACCCTGGCAGGCGGCGGGCGGCCGGTCCGGCGAAGTCCCCCCCGGCGCTCAGCGGTCGCTGAACAGCACCCCGCCCTTGCTCTTGCTGTCCAGGGACGATTCCACGATCTGCACCGTCACCTGGTCGGCCGCGACCCCGAAGTTGCGGACCATGGCTTCGGTGATGTCGCGGCACAACCCGCGCTTCTGTTCCGTGCTGCGCCCCGTGGCGGCAAAGACGACGATCTCGGGCATGGTTCTCTCCTTCTCCGGCAGGCCGCAGCCCCCGGGAGCGGCATCAAGCCACGTCGGCCGGCGCCTGCCCAGCGCCGTGCCCGACACGCTCGGTCCGGACCCTTCGGGCGAGCGCCTTGGGAGGCCGTGCCGAGCGGTCACTCCAGGGCCATCCCAGAGAGCCATGCCACAGGCCCCAAGCTCCCCCTTCATGCCACTCACCCCAGGGCGTCCAGCAGGTCGGTGCGGTCGAGGAGGCGCCGCACCACGAGGTGGATCACCGGCACCTCGGTGTCGGCCTCCTCGCGCTCCACCCGGCCTTCCGCCAGGATCAGGCGCGCGCCCACCAGCACGGCGTGGTCGCGCGCCACGATGTCCGGGTAGATCACGAGGTTGGCGACGCCGTGCTCGTCCTCGGTGGTCACGAAGACGATGCCCTTGGCGCTGCCCGGCCGCTGGCGCATCAGCACCAGGCCCGGCACCCGCACCCGTGTGCCGCTGGGGGCGGTGTCCAGCCGCCGCGTGTCGTCCCAGCCCAGCCGTTGCAGCCCGGGCCGCAACAGGGCCAGCGGGTGCGGGCGCAGCGACAGCGTGGTGCTGCGGTAGTCTTCCACCACCTGCTCGCCCGCACGCTCCGGCGGCAGAAGCGGCGCCGCTTCCCGCTGAAGGCGCGGGGCCGCCACCGCCGCCTCGGCGCGACCCACCGCGAAGAGCGGCAGGTCCTCCACGCCGCTGCCCAGCGCCGCCGCGTCCCACAGCGCTTCGCGCCGCCCGAGGCCCGAGGCCGCGAAGGCGTCGGCCGCCGCCAGCGCCTCGATCCCGCGCCGCCCGATGCCGGAGCGCCCCGCCACCTCCCGCACCGAGCCGAAGGGGGAGCCGTTGCCGGCCGCCCGCGCCGCCACCAGCGCCTGCCCGTCGCGCTCGGTCAGGCCGCGCGCCAGGCGCAGGCCGAGGCGCAGCGCCAGCCCGCCGGTGCTCCCGTGGTCGGACTCCAGCGTGCTGTCCCATTCGCTGCTGTTGAGGTCGAGCGGGCGCACCGCCACGCCGTGCGCCCGCGCGTCGCGCACGATCTGCGCCGGCGCGTAGAAGCCCATGGGCTGCGAGTTCAGCAGCGCCGCGGCGAAGACGCCTGGGTGGTGGCACTTGATCCAGGCCGAGGTGTAGACGAGCTGCGCGAAGCTCGCCGCGTGGCTTTCGGGAAAGCCGTAGGAGCCGAAGCCCTCGATCTGCCGGAACACGCGCTCCGCCAGCGCCCGCTCGTAGCCGCGCGCCACCATCCCTTCCACGAGGCGGTCGCGGTACTGGCCGACACCTTTGGTGTACTTGAAGGTCGCCATGGCGCGGCGCAGGTCGTCGGCCTCGGCCGGGGAAAAGCCGGCCGCCACGATGGCCAGCCGCATCGCCTGTTCCTGGAACAGCGGCACGCCCAGCGTGCGGCCAAGGACGCGCTCCATCTCGTCGGGCGGGCCGAAGCCCTCGCCGGGGCGGGGATAGATGACCTCCTCCAGGTGTTGGCGACGGCGCAGGTAGGGATGCACCATGTCGCCCTGGATCGGGCCGGGGCGCACGATCGCGACCTGGATCACCAGGTCGTAGAAGGCGCGCGGGCGCAGGCGGGGCAGCATGTTCATCTGCGCCCGGCTTTCCACCTGGAACACGCCCAGGCTGTCGCCGCGGCGGAGCATCGCGAAGGTTTCGGCGCAGTCCCCCTCGATCGCGTGGAGCTGCGGCCGCCGGCCGGTATGCCGCTCCATCAGGGTGAAGGCCCGCCGGAGGCAGCTCAGCATCCCCAGGCCCAGCACGTCGACCTTGAGGATGCCCAGGGCGGTGATGTCGTCCTTGTCCCATTCCAGCACGGTGCGCCCGTCCATCGCCGCGCGGCCGACCACCACCAACTCCGTCAAGGGGCCGCGCGTGATCACGAAGCCGCCCACATGGGTCGCGAGGTGGCGCGGGAAGCCCCGGATCTCGGTGGCCAGCGTCAGCGCCTGGCGCAGCCGGCGGTCGCGGGTGTCGAGGCCGAGCTCCGCGGCCAGCGCGTGCAGCGTCATCTCGCGTCCCGGTCCCCAGCTCGCCCGGGCGAGGCGGGCGGTCACGTCCTCCGACAGGCCCATGGCGCGGCCGACCTCGCGGATGGCGGAGCGGTCGCGGTAGCGGATCACGGTGGCGCAGATCGCCGCGCGCTCACGCCCGTAGCGCTGATACAGGTGCTGGATCACCTCCTCGCGGCGCTCGTGCTCGAAGTCGATGTCGATGTCGGGCGGCTCGCCGCGGTTTTCCGACAGGAAGCGCTCGAACAGCAGGTCGTGCTTGCCGGGGTCCACGGCGGTGATGCCCAGCACGAAGCAGACCGCCGAGTTGGCGGCGGAACCGCGACCCTGGCAGAGGATGCCCTGCGCCCGCGCGAAGCGGACGATCTCGTGCACCGTCAGGAAGTAGCGGGCGTAGTCGAGGCGGCCGATCAGCGAGAGCTCCTCGCGCAGGCGTGCCTCGATCGCCTCGGGCACCACGGTCCAGCGTTCCGCCGCGGCCGCCGCGACACGCGCCGCCAGGGTCTGCTGCGCGGTCCGCCCGGGGTCGAGGATTTCTTCCGGATATTCATAGCGCAGCTGGTCCAGCGAGAAGCCGCGCGTCGCTTCCAGCACGCGCAGGGTGTTGCGCACGGCCTGCGGCGCGCGGCGGAACAGGCGCACCATCTCGGCGGGGGATTTCAGGTGGCGCTCGGCATTGGGCTCGGCTGCCTCGCCGAGGTTGTCCACCGTGGTGCGCAGCCGGATGGCGGTGAGCAGGTCGGCCAGCGGCCGCCGTTCCGCGACGTGGTAGCGCACCTCGTTGGTGGCCAGCAGCTCGATGCCCAGCACCCGCGTCAGCTCGTCGAGGGCCTCCAGCCGGTCCTCGTCGATGTCGTCGAAGCGGATCGTGGCGGTGCAGAAGAGCGGCAGCGGCAGCCGCCCGCGCAGCGCCGCCGCGTCCCGGCCGAGCTGTTCCGCGAAGCGCAGGTCGGGCCGCACCGGCGACACGGCGGCGAGGCAGAGTCCTTCGGCCGATCGCAGCAGGGCGTCCCGCTCCACCGCTTCCTCGCCCTTGGGCGCGCGCATCCTGGCCTCCGACAGCAGCCGGGTCAGCCGGCCGTAGCTCGCGCGGCTGGTGGGCCAGGCGAGGTATTCGCCCCCGTCCGCGAGGCGCAGCCGCACGCCGGGCACGAAGGGCAGCTCGAGTTCGCGCGCCGCGACATGGGCGCGCACGATGCCGCCGAGGCTGTTGGTGTCGCACAGCCCGATCGCGGCATGGCCCAGCTCCTGCGCGCGCAGCACCAGTTCCGCCGGGTGCGACGCCCCGTCGAGCAGCGAGAAGTTGGAACGCGGCGACAGTTCCACGTAGCCGGGAAGCATGGCGTTTTTCACGGGCCCAGCCTCAGGCGAAGTAGCCGTGCAGGAACCACCGGGCCGGCGCGTCGGCGCGGTTCTCGCCCAGCCGGCACACCCAGAGGCGTGGGCCGCCGGCGGTCTGCAGGCGGAAGTAGTCGCGCCGCGCACGGGGCGGCCCGTCTTCCCACCAGGGCGGTTCCAGCCGTTCCGGCCCGGCCGCGCGCAGGACGCGATAAGTGTTCCGCCCGAGGATGAGGCGCAGCGGCGGCCCGTCCGGGACCTCGGCCAGCACGCCCAGCGGCCTGGGGCGGCGCAGGAGGCGCACCGGCCGTTGCCGCAGGCCCCAGCCGGATGGCAGCGGTGTTTCGGGGGAGAGCGGCGCGGCGCGGGCGACGGCGTGTTCCGGCAGGTGCGCGGGCCGCGGCGCCGCGCGCCACACGCGCGTGCGCTGCCGCAGCCGGTCCACCAGCGCGGCCAGGGCCTGCCGCTCCGCCCCGGCCGGGCCCAGGGTGGCGGCGTGCAGCTGCTCCGGCGGGAGGGGGTTGGTTTCCGTGGCCTCCAGCACGAGGCGCTCGAAGCCCAGATCCGGCCGCAGCGTGCCCAGCGGTTCCCGCAGCAGCCGCGCGAGGTGGGCGGGGTCGGCGCTGGGCAGAAGCGTGCCGACGGCGAGTTCCTGCACCTCGCCATCCACCCGGAACCCCGCGAAGCGCAGGCGACGCGCGCCCTGCCCCGCCTGTCGCAGCGAGGCGCAGAGCTCGTGCAGCAGGCGATCGGCCTGGAGGTCGATGGCGGCGCGGGTAAGGATCGGCTCCGGCAGGTCGCGCGCCGCGGTGAAGTCCGCCGGTGGACGGACGGAGCGCAGCGGCCGGGCGCGCTGCCCGGTGGCGTCGTCGAGTGCCGCCATCACCTCCGCCCCGAAGCGCCGCACCAGGGGCGCGCGCGGCTGGGCGGCGAGCTCGGCCAGGTTGCGCAGGCCGAGCCGCCGGAGCTGCGCCACCGTGTCGCCGGGCAGCCGCAGCACGCCGATGGGTGAGCCGCGGAGCGCCGTTGCTTCCTCGCCGGGCGGGACGGCGAGGTCGCTTTCCACGCTGCGCGACAGCGCCGCCGCCATGCCCGGCGTGGCCGCGGCCACCACGCGGGCCGTGAAGCCGGCGCGCCGCAGGGCGTCGCGCAGGCGCGCCACCAGCGCGCGCTCCCCCCCGAACAGCGCGGCCGAGCCGGTGGTGTCGAGCAGCAGGCCGTCGGCCCCCTCCACCGCCACGACCGGCGTGAAGCGCAGGCACCAGAGCGCCAGCCGGTGCAGCAGCGCCGCTTCCGCCGCCGGGTCCGCAGGATGGAGGAGGAGGTCGGGGCACAGGGCCTGGGCATCCGCCAGAGCCTGCCCGGGGTGGAGCAGGCCGGGCGGCAGGGCCGGTGCATCCACGCTGTCCAGCAGGCGGCGGTTGCCTTGCACGCGCCAGGTGGCCAGGGGCCGGGTGGCAGGGTCGCCCGTCGCCGTGGGCGGCTGGTCACAGGGCGCCCGATGCAGCCGCCGCAGGCGCTGCGCCCCCAGCCGGGGCAGAAAGGCGGCCAGGATCCGGCGGCTCATGCCCGGATCGCCCCCGGTCCTGTTGGTTCATGCCCGAGCGGTTCATGCCCGGCCGATTCACCTTCGGTCGTCTCGACCGCGAGGCGGCGGGTCTCGGCTTCCCAGCGCACCTGCCACTGCCCGGCACGGCCCGCCCGCGCGCGCAGCAGTTCCAGCCGCCAGGACGGCTGCCAGGAGAACTGCCAGCGGGGCTGCCAGCGGGGCTGCCGACTGGGAGCGGCCGACCCCGTGGAACTTTCGTGCGCCGCCGCGACGCGCCAGCGGGTCAGCGCCGCGGTGGGCAGCGCGGCGCCTTCATCCGGCCGCAGCAGCAGGCCGAGCCCGCCCCCTGCCTCCGCCGCCAGCTGAAGGCGGCGCGCAGCGGCGAGGCCGGGCGAGGCGGTGACCAGCAGCGCGCCGGCCAGGGCGGAACAACGCAGTGCCTCTTCCATCGCCCAGAGCGCGTCGGCGGGCTCGGTGGCCGCGACGAACAGGATCGCGGCGGGTTCCAGCCCGAAGCGCCGCAGCCCTTCCGGTGCCGCGTCCGGCTCCGGCGCGATCCAGGCCACGGTGCCGCCGAGGCGACCGAGCACCATGGCGCAGAAGCCGACCGCCGCGCCCTCGTCGCCCGACAGCACCTCGTGCACCGCCCCGCGCAGGAGGCCGTTGTCGGGCAGCCAACCGTCGATGGGGGCGCAGAGCGGCACCGCGTCGCAGACGGTGGAGCCGCGTTCCAGCCGCGAAACCTGAGCGCGGAGCTGCTCCAGCACCGTGTTCCGTTGGGTGGCCGACACAGGGCGTCACCCTGCCGGCGTGGCGGGTCGGGGGATGCGAATCGGGGCGGCGTTGGGGAGGGATGCGGGGGGCATGGGCGGAAGCTAGCCCTCCTGCGCGAACCAGAACAAGACGTGAACAAAAACGCCGCCCGCCTGTTCCGGGCAAAGTGAGCGGGAGGGCACCGGCGCCGACGCTCGCCTGCCGCGCGGTGATGACGGGCACCGGGATGGTGCCTCGCAAAGGGATGCCGCCACTGCAGCGATTTCCGACGGCAGGCGCTCAGGGGCGTGTGCGTCGACCCTGTATCGCGAACCCTGCGCCGCGAATCCTGGGGTGCAGGGCCCCGTGGCAGCAGCTTGACGCGCCCGCGGTTCGGGAGTGACGTCCCGCCCGGAAGAGAAACATCCCCGGTGGGGTGCCCGGACTTCAAATCCGGTGGAAGGCGCTGCGCGTCTTTGGCGGGTTCGACTCCCTCCTCTTCCGCTTCAAACCCTTGCCGGTTTTTCCCCCTCTGTTCCCGTGCGTGTTGATTAACACCTTGATTCTGCCCTACGAGGGAGTTCCGTGTTTCCCCTTCGTTCCGGAATTTCCTGCCCTTGCGTGCGGCAAACCGGGCAAATGACCGGGTAATGATGGACGGTTCCGGATCTCGCGGCGGCTGCGGCGGCGCTGTCGAAGCTGACCGGGCTGCTGAAGCCAGTGGGCATCCCAGTCTCGGCCGTCGGCGCGGGGACCTGAGCCATGGCCGACATGATGACCCGCGCCGAGTTCGTGCCTTCTTCCTCGCCCTCAAGGTCAATGAGCGCGGCTTGTCCATGGTCTCGACCGACCCCGGCAACTGGACCGGCGGCCAGGTGGGCAAGGGCAAGCTCAAGGGCACGAAGTACGGCATCGCCGCCGCCAGCTACCCGGCGAGGACATCCAAAACCTTACCGATGAGCGGGCGATTGAGCTGTACTTTCGGGATTTCTGGACCCGCACTGGCTGCGACGAGCTATCGCTGCTGCTGCGCGACCTCGTCTTCGACAGCGCGGTGAACAACGACCCCGGCAACGCGGGGCGGTTCCTGCAGCGGGCGCTGGGGGTGCCCGATGACGGCAAAGTCGGCGCCATCACTCGCGCTGCCATCGCCACGGCCGACCCGCTGACGCTGGGGGAGGCGTTCCAGCGCGAGCGGACAACCTTCTACACGAAGCTATCCACCTGGAAGGGCTTCGATAGGGGCTGGGCGATCGGCTCGCTACAGTTCCGTTCCAGGCTATGCGCCTCGCCCAGTGAGTGCTTTGCCATCACCACGACCGATCCGCGCCTGTCTCAGGCGCCGCGCCGCGAAATCACGTGGTTGTGAGTATCTTAGATGAAGCAATGCAGGCAGTAGCGCGCGCCATCTTCCATCCCGGCTGCGGAACTTTTCACATGACAGATGAAGACGCAGCCACAGGGCATCTTGCCTCTCAGTGGGTGCAGACCCAGCAGGTGATTGGCGTGTTGCTGATCCAGTTTCAGGGGCACGAGCTCCCGCTCAGCCTGACCGAACTCGCTGAGCAGACAGGGTTGCGTAAGAGCGTGCTGCTGCGTGCGCTCGCCGCCGCCGAAACGCGAGGCGATGTTGTGCGTGTCGGCGACTTCACTTGGCGTCGTGGAGACTAGCCTGGGGCTGGCACTAGATTGGCTGACGCGACCTCGGTGTTCCCGGATCAGGCGTCTGCCTGCTGTCGTGCAGCGTTCCCCACTGCTCCTGCCACAGACTTTCATCGTCGAGGACCACGATGTCATTTCGATCGATGGTGCGCTTGAGTGCCTGCAGGATTGCCTCCGGCATCACCCAGACCGCGTCCTCACAGTCATCTGGCCCGATGATCTCGGCCAGAACCCGGTCGCCTTCACTGAACAGTATCAGCGTCACGCCCTTCGGAAGAAGGTCGCGTGTCGTGCGGAATTCCAGCCCAGCCATGCTCGTCCAGAGTAATAGTTGGAGAACCGCAGGTTGTGCTCACGAGAATGTTTCGTCAACCACACAAAACGTTGGGTGGATGCGGTTACATGAGGTAGGCATGCTCGCGGTCTGCCGCTGGGCTCCTACCTAACCTGCTGCCCCCTGATCGGGTCGTGGCCGCCCGGTGGCTAGGGGAGTTCCCTTAGCTGCCGGGCGTTTTGCGCTGTTGTAGCTGCCGCGGCGGACATGGCGCAGCGGCTGGTTCCGTCCGGGGGTACTGGGTAGCCCAGCGGGGACCTCGCAGCATACTTTTCGGCCAAGTAGCTTTCCTTGCCATCTTAAACCCACAAAGCCGTCCTGAGTTCAGGCATCTCCGCTAGGCCATGGCCAGGAGGCCTTGAACAGAATGCAGGCAGAACTTGTCGGGCAACCTGGCCCTGATCAGGTAAACACCCACTACGTCAGTCTGATCCTGATCCAGCTGCAGGCGCATGACCGGCCGCTCAGCCTGGCGGAACTACGGGCAGCGACGGGACTGCTGAAAAGCGTCTTGCTGCGCGTCCTCACCGTGGCCGAGCATCGCGGAGAGGTGGCGCGGGTCGGGCAGCTTCAGTGGATAGCAGGTGAGCCAACCTGAGAGTGATCCAGGTTATTCGGAGATGTTCCGGCACTGAGCTTCTGGTCACGTAGCTTCCCCCATTCGGGCTGCCAGAGTGCCTCGTCGTCCAGGACTGCGAGGTCCTTCTTCCCCTGACAACGATCGAAGGCGTATTTGATCGCGGCCGGCATTGCTATGACAGTGTCTTCGTGACCCTCAGGGCCGATGATCTCGGCCATGACCTGATCGTTCTCGCGAAAAAGGATCAACGTCACGCCGTCTTCCAGAAGGACGTGAGTGATCCAGAACTCGCCTGGGCTGACCATCCTTTTGCCCTCCGCAACTACTGCAGGCTGTGCTCCGCTGATCGTTGGGTCAACGAACCGGCCATGCGCAGTTCGTCGCATCACAGAGGTTTGCTGCTGCTCTGCAGCGATGCTGGCGCGCTGCCGACGGAGCGCGACGAGGGCTGGGCCTACTACCAGCGTAACTGGCGCCCGGGGAAGCCGCACTCGGTGACCCAGGAAGTGAAGTGGGCAGCCGCCTAGACTACGGGCTGCGCCTTGCATCTTTGTCACCTCTCGGGACCTGTGGTGGAAAGGTGCCGCGGCTCAGATCATTGCCCCTACAAGGAGATGGTTTGATGTCGCGCCGGGTTCTTCCCACTACGCTGGTTGCGGCCGGGCTCGGCTTGGCTGGATGCGTGTTGCCACCTCCGCCACCGCCTCGCCCACCCCAAGCGGTGTTGCTGCCTTATCCGCCCGTGCCACCGCCGCGACCTGAGCAGCGCCCACCCCCGCCAATCGGGCAATATGTCTGGCAGCCAGGTGCCTGGCACTGGAACGGCGCAGCCTATGACTGGATTGGCGGCCGGTGGATCGTTCGCCCGGTGGCAGGTGAGCACTGGGTAGCGGGCCGCTGGGTCTGGGGACATGAGGGCCGCTGGGTTTGGCTGCCGGGCCACTGGACCTGATCAGGCCTGGGACAGCGCGGACGAGGTGTCGCTCGTGTTGAGCGCTTACCTAACCCGCCGCCCCCGATCAGGTCATGTGCCGCCTGGTGGCTAGGGGAGTTCCCTCGGCTGCCGGGCGGTTTTTGCGTTGTAACTATCACACTAGAACCGCGCCATGTCCTACAAAGTCAAGTAGCAGGATGCCATAAGCCTGAGGTCACCCAGTTGCCGCGCACCGCCTCCTCAGCTTTCTTGCCACTTCGAAAAGAGGTGGAGCAGCATGGTTATCTGGAGTGGCTGGGGCATCCTGACGGTGGTGATTGTGGCGCTGGTGGGTGGCTCGGTGACAGCGATCCTGGCCAACCTGGCCGGGCCTGGAAGCAGTGCTGCCGGTTATGCCTTGGCGGTGGGCCTGCTGGTGTCGGCGGTAGTCAACTGGTTCGTCGGACAGCGCTTGAACGCTGCCCCTGGGCGCGAGCTGGTGGACCCGGCTACGGGGCAGAGGGTGACGCTCCGCCGTCGGCACAGCCTGTTCTTCGTGCCGATGCAGTGGTGGTCGGTGCCGCTCGTGGTTGTCGCATCTGTAGCGCTCGGAGCGATGCTGTTCGGCAGATAGCAGCGCCGATGTAGGAATAGTGTTCGGGATTTCGTGCAAGCGCCCTAGCCAGCCGCCGAGCAAGCAGCTCAGTGGCCTGACCGTCACCAATCTCAGGCAGCCTTTTAGGCCCCTCTGCGTCGTCCGCGGCAAGGATGGTGGCCGGGCTTCGTCGTCCTGGGCGAGGCGGAACTCGAGCGCCGCTGGTACTGCTACGCTCACCGCGACCAGGGTGAGACGTGGCGTACGGAGATGCTGTGGGGGTAGCTGCGCATCCTTTGGACAGTTCGGCGCAGCACCTGCCGTGGATCTGGCAGCCTGCTATGGTCAGCCAGGATCACCCGCCGGAGGAGCCCTGTATGTCCCGTGTCGTGGCCAGCATCGGCTTCCTGGCCGCCATCTCGGTGAGTGGCTGTACCCTTCCACCGCCTCCAGAGTTCGTGTTGGACCCGCAGCCGCCGGGCACTGTCCTGCCGGCCGATCAAGATCTGGCACGAGCGAATGGCAATGTGGCAGTGTTTGTTCGCCTGAAATGCGGCTCTCGCCGGGGGACGGCGACTTGCGAGGTCTTCGTGCAGGATAGGCCTGGGGCTTTTGCGCCCTATGTGACCATCACGTCCAGCCAACAGGACACTATGCTAGAGGGTCTGCCTGAGAACCACAGTCGTACCGGTTGCACTTCCTGGAACTTCCTACGCGCTCCATCGGGGCAGCCGTTGCGTGCCGATCGAGACTTTGACGTCGTAGTGAAGCGCACCAACTCAGATTTGGTGGGAAGCGTGGAAACAAGAAGGTTCGTCCATTACACAGACGAACAGCACATTTCGCGATCTGGCAACGTGCTGCGGCTTCAGGAAGTAGGCGACTACCGCTGCTATCCGGATCAGCGAGTCGACGAGACTTGGCGACGCTTAGGCCTGTTGCGAGGCTAACCGCGCGGCTTGAAGAGGTCGTGGCCACCAGGCCGAGACATGTCGCAGACGACGCGTTGCTCTCGCGCCACCTCGGCACCGTGCAGCCCAATGATGACCTCGCTGCCGCGGCGGTGGTGCGCCGGCGCCAGGATCGCCCCCCTTTCGGGCCTGCGCAGACAGTGGCGGCAACGGAAGCGGCGGATCAGGTCAGCGAAGGTCGCGTGCGGGTAGTCCTCCGCGATACTGCCCATCGTCACCATCAGCCGGTGGCCGCGCCGACATCCTCCGCCAGGATCTCGTGCACGCCGCCCAGGGCGAGGCCGCCATCCGGTGGCGCAGCGTCGATTTCGGTCGAGACGGATACCACTGGCCGGTCCAGGCTGGCGATTTGGACACCTCGCTCGATCACCAAAACCCGGGAGCGCATCTCCTCGAGGAGGGCGCGGCGGTCCGGCGCGGGCTCTGCGGCGCTCATCAGAACGGAAGGGCGGGCCAGCCGTCCGCCGGGCGCAGCATGACGTAGCCTTGCCGCACCAAGTGCACCGCCAGCTTCTCCGCCGTCAGTGCAGCCGCAGCATGGGTCCGCCGCGCCGGTCCCGGATGTTCTTGCCTGCGAGCAGGGCACGCTCCAGCGCCTCTGTGAGCTCTGCTGGCGTAGCTGGGGAGAGTGCCGGACTGGGCTTGAACGAATCCATGGTGGGCTTCCGGGTGAAGGAGGCTCAGGGTTAGATTTCATTCTAATTTTGTTCTTTACAGAAGTCGCTCTGAGCTGCGTTCCTGAGCCATCATCAATGCGTTCCAAGGATCACATTTTGGGCGAGCCAGCACCTCGCTCCACAAGGTGGTGTATTGGGTAACAGCGCAGGATATTTAGCTATAAGTGAAGTGAAAACAACGCACTAATATTCCGCGTTGACTTCTTTCTTCTCTGCTTCGAAGCGTCCCACCCCATCTCCGCGCGTTCCCGTTCGCTCTGCTCCCACCCTGTTCGCGCCCCGCGACGAGGCTTCGCGCTTCCTCACCGGTTCCCGGACATTTCGGGCTTGCCGCGGCGGCGTGGTCGGACCGTGCTGCTCCGGACCCGACAATCCGGATCGCCATGCAGGAAGAGCCGGGCTCCTTCCGGCCGGGCAAACGCTGGCAGTGCCGTCACTTCGCGTGATGAAGCCTCACATGGCTTGGACCCGCACGCGCGGCATGGGCCTGGCCGTTCCGGTGCGACGCGAGGGGATTGTTCGTGCCCCGGGCTCTGACCACGGGCGGTGCGGGTCGGAAAGCACTCGTTCATAGCTGAACGGCGAGTTGGGTCAGGCGCCTGTGGCCTGGGCGCCCGTCGCGTGAGCCTCGTGGGAGCGTGGTGCCTTTAACAAATTTTGCGTTTGCCTCACGGGCACATTGCATGCAGTAGCAAGCTGTAAGTCCTACCTAGAGCACGAAGCCCCCGCGTGACAGAAGAAGAAGCCGCAAGGCACCGAGACTCCGATCCGGAACGGACGCAGCAGGTGATTGCTTTGATCCTCAGCCACCTCCAGGGACATTCTCTGCCCTTGAGCCTGGCGGAACTGCGGGAGATGACAGGATTACGGAAGAGCGACCTGTTGCGTGCCCTCGCCGCGGCTGAGCAACAGGTCAGGGTCGTGCCGGCCGGTCGGTTTCAGTGGCGGATTGCACAATCCGGGCCGGACAATCTGAACCGGGCGTAACGGGTATCACCGCCGCGTCAGGCGAAGCGCGGCTTGTCGCCCCGCAGATGACCCCAATGCCGCTGCCACAGTTCCTCGTCATCGAGGACCAACAGGTCATCCCGGCTGGGCACCCGCGCCATGGCGATCTGGATTGCCGCCGGCATCACCATCACCGCGTCATCATGACCGTAGGGTCCGATGACCTCCGCCATGACCTGCCCGCTTTCCTGAAACAGGATCAGCGTCACGCCATCTTCCGCGAGGCTGTGGGTGGTCCAGAACTCGTCGGCGGCATCGGTCATCGGGCCGTATGGTAGGGCAGTGTCGGACCGTGAAGATTGAAACGTTCAGTCAACATTCGGGTAGCGGCGAGCGTCCGGCCCCCACGACGTGACGTCTCCCTGCGGCGCTGCCGATCGCTGCCGGGCCGCACGAGCGCCATGCCACCGGAGTGGCGATACGGCGGTGGAAAGCAGCACCCAGCCTGGACGGGTCACGATGCAGGTCACCGCACGCTGGATACGGAGCAAAACAACGCACCAAGGCCTGGGTGCGCGGGCCACCTCATCCGCCACGCTCGCGGTAGGCCGGCCGTTCTTCCGGACTGCGCTTCCCGGATCGCGGCCGCCACGGCCCCGCGGATCTTTCGGGGCCTCAGCTCCGCCCGAGCCAGCGCCGCAGCCGCCCCAGCAGCCCGTCCCCCGCGGAACCGTCGCGCCGGGGTGGTGGCGCCTCCGACGATGAGCCCTGGTGGGTGACGTGCGGTCGCCGTGCCGGTGGCGGCAGGGCCGAGGCCAGGGTGTGCCGCCCATCATCGTGGGCCGCGATCAGGCGCGCTTCCAGCCCCAGCACCTGCGTTGCCGGATCACTCGGGAGGCCCCCGCCGGGCGACGCGCTCAGGCCGGCCTGGGCGTTCCGGCAGGAGGAGGCGGCATCGTCCCAGGCCCCGGCGCGCCGCAGCGCGTCCACCACGCGCACCGACTGTTCCTGCGACAGCGGCGGACCGGAGCGCCACAGCGCCACCGCTTCCAGCCGCCAGGTTCGGGCGAGTTCGGGCATGGCCTCGTCATCGGCGACCCAGGCGGCCTGCAGCGTGGCCTCGGCCGCGGCGTGCAGCGCGCCGCTTTCCTCCAGCACATGCGCCCAGGCCAGGAAGCGGCGGGCGAGGAGCGGGTGGGCGGTGTCGTTCACCAGGGCTCGGAACGGCGCCGCCGCGACGGCTTGCGCCACCGCCGGGTGGGCGCGGGCGATGTCGGGCGCGCTGTAGCCACAGTGCGGGCACTGCTGCAGCCAGAACTCCATGGTGGAACGCAGCGGCTCCCCCGGCCGGAGGTCGAGGTCAGGGGCCTGTTCCGGCGCCACCGGGCGCGGGCGTGGCTGCCGGCTCTCGGTGCCGCAAACGCCGCAGCGCGGGCTGTTGGGGGCCGGCTTGCTGCCCGCCCGCGCGGCGGCCGCGCGGCCCGTACCCGGCTTCGACGCGTCCGGCCCGGAATCGCCCGCGGCCTCCCCGCTTCCAGAGGCGGTGTGATCCGGAACGCCGTTCTTCGGACGGTCCGGTCCCGGCATGCCCCAGGCCGGGGCGCCGGGCGTGCCGGAGCCCGCCTGCGCCCCGCCACGCGGAGCGGCGGGGCGCCTGGGCTTCGGGTCGCCGCCGGGCGGCGTGCTGGAAGGAGGAAGGCTGGGCATCGACCTCAATTTGGTGCGCGGATGCCCCGGGCGAAGAGGGCCGCACGGGGGCGGAAGCGTGGCCGGACGACTGAGGGGCCGATCGCGGCACGCATGATTGCGCCATCCTGCCGGTTCGGGCCACAAGGTGCCATGCCGCGCGGCGACCTTTTCCCCGATATTGCCCCCTACGAGACGGGATTGCTGCCGCTCTCGCCGCCCTCCGACGGCGTCCGGGACAGCAGCCCGGCGGACGCGCCGGGGGGCACCCGCCACCTGATGTACTGGGAACAGGTGGGCAATCCGCGCGGGCAGCCGGTGCTGTTCCTCCATGGCGGCCCCGGAGCGGGGGCGGGTGCCGTGCATCGCCGCTTCTTCGACCCGCACCACTGGCGCGCGGTGATCTTCGACCAGCGCGGCGCCGGACGCTCCCGCCCGCTGGGCGAGCTGCGCGAGAACAGCACGGCGCACCTGGTGGAGGATATAGAGACCCTGCGCCGCTTCCTCGGCATCGAGCGCTGGCTGTTGTTCGGCGGCTCCTGGGGATCGACGCTGGCGCTGGCCTATGCCCAGGCCCATCCCGAGCGCGTGGTGGGCTGCGTGCTGCGCGGCGTGTTCCTGGGTCGGCAGTCGGAGGTCGAGTGGTTCCTGTACGGGCTGCGACGGGTCTTTCCCGATGCCTGGGCGGGCTTCGCCGAGCACGTCCCGCCCGAGGAGCGGCACGACCTGCTGGGCGCCTACCTGCGCCGGCTGTGCGATCCGGACCCGGCGGTGCACCTGCCGGCGGCGCGCGCCTGGAGCAACTACGAGGGGCTGTGTTCGACGCTGATGCCCTCGCCCGAGCTGGTGGCGAGCTTCGCGCAAGACCGTTCCGCCCTGGGACTGGCGCGGATCGAGGCCCATTACTTCGCCAACGCACTGTTCCTGCCCCCTGAGAAGACGGATGGCACGGGACCGGGCGGGCTGCTCGGCGGGATGGAACGCATCGCGCATATCCCGGCCGAGATCGTGCAGGGTCGCTACGACATGGTCTGCCCGCCGGTCAGCGCCTTCGAGTTGCTGGACGCCTGGCCTTCCGCCCGGCTGACAGTGGTGCCCGATGCGGGGCACTCGGCGCTGGAGCCCGGGGTCCGCACGGCGCTGGTGGCGGCGGTGGAGCGGTTCCGGCGCCGCGGGTGAGGTCGGGGTGCGTCACGTCGGGGCCATGGCAGGCGTCCCGCCAGTGCCGTGCGCGGACGCGGCGGAGCACACGCCGCGCCTTGCCACTCGGGTGTGCCCTCGGGTAGCCTGCGCCCGCCCGTCCCCTTCTTCGGCCGGGCAAGTGTCCGCGTAGCTCAGCAGGATAGAGCACAGGATTCCTGAAAATTGGGCGTCGCCAGGGGAAACCGGGCGGCGGATCTGCTCAAATTCGGGGAACGCGCCGGGGCTCTCGCCCCACGCCGATCCCGAGCCAAGCCCTGCGCGCGAGCATGGGGAAGGTGTAGAGACTGGATGGGCAGCGCCTAAGGGTTCTCGCGGCGGGTCGCACCGCCGGAGGTCTAGGGTGAAGGGACAGTCCAGACCACGAACGTTTCGGCCACCGGCCGGGGCGGCGGCGAAAGCCGAAGTGGGATGAATCCTGGGGCCGTGGGTTCGAATCCCGCCGCGGACACCATTTTCCCGCAGATTTCTGCGGGTTCCCGGTGGTGACGCACCATCAACATTCCCCACCTTCGGCAACAGCGGCCTGCTCTTCAAGCACCCGAGGTCGGCCGGTAGAAAAAGTATCTGCGGAGACAACCTCTTCCTAATTGTTCTGCCAGGTGGCACAACCTCCGAGGACGTCGTGGTGTCGCAGATGGCTCTCTATCAAAACGTTGGCTACGTTACTCAGGCTGACGAGAAGGCTTTCACCGTAACCTACCAGGCCGGGCGCACGGCGCCCTATGCCGGAATCTACCGTTGCCAGAGCTGTGGGCACGAGATCGCGAGCGCCGAGGGCCAGGTGCTCTCACCGGAGCCGCACCCGCACCATCCGCAAGGCAAGCCCATCGCGTGGCAGCTGCTGGTGTTTGCCAAGCCGAACCGGGGATAGGTGCTGCTGCCGGTCCTGGTTCAGGAACCAACCGGTCGCCCATACATCCCCCCTGCGGATCCATCGACACAGGACGATGTGCGGTACGTCCTGCATCGCGGACACAATAGCCGGCGCCGCGCGTGGTCATGGCCGGCAGGCTCTGCCCTGATCATCGCGCAGGTGCGTCCGCCGGGCACCTCGCCAAGGCGGAGCCCTTCAGCGGCTCATTTGTTGTTCTCCGCTTTGCCGAGAACGGCATCCAGCCAAGCGGCTCCACAGCGTCGCCCCGAGGCATCGCCCTGAGGCATCGCCCCGAGGCGTCGCCATGATCCATGGGCTGCCGATCTCACGGCGGAGAAGCTGCGCCGACCTGTTCCGGCGGACGCCGATCGTGGTCCCTTTCGCGCGGCCGCGGCTCCAGACCCTGGTGTTGAAAGAGGCCGTGTCGGGTGACCGCCAGTTGCAATGCAACATGGCCAACGCGAAGCACCGTGCCTGCAGCAGATGCCACAGCGCCGCGGGCTGTTCCGGCTGCGGGTCAGCATACCCCGGTGGATTGGCGGAAAGGATCGTTCCTCCCTCGGAATCGCGCTCGTGGAAGCGTCGCTTCTAACCTACCTTATAGCGATATCGTATCGACTGGTGCTCGCCTTGCGCGAGTACTGTTCAAGGAGATCGTGCATGGCTGACCCCAGAGACATCTCCCCCTCGATCTGCGTGCAGTTCGGTCCTCAAGGAGGACCGGTCTGGCGCTACCGGGGTGCGCTCATCGAAACGGGTTCCACCAGGAACGGGGCCCAGAACTACCTTCGTTTGTTCCGGCATCCCTGCGACGGCCTTCGCTTCGATGATCCGTCCGACATCGTCAACCTCGTGGACTGGTGGATCGACGGCAACCAGACCGACGAGCGAGCCCTCCAGATCCTGGAGATCGGCCGGGCGCTGCAACGCCGGGACTTCTGAGGTCCGAGGAGCAACGGGGCGCCCGGGCTTTGCTGGGCGCTGCCCCGGACTTGCTTCACGGCGCCCTTGCTGCAGCGTCAGGGCCGCCGGGTGGACGGCAAATCCCGCCCTGCCCGTCTCGAATGCTTTTGCTGGGCCCGATCCGTGAGCCCAGGCGTTGCGGGCAGGCGTCCCGCGACGATCACGCCAGGGCGCTCCGGCCTGCCTGGAACAGCGCTCGATCGAAGCACTGCGGAACCGTGCCGTTCACTGCGCGAAAAGGCGGGCCGGCACCAGGTACAGGCCTGGCGGGGGCGGAGCACGGAACTGCTTCCACAGGGGTCCGGCTGGCAACAGGCCTTTGGAACGGTGCACCAGCCACGCGCGACGGCATCGTGGGCAGAGTGCCCGTGGCCATGATGGAAGCGCATTTCATCATGCTGCGGCGCAGGAAAATGCAATCATAGGACCCGCGACGCGGCGTGCCATGCCTCCGGCACAGGCTATGATGCGCCAGGCTCGTATGATTCGTTCCGATCCACGAGGACCCGCACGCATGACCGCCTTCAGGCCCAAGTACGTCACCTTCGACTGCCATGGAACGCTGATCCACTACCGGATGGCGGAAGCGGCGCGCGCGCTCTACGGCGAGCAGCTCGACCAGGCACGGATGGAGAAGTTCAACCGCAACTTCACCGCCTATCGGCTCGACGAGGTCATGGGCGACTGGAAACCCTATGCCGAGGTCGTGCACGACGCGCTGGAGCGCAGTTGCCGCGCCAACGGCGTTTCCTTCCGTCCCGAGGATGCGCGGAGCATCTACGACGAAGTGCCGCGCTGGGACCCGCATCCGGACGTGCCGGAAGGCCTGGCGCGGGTCGCCAAGGAGATCCCGCTGGTGATCCTGTCCAACGCCATGAACGCGCAGATCCACGAGAGCGTGGCGAAGCTCGGCGCCCCCTTTCACGCCGTCTACACGGCGGAACAGGCCAGGGCCTACAAGCCGCGCTTCCGGGCCTTCGAGTACATGCTGGACATGCTGAACTGCGGGCCGGAGGACATCCTCCACTGCTCCTCCTCGTTCCGCTACGACCTGATGTCGGCGCATGACCTGGGCATCAAGCACAAGGTCTGGGTGAACCGCGGGCACGAGCCGGCGAACCCGTATTACGGCTACACCGAGATCAGGGATATCTCCGCGTTGCCCGGCGTGGTCGGCCTGTAAGGACGCGCGGTGAAATACACCTCCTACTGGCACGACACGGCGCCGCGCTTCACCGGCGCCGCGCAGGGGCCGGTGCAGGGGCGCTGCGACGTGGCGGTGGTGGGTGGCGGCTTCACCGGCCTCGCCGCCGCCTACACGCTGGCCAGGGCCGGTGCCAGCGTGGTGGTGCTGGAAGGCAGCACGGTGGGCGCCGGCGCCTCGGGCCGCAACGGCGGTCACCTGAACAACGGGCTGGCGCACAGCTTCCCCGCGGCGGTGGAGGCGCTGGGCAGGGAGCGCGCGGTCGCGCTCTACCGCAGCTTCGACGACGCGGTGGACACGATCGAGCGCCTCGTGGCGGAGGAAAACATCGACTGCGCGTTCCGTCGCTCCGGCAAGCTCAAGCTCGCCTCCAAGCCCGGGCACATCGCGGCGATCGAGCGCAACTTCGAGGCGATCCACCGCGAGGTCGATCCCGACACCGCCCTGCTGCGCCGCGCCGACCTCGCGGGTGAGATCGTGACCGACGCCGCGCACGGCGCGATGCTGTTCCGCAAGAGTGCCATGATGCATATGGGCCGCTTCGTCACGGGCCTGGCGGAGGCCGCCGTGCGGCAGGGCGCCACGATCCACGAGAATGCGGCCGTCACGGGGCGACGCATGGCAGAGGGCCGGCATATCTTGCAGATCACCCGGGATGGAATGCCGGGAGGCGAGGTTTCCGCGGGCGAGGTGCTGCTCGCCACCGGCGCCTATACCGGCACCTATCGCGGGGCACCGTTCCAGTGGTTCCGCCGCCGCATCGTACCCGTGGGCAGCTTCATCGTCGCGACGCGGCCGCTCACCGAGAACGAGATCGCCCGCACGATGCCCGGCAACCGCACCTGCGTGTCCTCGCTCAACATCGGCAACTACTTCCGGCTGGCACCGGACAACCGGCTGATCTTCGGCGGCCGCGCACGCTTTTCCGCCAGTTCCGACCAGCGCTCCGACGCGAAGAGCGGCGCGATCCTGCGCGCCGCGCTGGCGCGGATGTTTCCGCAGCTGGGCGATGTCGAGATCGACTACTGCTGGGGCGGACTGGTGGACATGACCCGCGACCGCTACCCGCGTGCCGGGCGCGAGGACGGGCTCTGGTACGCCATGGGCTATTCCGGTCACGGCGCGCAGATGTCGACGCAGATGGGGGTGGTGATGGCCGAGGCCATTCTCGGGCAAGCGGACCGCAACCCGGTCAAGGGCCTCAACTGGCCCGCCGTGCCGGGATATTCCGGCAAGCCCTGGTTCCTGCCGCTGGTGGGGCTCTACTACAAGGCGCTAGATCGCTTCCGGTAAGGATGCATCGCGGCCAGGGGAGAAGGACCTCCCTCCCCCTGGATCGCCGCTCGTCCGGTCACGCGCAAATGCCACGCGGCGATGAAGGCCATTGCAACGGCACATGAGAACTGCGCAGCAGCCGACAGGCTTCGAGCGATGCGCAGGATCCATCAGGATCGTGCTTCACGATCGCTGCGACGCACGAAAGCGATGGTATTTCCTTATCCCGCCGCTAAGATCGTTGCCATCATGCACACAGATTCCGCTGTCGGTCACGGTCAAGGACACACGATGTCGCAGGCGACGAGTCCGGTCCGCACGCCAGTCTGGCAGAACAGCCTGATGCGGCAGCTGGCCGCATCGGCCGCCTACCCGCTCCTCTGGGCCATCAACAGGCCCTCTGCCGCCTGGCTGGGCAGAGCAATCTATGATTTCGCGCTGCGCTGTAACGGCATCGCCATCAACTTCAAAGGCAGGCACGGCCTCAACGTCGCGGAAGAACGCTTTCTGCGCAGCATGGCGGGGCGCCTGCAAGGCGGCGTGTTGTTCGATGTCGGTGCCAACTACGGTTCCTACGCGGATTACCTCGCGCGCCTCGCGCCGACCGCGCGCATACACGCCTTCGAACCGCATCCCCGTACCTTCGAACGCCTTTCGCGGCACCTGTCCGGCCGCAGCGTCACGCTGGTGCAGACGGCGCTGTCCGATCAGCGCGGCGAACTGGAACTGTTCGACTTCGCCGATGGCGATGGCTCCACGCAGGCCAGTCTCAGCCGCGACGCCGTGGACATGTTCGCGGACCGGGTCGTACGGCACGTGATCGAGTGTACCACCCTTGATGCCTACCTGGAGCAGGCGGGAATCGACCGGGTCGATTTCCTGAAGATCGACACCGAGGGCTTCGACCTCAACGTGCTGAAAGGTGCCGAGCGCGCCATCCGGGATCGCCGGATCGGCATGATCCAGTTCGAATTCATTCCCGCCAACATCGCGACGCGCGCCACGATGCGCGACTTCTTTACTGCCCTGCCAGGCTACGAGATTTACCGCCTCTGCCTGAACGGTGCCCTGCTGCCGCTTTCCCCCTACGACGTGAAGCGCTGCGAGATCTACGTCACGCAGAACCTCATCGCCTTTCCCGCATAAGGCGGCGACAGGTGTTCCGGGCCGAGGCCGAAGCCGCTGCGATAGTTGAACACCAGGGCGCGATCGGAAACCGGCGATCCATCGCGCGAGCGCCCGCGCTGTAGTCCGCAGAGGCAGAGCGGTCGTCGTCGATCAGCACCGGCACGCCGCCGGCAACCGGGCAGGCGGTGCCACATCCACAGCAGCGCAGCATGGCACCCTTCACCTCCAGGGCCCGGCCGTCCTTCGGACAGGCGAGCCGGATTCCCCGCAGGGTCGCGAAGATCTGTGCCGCGCCGTCCATCATGGTCTCATCGTTTGTTCGATCAGTCTGGCATGGGCCTGGAACATGTTTTCCTGGTCGTAGTCGCGCTCCGCCTTGAAGCGGTTCGCGCGGCCGATGCGATGCCGCAGCGTGGCGTCGAGCAGCAGCGGCCGCAGCGCTTCGGCCAGGGCGGCGTCGGAGCGCGCCGCCAGAAACGGCGCATTCCCTTCGGACAGCATCAGGCGGACATCGCCGACCTCGGTCGCCGCGACGGGCAGGCCCGTCGCCATCGCCTCCAGCACCGAGAAGGGCATCTGCTCGGTGTCGGAAGACAGGGCGACAATATCCATCGCCCGGTAGGCCGCCGCCGGGTCCGCCACGTGGCCCGCGAAACGTGTCACGCCACCGATGCCGAGTTCCCCGGCCAGGGCTTCCAGCCGCGGCCTTTCGGGTCCGTCGCCGATCAGCACCAGACGGAATGCCACGCCCTGTTGCCGCAGCAGGGCCGCCGCGCGCAGGAGCCGCGCGAGGTTCTTTTCCGGCCGCAGCGCCGCCACGGTGCCGATCAGCGGCCCCTCGCCGCCTAGGCCAAGCTGGGCCTTCAAGCCGTCGGGCCGGAAGCGACGGAGGTCGATGCCGTTGGGAAGGTGGCTGAGTTGCTGCGTCGGCAGCCGCCAGACTTCCTGCGCGGCCCGCAGCAGGGTTTGCGACGGCAGCATGACACTGCTTCGCCGCAGCACGAGGCGGCGGAACAGGATCCGCCGGCGGAACTGCCCACCGCTTTCCTCCGGCCCGAAGCCATCCTCCGTGTGCAGATGCGGCAGGCGAGGACCGAGGCGGTTGGCCATGGCCCATTCGATGCTGCCCCAGTTGCTGGTCACCAGCAGCGCGGGGTTCAGCCGGCGCAGCAGCGCGGCGATGCGCGCCAGCCGCTGCGCTGGTCCTGGCGATACCTCCCAGGGTGGCTGGATCGTGGTGACGGACGCCCCGGCCTGGATGCGCTTCAGGCAGTCGGAGCGGCCGTCCAGGGTGACGACGACGTGCCGCCAGCGCGCGCCGAAGCGGTTCGCCAGCGCGGCGAAGCGCACCTGCGCGCCGCCGACCGCGAAGCTGGGAAAGACGTGCAGCAGCAGCGGTGCCGCGGCGGGTGCGGCCGTGGGTTGCTCCTCTTCGGGCGCAACCTCGTCCAGGATGGGTGCGGACAGGGACATCAGGCGGCGGGCTCCGGCGCGGTGCCGGCGGCGGGTCGCGCGCCACGACGGCTCGCTTCCGCGGCGGCGAGGCGGGCGACGCGCCGCGCATGGCCCTGCCAGGTCAGGTCGCGGCGCAGGATCTCGGCCCTTGCCGCCTCGCCGAGCCTGCGGCGCAGCGCCGGATCGCCCGCCAGCCGCATCGCGCCGCGCCAGAGCGCATCCGGATCGGCGGGATCGAAGAGCAGGGCCGTGCGGTCATGCTCCAGCAGTTCCCGGATGTTCGGTTGGTCCGGGGCGAGAATGGGGCGGCCGGCGGCCATGTATTCGAGCACCTTCAGGGGGCAGGCATAGGCCACCGCCGCCGGCTGCAGCGCGATGTCGAACCCTGCGATGACCTCCGGCACCTGCTCACGCGGGATGAGGCCGGTGAAGCGCACCCGGTCCGCCACGCCGCACTCGGCGGCGGTCCGCTCCAGCCCTGCGCGGGCCGGCCCGTCGCCCGCCACGTGCAGCACGGGACGCAGCGCTGGCTCCACCGCCGCCACGGCGCGCACCACCGAGGCCAGGCCATGCCAGTCCCGCAGAAAGCCGATGAAGCCCAGGACGATGTTGTCCCGCGATGGTGCGGTGGGACGGGCGGGGAAATCCTCCGGCGCGATGCCGTTGGGCACGACGGTGATGCGCGAGGCCGGCACCCCCGCCTGCGCGACCTGCGCCGCGAGAACCGCCGTGACCGGCAGCACCCGGTCCGCACGGCGCCACACCAGGCGCTCGAACAGGGCCGCGATCGGGCGCAGGGCCAGCCCGCCGAAGCGCGCCCGCTCCTCGGCCAGCGGGGCGTTGACCTCCAGCAGGAGCGGCAGCCCGCGCCGCGCCGCGACGACGGTGCCGGCGAGGTGGAACAGGTTTGCGCGCTCATAGATCGCGTCTGGCCGGAAGGTGGCGGCGGCGCGGTCGAGGCGGATCGTGGCCGGCACGGCGTAGGCCAGTTCCGCGAGCTCCCCAACCCAGGCCGGCAGGCGCCGGCGGATAAAGGACACGGCCTGGCTGTCGCCCCCGAGGGAGCCGCGCTCGAAGCCGGCGGGGCCCACGACCCGCACCTCGTGCCCTTCCGCGCGCAGGGCCGCGACCATGGCCTCGAGATGCACGGCCTGCCCGTCGCGCGAGCGGATCCGGTGGCTGTAGAGAATCCTCATGCGTCCTCCCTCTGCGCTTCCCCGGCAGGAACCGCCCGCCGCCAGGCCATGACCTTCCGCCGCCCCCGCCCGGCCAGCTGGTGCGCCAGTTCCAGCATCCCCGCGGGGTGCCAGGGATCCGTGATCACCAGCCCGACCCGCTGCCGGCGCTCCGCGACCCAGAGCCGCTTGTAGGGATCGTCGCCGCGGCCGAAGTCGAGCTCGCCGACATCATCGTCCTCGATCAGCGCGCGGATCATCAGCGCGGTCAGCGCAGTGCCGGGGGATGCCGCCCGCTCCGCCTCGTCGTGCGACAGCTTCAGGAGGGTGGCGCGGCCGCCCGTGACGACCCAGTACTGCGCGGCCAATGGCCGGGCGTCGGCCGCGCGGTGCAGCAGGCCGAGGCGCAGGGTGCCAACGGCCGCGGCGGCGCGCATCAGGGCGGCGTCGAAATCCGGCGCGGGCTCGGGCGGCTTCCAGCTACGCGCCCGCACGGCGTGGTAGTCGCGGATGGCGGCGTCCAGCACGGCGCCCGGCGCCGTCACGAGCGTGAAGCGCGACTCTCGCGCGGCGCGGGCCAGCTTGCGCTCGATGGTGGTGCGCAGCGCCGGCGGGCGGTTCGCCAGGTAGCGCGACCAGCCGCCGCCGGGCGTCAGAACCTGCCGCCAGTTGCCGAAATGGCGGTAGCGGTCGAGGGCGAGCCCGCCGGCCCGGAGGCCGCGCGACATCCCCGCCATCACGGGCGACGCATCGTCCATGGCTTCCAACCGGGTCGGCGGGCGGCCGCGGAGCAGCCCGGCGAAGGCGCGACCGGCATCGCGCAACGCGGTCTCGCCGGTGCCCGAGGCGGCGAGCGGCTCCCAGCGCAGCGTGTAGGGCGTGGCCAGGGCGCGCAGCCGCCGCCCCTCGCTCAGCAGCGGAAGCACCACCGTGCCGCACACCGCCAGCAGCGGCGCGGCACCCGGCGGCACGGCATGGGCCAGAACGGTGTCGTACCAGTCCCGCGCGGCGAAGAAGTCGTCCCCTGGCGGCGCCAGGTAGCGGTCGCACCAGGCCGGGAGGCGCGCGTCCTCCAGCCGCACCAGCCGGGCGGCCGTGCTGGCCCCGGTGCCGGTTTCAGCCACGGATGGCATAGAACAGCCTCCCCACCCATTCCCGCAGGGCGAACCAGCTTTCGGCCAGGTAGTCCGCGCGGGGCAGCCACTGCGGCAGGCCGAAGCGGGGTGCGGCGTCCAGGTCCGGCGCCTCCGGCACGGCGGCCAGCCCGGTCCGCCCGAAGGCTTCCAGCGCCCGCGGCAGGTGCCAGGCATGGCTGACGACGAAGGCGGCCTCGATCCCCTCGGCGCGCAGCATGGCGGCGCTGAACACGGCGTTGTCGCGCGTGTCGGCGGCCCGCGGTTCCACCCACCGGACGGGGGCGTGGAAGTCCTCGGCCAGGCTGCGCGCCATCAGGGCCGCGAGCGGGGGGTCACCGGGCGACAGCACGCCACCCGTGACCAGGAGCGGCAGGCCCGTGCGGCGGTGCAGGGCCGCCCCGGCACGCAGCCGCTCCAGCGTCAGCGGCCCGACCGTCGCGCCGTGCCGGCCATGCGTCACCTCGGCCCCGAGCACGATAATGGCCGCCGGCACCACGCCCGAGACGGGTGCGGGCGCGGCGATCTCGCGCTCCAGCGAGGCCATGAGCAGGGCGGAGATGGCAGGCGTGGCCAGCAGCAGAAGCATCGAGGCGATGATGGCCACGCAGAGCCCCGCGGCCCGCGAGCCGCGCCAGGCCAGCAGCCCCCCCGCCACGCAGGCGAGAACGAGAACCAGCGGCGGCAGGCCGAGCGCGGTGAGCACCTGACGGAGCGGGATGCTGTTCTCCATCATGACGCCAGCGCCAGCGGCGACGCGGCCGCCGCGGCCGTCCCGAAGCGCACCTCCCGCCAGGTGGCGTTGCGGCCACCCACCTCTTCCCGGAAGAAGGTGTAGTAGGCGTCCAGCCAGGCCAGGAAGCGGTCCCGCTGCGCCACCGTGCGGACGTAGGGCGTGTTGCCGGGCTCCAGCGAAGGGGAATGGTAGGTCAGGACAAAGACGCGGTGGCCTTGCGCCAGCATGGCGCGCGTCAGCCGCTTCGCTTCCTCGACCGTCATGCCTTCCGGGCTGAGGCGTATGCGCTCCAGCAATCCCAGCCGGGCCGCGGCACCGGCGAGGCGGAGCCGGTCCGCCCCGGGGCGGAACAGGAACGGCGCCACGCGTCCGCCATGCCGCGCCAGGCGACCGACCAGGGCCGCGGAGACCGGGATCTCCATCAGCGTCCGCTCCCCGTCCACCCAGTAGGGCCCGGGAGGGCTGGCCCAGGCGCCTGGGTCGTGGCGCTGCGCCGCCGCGGGCCAGCAGGGGGAAACGCTGCTGTCCGCGACGTAGCCGAGTTGCTTGAGCACGTCCGCGGTGCGCGGGCCGACGCCGAAGCGCCCGGTCCGGTAGATTTGCGGCGTGATCGCGAAGGCGTCCTCCAGCGCACCCGTCAGGCAACGCGCCTTTTCCAGCTCCACCGCGACCGGCAGGTTGCCGGCATAGCTGTTGGCCTCGCCGATCGCCTCGGTGAAGGGCGGCGTGACCCAGGGGTGAAGCTGCGCGCCGAGATCGCAGAGCCCACCCTGCAGCAGTTCCCGCAGCGGCGCCCGCCCGGCGTCCTGCGACGCCACCGGATGGTCCGCCAGGTAAACGGGCACCACGCCGTGACGGGAAAAGACGCGGTGGGCGAGGTGCTGGCTCCGCATGGAGGTGACGTCGCGCGCATCGCGCGAGAAGGGATGGGTCCAGTCGAAGGCTTCTTCCGCATCCACCATGGTCAACAGCAGCGGGACGCCCTGCGGATCGGCGGCGGCGGTGCTGGCCTGGGCGTGGAAGCGGCTGTCGGTGATGGAGGCGGTGCAGCCGAGCCCGCTTTCCGGTCCCTCCGGCGATGGCACACCGGCCTCCGCCACGCCGTAAACCCCGAGGTAGCGTGCCGCCACCTGCCGCATCCCGAACTTGCGGGCGCAGAGCGCCTTGCCCGCCGAGCCCAGCCGGCGCCGCAGCGCCGCGTCACCGGCGAGGCGCAGGACGGCCTCCAGGTAGGCAGCCTGGTCTTCCATGAGGAAGCCGGTTTCCCCTTCCAGCACGAAGCTGTCGTTCACCCCCGGCAACCGGCGCGCGACCACGGGCAGCCCGTGCGCCATCGCTTCGGGCACCACCGTGCCGAAACCCTCCAGCCGGGACGCGAAGACCAGCAGGTCGGCCGCCTCGAACCAGGGATGCGGGTCCAGCTGCTCGCCCGCGAAGACGACCGACGCGCCGGTCCCGGCCGCGGCCGCCGCCTCCAACTTCTGCACGTAGTCCGGCTCCAGCGGCGGCCCCACGAGGACGAGCCGGGCCCCGGGATGACGCGCCAGCACGGCCGGCATCGCCTCGATCAGGAAGAGCGGGTCCTTGCGGGCGCAAAGGCCGCCGACGAAGAGCAGCACGGGATCGGCCGGCCGGACGCCGAGCGAGCGGCGCACGCGCTCCCGCGTTCCGGGCGTGGCCAGCGGCACGGTGACACCGCAGGGGATGAGGTGGCAGCGCTCCGGCACGGCCGCGGCGGCGCGGTTCTGCTCGTGCAAGCGGGGGCTGATGCCGACATAGGCGTGAAACAGCCGGAACCCCACCGCCACCAGCCGCCGGAGCCCCGGCCGGTAGTGGTTGATCAGCACGGGCAGGCTGTCGTCCAGCGTGGCCGAAAGCACCAGCCGCCGCCCCGCCAACCGGGTGAGGAGGTAGGTGACGAAGTACCAGTCCGCGTGGGTGCGGAAGTGCACGGCGTCGTAGCGCCAGAGGTTCCGCAGGAACCACCATGCCAGCCTGGCGTGGTGCAGGACGGTTGGGACCGGCCCGGCATTGAGGTAGAGCACCCGCCGCAGCGTGGAACAGAAGCCCGCCGCCTCTGGACGGCTCGGGCGTGGCGTGTGGGTGACGAGGAGGTCGTGCTCCACCGTTCCCGCCAGTTCCTGCATCACGGCGCTGCAGCGCTCCAGGAACACGCCCTCGCCGGTGAAGGCCGGACGGTAGTACTTCAGCACGTGCAGGACGCGGCGCGACGATCCGGTCATCGGCGCGGCCCCCACGTTGTGCGGTGCCGCCATGGCGGGGCAGGATCGTTCCCGTGCAGATCACCGCCCATCCCGTGCGCGACCTCGCCCAACTGGAAGCGGAATGGCGCGCGCTCGAGCCCGAGGTGGCGGAGCTGTCCTTTTTCCAGTCCTGGAGTTGGGTGGGATGCCTGGCGGAGGAGCGCTACGGTGACCCCGTCCTGGTGCGGGTGAGCGAGGGCGGGCGCAACCTCGCGCTCGCCCTGTTCAACCGTCGCCGCGGCCGCCTCCATCTCGCGGAAAGCGGCGATGCGGCGCTGGACGCGCCCTTCATCGAGCACAACGCGCCCCTGGTGTCGGCACGTGCCCCGGAAGGAACCGCGGCCGCCGTGCTGCGCGCCGCGTGGCAGGTTCCCGGCGTGCGTCGCCTCGTTCTCGGCGGCACGGCGCCGGCGCTGGCCGCCGCGGCCGGGGGCACCGTGCTGCGCGAGATGGAGCGCCCCGTGCCGCTGCTGGACCTCGCGGCCGTGCGGGCTTGCGGCGGCGACTACCTCGCGACCCGCAGCGCCAACACGCGCCAGCAGCTGCGCCGCTCCGCCCGCGCGCTCGCGCAGCGCGGCCCGCTGCGGCTGGAGCGCGCGGCGGAGGCCGGCGAGGCGCTGCAATGGTTCGAGCGGCTCCGCGCGCTGCACGACCGGACGTGGGCGGCACGCGGCGCGCCCGGCGCCTTCGCCACGCCCTTCCTGCTGCGCTTCCACCGCGCGCTGATCGCGACCGCCGCGGCGCGCGGGGAGTTGGACATGCTGCGCGTGACCGCAGGGGAAGCCGAGGTGGGCTACCTTTACAACTTCCGCCTGAGTGGGCGCGTGCTGGCCTATCAGAGCGGGCTGGCGGCGGCGGCACCCGCGGAAAAGCCGGGGCTGACCTGCCACGCGATGGCGGTGGAGCGCGCGCTGGCGGCGGGCGATGCCGTGTACGATTTCCTGGCCGGGGACGCGCAATACAAGCGCAGCCTGGCGAACGGCGCCGGGCGCCTCATCTGGTCGGAGCGTGTGCCGGCGCTGTCGCCGCTCGCCCTCGCGGCGCGGCTCCGGCGGCTGGTGAAGGGCTGAGCGCGGGGTCATGCGGCCTCCGTGTCCATGACGAGGCGCGGCGCGAGGTCACCCCAGGGCGCGGCGCGGCGCATCCGGCGCAGGGCCAGCGCCGCGAAGGGATCGCGCCAGAACCGCGGCGCCCGTGCCGTGGGGTCACGCGCGATCCATTCCAGCACGTGCCGGTCGGCATCCCCGGGCATGGCGCCGAAGCCGCCGCGCCCGTCCGCCGCGTAGAGCACGTCGCGCAGCGCCGCCCATTGCAGCCGCCCGCGCCCCTGTTGCACCAGGCGGTGCCAGTGCCGACGCGCGTCGCGCCAGCGCAGCGGGCTCAGGGTCGGCGCCCGCCAGGTTGCGCCTTCCTCCACCAGCAGGCGATCGGTCCGCCAGCCGCCATGCGCCGCGTCCAGGTCGTGCATCACCAGCGAGCCGACCAGCCCGTCGCCGCGGTAAAGGCCGAGCGGCAGCCTTACCCCCGCCGCCGCGACCCGGTCCAGGAAGCGGCCGCGCAGCGCGAAGAGCGAGCCGTGCAGCCCGGGCTCCACCCGCATCCGCTCGCGCAGGGCGGCGGCGCTGCGGCCCGTGCTCGGCACGGCCGCACTTGCCAGGGCGTCCGGGTGCGTCTGCAGCCGCGCGGCCAGCCGGCGCAGCGCGTCCGGCTCCACCGCGGCGTAGGCATCCACGAAGAACCCGACCTCCGCCCTCGGCCGCAGCGCGTGGATGAACTGGTTGAGGGCGTTCGCCTTGTCGGCCTGCGGGATCAGGAAGACCCGGCCGCGCAACCCGGCCTCGCGCAGGGCCGCCGCCGCCAGGGCTGCGGAACCGTCGGTGGTGCCGTTCAGCAGCACCGTGACGTGCAGGTTTCTGCCCTCCCCGGCCCTGGCCAGGGCGCGGATGCAGCCGGCGATGAAGGGCGCCTCGTTCCGTCCGAACACGGCCGCCGTCCATTCTGCCTCCCCGCGATCCGCGCCCACGGGCAGCAGCTCGTCGCGCGACACCGGCATGTCCATGTCAGCTTTCCCGCGCCAGCGAGGCACGCCCGCGCAGGCGCGGGAAACGCCCGGCGATGCGGCGGATCAGCGCCGTCATGTCCGCTTCCGCGCCCACCGGCCGCCCCATGGCGAGCCAGCACAGGGCAAGCACGGCGACGAAGACCGCGGCGCCGAGCGCGACGCCGGCGAGGAGCAGCGGTGCCGCCGCGGCCGCCGTGTCCGGGGCAGGCGCCCAGCCCAGCCCGGTCCACCAGAGCACGGCGGCCATAACCGCCGTCGCGATCACGGGCCGCCGCAGCTGCGCCAGGAAGCGCCCGAGCGGCATCCGGAGGGCGCGCAGGGCCAGGCCCACGAGGAGGAGGTGCTCCGCCATGACCGCGAGGCCCACTGCCAGGCCGGCACCGGTGAGGCCGTAGGGCCGCGTCAGCAGCACCAGCAGGACCACGCGCACGGTGGCCGCCGTCACGGTGACGCCGAGCAGGGTCCGCAGGGCAACTCGCGCGTTCAGCATCGCCGCGCTGACGCCGCCGAACAGCGTCAGCGTGCAGGCGACGCCGAGGATCCGGACCACCGGCACCGCCTCCACCCAGGCCGGCCCGAAGGCCAGCGCCACCACCGGCCCCGCCACGAGCGAGATGCCGAAGCCCGCGGGGATAGTCAGCAAGGCCGTCAGGGCGACGATGCGCAGGTAGGCGTTTTCCAGCATCACCGGATCGCCGTGGCGCAGGGCGGCGGCGAAGCCGGGCATGCAGGCGCGGCAGATCGGGTCGACCATCTCGGTGGTCGGCAGCACCGCGACCTCCGCCCCCACGGCGTAGACGCCCAGCCGCGCCGGGCTGAGCACGCGGCCGATCACGAAGCTGTCCGCCCGGTCGCGCACCACGGTCGCGAGGCTGTTCGCCCAGCTCCAGACCGAAACGCCCGCGAGTTCCCGCCAGGCCGTCAGCGACAGGCGCGGCCGGTAGGGGTGCAGCCAGTGGCTCGCCACCACCAGGCCGAGGCGGTTGACGAGGATGCCCAGCACCAGCGCCCAGTGGCTGCCCAGCAGCCAGGCGCCCGCCACCGTCACCACGATGCCCACCACGCGCGGCAGGAACTGGAGGTGGAATTCCTTCTCGAAGCTCAGGTGCCGGCGGAAATCCGCGATGCCGACATTGGTCAGCCCCGTCGCGGCTGCCGAGGCCGCGAGGGCGAACAGGATGGGCGCCAGCCGCGCGTCCCCGAAGAAGCCGGCAGCCGGCACGGCCGCCACCGCGATCAGGACCGCGAGCAGCAGGCAGCGCAGGACGTTCAGCGTAAAGGCGGTGTCGTAGAGCTCCGGCCGCGGATCGTGCGAGCGCACGATCTGGTCCTCCACCCCGATCGAAACGCAGACGTCCAGTGCCAGGGCGAAGGCCGTGGCCAGGGCGACGAGCCCGAACTCGCCGGGCGGCAGCAGGCGCACGAGGATCAGCGTGCTCAGCAGCCCCAGCAGCCGCGTCATCATGCGCCACGCCATCACCCAGCCCGCGCCGCGCGCCGTGGCCGCGAGGATGCCGTCACGCGACGGCGGCACCGTGCCCTTCACCACGCCAGCGCCGCAGCGTCGGGCACGGCGCGCTCCTCCGCCGCGGCACCCGCGAGAAAGCCCTCGAGCACCAGCAGTTGCCAGAGCACCTGTGCGTGGTCGAAGCGGCCATCGGCGTGCTGCGCGATCAGGCGCGCCAGCGCCGCGCCGTCGAACAGACCGCTGTCGAGCATGGCCGGGCCGAGCAGCCGCGCGCGCAGCTGCGGCATCCGGGCGCGCAGCGCCTTGCCCATCGGCGCGGCGAAGCCCTGCTTGCGCCGCGCCGGCACCTCGTCGGGCAGCAGGCCGTGCACCGCGTCCCGCAGCACGCGCTTGCCGGTGCCGCCGCGCAGCTTCAGCGCGGCCGGCAGGGCGAGGCCCCATTCCACCAGCGTGTGGTCGAGCAGCGGCGGCCGCACCTCCAGCGACACGGCCATGCTGGTGCGGTCCACCTTGGTCAGGATGTCGCCGGGCAGGTAGGTGTGCAGGTCGGCGTACTGGGCCTGGAGCAGCGGCTCGTCCGGGTCGCATTCCTCCATCAGCGCGCCGAAACGCGCCGCGGGGTCGTGCCCTTCCACCGCGCTCCGCATCGCTGGGGAAAGCAGGGCGCGCCGCCGTTCCTGCGCGATGCGGCAGACGGTGTTGTAGTAGCCGAGCGCGCTGTCGAGGCTGATCTCCGTCAGCGTGTGCTTGGCGCGCAGCCAGCGCGGTGCCCGGTCCAGCTTGGGATAGGCGCGGGCGAGCGAACCGATCAGCGGGCGGCGGATCCGCGCGGGGATGTGGCGCCGAACCGCCTCGGCCAGCTGGTGCCAGCGGTAGCGGCGGTATCCCGCGAAGACCTCGTCCCCGCCATCGCCCGACAGGGCCACGGTGACGTGGCCGCGCGCCAGCCGGCACACCGCGAGGGTTGGCACGGAGGAGGTGTCACCGAAGGGTTCGCCGAACAGGGCAGCCTGCGCGCGGGCGTCTTCCAGTGGGTCACTTGCGGCGGCCTGGGCGCGGTGCGTGCCACCGAGCAGTTCGGCCAGCGACGCGGCGGCGGGCCGCTCGTCCTCCGCGCCCTCGAAGCCGATGGTGAAGCTGTCCAGCGGCTGCCCCGCGCGCGCCGAGGCGGCCGCGACGGCGCTGGAATCCAGGCCGCCCGACAGGAAGCAGCCCAGCGGCACGTCCGACATCAGCCGCAGCCGCACGGCCTCCTCGAGCCGCGCCGCCAGTTCTTCCGCCGGTGCGCCGCCGGGCGCGACGACACCGCGAGGCGGTTGCCAGTAGCGCCGCAGCGGCGGCAACCGCGTTTCGCCCCTGCTCAGCCGGAGGAAGTAGCCGGCCGGCAGGCGCCGGATCGCGGCATGGATCGTGTGCGGGTCCGGCACGTAGCCGAGTGCCAGGAAATCATCGATCGCGGCCGGGTCCAGGCGGCGCGGGAGTGACGGCAGCGCCAGCAGCCCGGCAATCTCGGAGGCGAAGGCGATGCTGCCATCCGGCAGGGCGGCGTAGTGCATCGGCTTTTCGCCCAGCCGGTCACGCGCGAGGAAAAGCTGTCCGCCGTCGCGATCCCACAGCGCGAAGGCGAACATTCCGTTCAGGCGGTCGAGACAGCCCGCGCCCCATTGCCGCCAGCCATGCAGGATCGCCTCCGTGTCGGAGCGGGTGGCGAAGCGATGTCCCAGCGCCTCCAGCTCACGGCGCAGCGCGGCGTGGTTGTAGATCTCGCCGTTGAAGGAGATCACCAGCGCACCGTCGGGCGTCGCCATCGGTTGCGCGCCGCCGGCCAGATCCACGATCGCCAGGCGCCGGTGGCCGAGCGCGAGGCCGGGTTCAGCGTGGAAGCCGTCGCCGTCCGGGCCGCGATGCCGAACGGCCTCCGCCATGCGACGGACCAATGCGAGGTCCGGCGTTGCGAAGGATGGTTGGAAGATGCCGACCACACCACACATGCTGAGCAGATCCCCTTTGCAACCGCTGACGACCTTCGTCCGTGCTATGGACAGCCTGTCCAGGACGGCCACGGAGGAGGGCCGCCGCGCATCACGGCTCGCTCGCGCCGCAGGAGACATCGTATGAAACCTGGCCGCACCGACCCCGGGCGGACCGCTCCCGACCGGGGCACCAATGGTGCGGAGCCGGCTGACACGACCAGCCCGCGGCGGATGTCCTGGCCTGCGGCCTCGCTGCTGATCGCGGCGCTCTCGCTGCTCGGGTGGGGGCTCATCGGCCTTGCCGTATGGGCGCTCTGGCGCTGAGGCCGGAGTGAGCCGATGGTGCCAGCCCTGGCCGTCCTTCCCGCATCCAGGCCAGGGTCGCTTCCAGCCCGTCGCGGATCGCCACGGTGGAGCCCAGGCCGAGATATTCCCGCGCGCGAAGGGGTGAACCGATCGAGTGCCGCACCTCTCCAGCCCGCGCGGGCTGGTGGATGATCTCGGCTTTTACGCCGCAAAGATCCGCCACCAGGGCGGCCAGCTGCAGGACCGAGGTGCCTTGCCCGGTACAGATGTTGAAGACGGGCGCCGTGGTGTCCGCACGCGCCATCGCCGCGAGCAGGGCACGCACGACGTCCTCGACGAAGATGAAGTCGCGGGTCTGCTGGCCGTCCCCGAAGATGTTCAGCGCCTGCGTCCGCAGAAGGCGGTCGCAGAAGATGGAGATCACGCCCGAGTAAGGCGAGGTCGGGTCCTGCCGCGGACCGAAGACGTTGAAGAAGCGTAAGCCCACGGTGGGGATGCCGTGGACGTGGCCCGCCACGCGCGCGTGCTGCTCGCAGCCCAGCTTGTCGGCGCCGTAGGCCGACAGCGGACGGACAACTGAATCCTCGTGCAGGGGCAGGGCACCGGTGCTGCCGTAAACGGCGGCGGAGGAAGCGTAGACCACGGGAATGCCGCGGCCACGCGCCGCCTCGAACAGCGCCACCGTCGCGGACAGGTTGGTGCGATGGGTCACCAGCCATTCCCGCTCGCCACGCTGCACGGAGGCGATGGCCGCGAGGTGATAGCAGCCGTCGACGCCGTCCAGGGCCTCGCGCAGCGCCATGGGTTGGCAAACATCGCCGAGCAGAAACGTGCTGCCGGGCACGAGATTGGCTTCCGAACCGCTGGAAAGATCATCTAGTACCCGCACTCCATGCCCATTGGCACGAAGCGCGGCGCAAAGGTGGGAACCGATGAACCCGCAGCCACCGGTCACGAGGAACGTCGCCATCGCTGTGACTCCCTTCGACAAGACCACAAAGCGGAAAATAACCTGACAGCGGCGCCAGCATAAGTATTATTGTGATATTTACATTATTTACATTTTACATTCGCTTAGTAGGGCTAATTTTCTTTAAAATTGACGCTGATACACTTAGTTTTTGCCCGTTTTCATTGATGAATTTCCCAGGTTGTCAGAGATTGTTTCCAAGGCTCCTCCTTTTGGCGGTCAGGACCGGCCCTTGGAACTCAGCGTCATCTGTCCCGTCTTCAACAGCGATCCGGCGTTGCTGCGCGCCGCGGCACGGTCGGTGCTATCGGAAGGCGAGAAGAGCGGCGTCGCGGAGCTCATCCTCGTCGATGATGCGTCGTCGAAGCCCGCCACGCTGGAAGCACTGCGATGCCTGCACGCCGAGCCGCGCGTGCGCCTCGTCCGGCAAGACAGCAACGGTGGCCCGGCCTCGGCGCGTAACCGCGGCATCGGCGAGGCACGGACGGAATGGATCGGCTTCCTGGACGCGGACGACCTCTGGTTGCCGGGGCGGATGGAAGCAGCCCGGGCGCTTGTCACGCGGCAAAGCCCGGAATGGATCGGCGGCCGGCACGTCACGCTGCATCGCGACGGCCGTTTCTGCAGTGAACCGGGCATCGCTGAAGCAATGGGCAGCGTGGAAGGTGCCGTGCATCGCGGCCCCGCCCTCACGCGTCAGCTGATCGCAAATTTCTGGATGCATCTCGGCGCAGTCATGGTGAAACGCGATCTCGCTTCGCGCATAGGCGGTTTCGCGGATGGTCTTCGCTACTACGAGGACTTCCTGTTTCTCGCCAAGCTCTCGGTTCTGGCGCCACTGCACCTGCTCAACGCCGATGTTTATGCGTGGCGGCGCACCGGCGCGGGCCTGACCGCCTCGTCAGCCCGTCTCCTGCCCTCCTCCCTGCGGATGCACCGCCTGGCGGCCGCGGATCCGTTGCTGCGTGACGTCCGGCGGGAGCTGCGCTGGGCGCGCTACAGCGCGAGCAAGGGGCTGGCACTCAACAACCTTCTTGCGGGGCACCGCTTCCGCGCGCTGCGCTTGGCCCTCCAAACCTACGGCATGGACCCGCGCGAGATCGGTGATCTCGCCGTCTTCCTGCGGATGTGGCTCGGCGGCGGCACCGGACCGGCCCAGCGACTCCGCTACGCCCGCACCGAGATCTTTCCCCTTCAGGACATCCGATGAACGCGACCGTGCTTTCGCAAGGCTTGCCCATGGTGCTGCGCGCTGCCTGCAGCGGGCTGCGGCTCTACTTCCGGCACGTTCCGCTGCGCTCCGGCAAGGAATGGCTCTGGCGACGCATCGTTCACCGCCACATCCTTTGGCGCTCCTTTCGCATCGAGGCGCGGACGCGCTTCGGGGCAAGGCTGGAGGGTGCCTTCCCGGACGTGGTGCACAGCTACGTCTACTTCTTCGGGGTTTGGGAGCCTTCGGTCACGGCGCTTCTCCGCGCCGCGCTGAAGCCGGGCGACGTGGTGATCGACATCGGCGCCAATGTCGGTCTGCACACGCTGCTCGCCGCCAGCCTCGTCGGGCCGCGCGGGCGCGTGCACGCGGTGGAAGCCTCGCCCGGGATCTTCCGCCGTCTGGAGCGGAACCTGCGAGCGAACGGCGCCTCCAACGTGCACGCCTACAACATGGCGGCCACGGCGGAAGCGGGTCCGGTAACCGTCTTCCTGCACGATGACACGAATCTGGGCGGCACCACCATCGTCGCCGAGGAAGCGGCCCGCAACGGCGCCCGGCGGGAGGCGACGGTGGAAGGGCGGCCCCTCGCGCAGATCGTGCCGGATGAGGAGATCGCTGCGGCACGGCTGATCAAGATCGACGTCGAGGGTGCGGAGTGGATGGTGCTGCAGGGCATGAAGGACGTCCTGCCGCGACTACGCGCGGATGCCGAGGTGCTCGTCGAGGTGAAGCCGGCGGCGCTGGAAGAAACGGGCGGATCGCTGGAAGCGCTGCTCAGCCTGTTCCGGGAGGCCGGCTTCCATCCCTTCGAGGTCGCGAACGACTATCGTCCTGGCTTCTACATCCGTCCCGTGTCCACCACTCTGATCCCCTTCACCCGCACTTCCTTCGACATGGCCGACCTCATCTTCCGGCGGGTCGGGTGACGCCGTGCCGCCACGGGCAGCAGCGGCCATGACCGGACCGGCGGAAGGCATGCCTTCGCCGGAGCATCCGTGCATCAGCGTCGTCGTCCCGACCTACAACCGCGCGGCGCTGCTGGGCGAGACGCTCGACGCCATCCTCAACCAGAGCCTGCGGCCGCACGAGATCATCGTGGTGGATGACGGTTCCACGGACGGCACGGCCGCCATGCTGGCCGCGCGCTACGGGGGCCTCGTCACGGCCTGCCGCATCCCGAACTCCGGCGATCTCGCGGCGCGCAACTTCGGGCTTGCTTCCGCGAGTGGCGATCTGGTGGCCTTCTGCGACAGCGACGATCTCTGGCATCCGGATTTCCTCGGTGCCATGGCGGCGCTCTGGGCGGCCGAACCCCGCACGCGCGTCGCCTTCGCCAACTTCACCATCCTCCAGGACGGACAGCACGGCACGGCACGGAAGTTCGATGCGGCGCCGCCCGGCTACTGGGGCGGCCTCCGCCCCGTGACACCGGACGGCGGCGCGGTGTTCGACGCGCCGATCGTGGACCGGCTGATCCACTTCCAGCCTTTCTTTCCGTCCTGCATGGTGGCGGACCGGCGCTTCCTGCTGGGTATCGGCGGCTGGGACGCGTCGGTGGGGCGCGTGGTCGGCACGGATTTCGCGACCGCCCTCTTGCTGGCGGAGCATGCGCCCTTCGGCGTGGTGTCGCGGCCGCTGGTCGAGATCCGCAAGCACGCCGGCAACTATTCCGCCGACGTGCAGGCGATGAATCTCGGCGACGCGGCGATCCTGGAGCACGTGCTCCGGCGGCGCCCTTCCCTGGTGCAGCACGCCGCCGCCATCCGGGACAGCGCCGCGCGCCGGCGCGCCGACGCGCTCGACATCGCTTTCGGGCGCCACGACCACGCGGCGGTGCGGCAGATCTACGCGCAGCTGCCCGGCGGGCACCGGGGGTGGAGAACCAGGCTCAAGCTGGGGGTTTCCACCCTGCCGCCGCCGCTACCGCGCTTCCTCGGCGGCACGCTCCTCGCCCTCGGGTCCTGGCGCGCGGGTGGCGGCCGGGGCTGAGGCGTGCTGCCGGGCGGGTGACGGGACTGGCCCGCCGGCGGGGCGGAACAGTTCCGGAAAGCCACGACGCAGGATGGTCCGGTACGCCACCGCCTGCGCTTCCGGCCCGCGGCCCTCGCGCAGCCGGCGCAGCGCCGCCACCTGGGCCTCGTAACGGGCACGGTCGGGGCCCCTGGCCAGCACATCCTCCAGCACCGCCTGCATGCCCGCGAGATCGTCGCAGAGATGGCCGATGTCGCCGCCCTCGTCGAACAGCGCCTCGGTGATGGGAACCCGGGCGGCGATCACCGGCTTGCACCAGGCCACGGCATCCATCAGCCCGCCGCTGGGCGAAAGGCTGTAGTAGCCGGGCTGCAGCGGCAGGAACACGTAGTGCAGCTGCGCCAGCCGCGCCACGAAGGTATCGCGGGGGATGTGCCCGATCTCCACGGGATGCGCGATGTCGGCGAAGCACTCGGCCGGAATGGTGTGCGGGCGACCGCCGACGATGTGGAACTCGATCCGGTCGCCGTGGCGGGCGCGGAACAGCCGCGCGGTGCGCAGGAAGGCGTCGATCCCCTTGGAGCCCGTGGCCATGCCCACGATGCCGATGCGCAGCGGCCCGTCCAGCAGCGGCGGTGGGTGACCCGCCGCTTCTCGCGTGTCCACGGGATGCGGCAGCACGTCGGTGCGACGCAGGCTGCCGGGAATGATGGATTCCAGCGCTTCGCGGATCACGGTCTCGAAGACCAGCAGCCTCAACCGTCGCGCCGGCCGCGCGAGCATGGCGTGCAGGTCGAGCCGGCGGATCAGCGGATGGCGCGATCGCCAGCCGACCACCTCGTTCAGGTTGCCGTGCATCCCGACCTGCACGGAGATGGACTGCCGCGCCGTGCGCGCCACGATCAGCGCCGCCAGGATGGCCGTGGGCGTGGTGGAGGCGAGCAGGATGAGGTGCGGCTCCGCGCTGCCCGCCTCGCGCGTGGCGGCCCGCAGCGCGGTTCGGATCGTCCGCAACTCCCGCCAGAAGCGGCGTGCCGAGACGATATGCGTTTTCCAGCGGTGCAGCGGCGAGAGCGTGATGGCGGCGAAGCGCAGGTTCGGCAGGCGCCGCATCGCCGGATCGGCGCGCAGCGCGTCCAGGTGGTCTGCCTCGGCATAGAACCGCACAGCGGTGCCGGGAAGGGCGAGCGCCACGGCCTGCAGCAGGCCGCGGTTGATCGGCACGTGGGCGGTGCCGCCGTTGGTCATGTCGAAGACGAGGATCATCGCTTTGCCCTTCGCCCGCCCCTCATGCCCAGCCGCTCATGATGCGCACCGGGAACCGCCGCGCCCACGCGGGACGATGTGGAAGGTCGGGTCGCGGGCGAAGTCCTGCGGGCGGGTGAAGGGCGCGCCGGCACCCGCCAGCCAGGCGTAGGCCTGTTCTGCCTCCTCGGAGCCGAGCGCGTCGGAAAGGGCCGCGAGCGATGCGAGTGCCAGCTGCGCGTAGTCGCCCTCACTCTTGCTCCAGCCCCCGCCGTTTGAAAGGGCTCTGGCCCGCGTCGCGTCCCCGATCGCCGCCCAGCTGCCCAGGGACTGCCCGGCGGAGGACAGGTTCGCGATCAGGTAGGCGGCTCCGTCGTTCCGGGCAAAGCCGCGGTTCGCCGCCCCGAAGCGCCCGACGAGGAAATTTGCCATCCAGGCCAGCACGGCACGCGCTGCCTCGTCCCCCCGTCGCGCGGCGATGGCCGCCGTGGAGGCAAAGTAGTCCTGCTGCCAGGGCGGCAGCACGCCGGGGGTGCCGTACTCGCCTGGGATCCAGCCGTGTGCCTCGCCCTGGGCTGCCGTCCAGCCGGGGATCTGCGCGCGGATCCAGGCCCAGTTCCCGGCGGCCGCGGCCCGCAGCCAGGGGCGGTCGGGATCATTGTCCGGGCTGGCCCAGGCCGCGTTCTCGAGCTGGCGCAGGGACCAGGCGGCGCCGCGCACCTGGTTGCCGCGCACCACGTTCACGCCCTCCCCCGGCCCCGCGGCGCCGGACGTCCCGCGCGCCATCGGCGAGGGCCACTGCGACACGACGCACCACGAGGCCTGGGCTTGCAGGTTGTCCAGCAGCGCCCGGCGCCCAGTCAGCAGGAAGGGCACGAAGTTCAGGTCCGGCTGGTGCGCGCAGTCGGCCCGCCAGCCGGTATCGCCCGCGATGGGCTGCATCAGCCCGCCCGGCGCGGGGCCGCCCCGCCCGTCGCTCCAGAGCCGGGGCCAGCGGCGCGTGTCGATCCAGCCGCCGGCCCCGCTGCCGCCGGAAGGGTCCCAGTAGTGCCAGGGGATGGAGCCCGCCGCCTCGGCCTGTCCCAGGGCATAGGCGGCCGCGCGTGGGTCGCCGGTGATCAGCCAGGCGGCCTGCGGCATGGTGGCGGGGCCGATATCGGCCCGCCCGCCGGTCTGCGCCATGTCCTGCGTGATCCCCCGCCCGGTCAGGGCCGCGGCCCAGCCGGGCGAGGTCACTGCCTGTCCCATCCGCGCCAGCACGCCCTCGTCGACCCCGGTCGCGAGATCGTAGCGCGCGACTGCCGCCGCGTCGGCGAGGTAGGCGGCGTCGTGCCGCACCCAGGGCGGGGCGGGGGCCGCGCCCTCGCGAACAGTGCCGATGAGACGGCCCCAGCCGGTGTACTGGAACTGCCGTGGAATCCTGGCCTCCAGCGCCACGCGCCCGTCCATCACCAGCTGTGCCGCGTAGGCGGCCTCGCCGCCGTTCGGGCGCATTGCCACGTCGTTGCGGAACCAGGCCTCCACCCAGAGTGATCCATCGGCCCGCAGCGCCACGTCCGCGACGAGCCGCAGCGAGGCGACGCCCCCTGTCGCGGAGGCGGGCACGGCGGCCGAAACCCGCGCCGCCACCGCCAGCGGTCCGCTCTGCCAGGGCGCCTCCGCCAGCGCGGCCCGGAAGGCGGGCAGGAGATCCATCCTCCACTCCGCCCCGCCGGCCGCCCCGCCGGC
This sequence comes from Roseomonas elaeocarpi, assembly GCF_042433915.1. Taxonomy (NCBI): domain Bacteria; kingdom Pseudomonadati; phylum Pseudomonadota; class Alphaproteobacteria; order Acetobacterales; family Roseomonadaceae; genus Roseomonas; species Roseomonas elaeocarpi. Next base: position 192,640 of record NZ_JBHLUN010000001.1, on the reverse strand, counting down.
CGGACGCACCGTGACGATGGCCTGCCGCCCGGCCAGTGCCGCGGTGAGGTCCAGCGGCGGCCCCGCCGCCTCCACGGCGGCTGAAAGCACCACTCCCTGCCGGCTGCCGCGCGACAGGGCCGGACAGGCCAGGGCCACCACTGCCCAGCGGGCCGAGCCGTCGGGGTGGCGGGTCTTCACGTCGAGCTGGACCGGCAGGGGCCGCCCATCCGCGAGCCGCGCCCGCAGCCCGGCGCCCCTGTTCGGCACGTCGCCCGGCCGGAAGGCCTGGCCGAACACGGCGACGCTGCCGGCCGGCCCGCCCGTTCCTTCCAGCACCAGCCCGACCACGTCGCCGGGCTGTGACGCGCAGGCCGGCGCGGGGGCGCGCACCTGCGCCACCGCTCCGCCGGGCACGGCGCAGGCCGCCGCGGCGGCCAGGAGGTCGCGGCGACGCATCACGCCCCCGCCCTCGCCGCCAGGACGCGCCGGAACACCGCCATCTGGCCGGCGGTGGTGTCATCCCAGCCGAAGCCCTCGGCATAGCGGCGGGTGGCGGCCCGGTCCGGCGAGTCGGCCAACAGGCGCCGCACCCCGGCGGCCACCGCCTCCGGCGTCGTTTCCTCCAGCACCAGCCCCGCGGCGGGCGAGCGCACCGCCTCGCGGCTGCCCCAGGCCGGGCTCGCCACCACCGGCGTGCCGCAGGCCATGGATTCCAGCAGCACGTTGGCCCAGCCCTCGCGGCTGGAGGCGAGCACCATCGCATCCGCCGCGCCGTACCATTCCGGCAGGGCCGCATGCGGCTGTGCGCCGACGAGCCGCACACGCTCCTCCACCCCCAGTTGCCGCGCCAGGGCGAGCAGCGCCGCGCGTTCCGGCCCTTCGCCCAGGATCAGCAGGCGGTGGCCCGGCAGCATCGGCAGGGCAGCCACGACGTGATGATGTCCCTTGCGCTCAATCAGATGGCCGACCGAGATGAGCACGGGCTCCTCGCCCAGCCCGAGAGCCGCGCGCGCGGCCTGGCGGGAGGGCGGGGGGTGAAACAGGTCCAGGTCCACGCCGTTGCGCAGCACGGTCACCTTTTCCGCCGGCGCGCCGAGCGCCATCAACCCGTCCCGCAGCCCCGCGCTGACGGCGATCAGCGCGTCGGCTCCTTCGATGGCCCGGCGGATCGCGCGCCGTGGCAGGCGATAGTTCGGGAGCTGGCTCACGTCGGAGCCCCGCGCCGTGATCACCACCGGCTTGCCGAGCTCCTGCCCGAGCCGGAGGGCGGCCACGCCGTCGGGGTAAAGGTAGTGCGCGTCGATCAGGTCGAAGTCGAAGCCGCCCTTCCGCAGGCGTGCCAGCGCCGCACGGGCCGCGGCGTAGAGGGTGGCGGGCGCCGTCAGCATCCCCAGCCCGGGCGGGGCGAGGAAGCGGGGGTGATGCACCCGCAGCCCGTGCCGCAGCACCTCCGCCGGGCCTCGCCCGCCGCGCAGGGGGAACCACGGCACCGGCGCCAGCACCGTGCTTTCCGCCTCACCGCCCGCGACGAGATGCCGGAGACGGTTCTCGACGAAGACGCCATGGTTGGGGCGGCCGGGGCTCGGATAAAGGCTGCTGAAGGTCAGGAGCCGGATCGGACTTTGCGCGCGCCGCATCGGCATCGGAATGGGCGCGTCGACCGCGCGCGACGCGCTCACGACGCTGCCGTCCCGACGCGCGCCGCACCGGCGGCGTCTCGCCTCGCATGTCGAAGGGCGACCAAGAGGCGTTGTCCGGATCCCGCACCGCCCACCAGGTGAGCCACGCGATGCCCGCGAGCATTGCCAGGAAGTAGAGGCCGTCCATGCGCGCGCTCCTTCAACAGCCAGGTCATGCGCCGGCCTTTCCCGCGACGCGGGGAATGGCCGGTCGCCCCGCCAACGCCCGCCAGCCTCGCGCCGCGCCCATCGCCGCTTCGGCCGGCGCAGCGGCTCGCCCGGACAGCGCTGCGCGCGCCAGGCCATGGGTGGCGCCCACGACCACCAGCAGCGTCCAGTAGAAGTCCCAGTAGGAGAGCGACAGGAAGGTGCCGCTGACGAGGTAGGCGGCCATCGAGACCTGGGCCATGCGCCCGAGGTCCCGCGCCCAGGTCAGGTCCGGCCGGTCCCGCGCCACGCGGCCGAGCCGCCAGGCGTAGAACAGCCCCGAGACCGTCAGCCCCACCCAAAGGAAAAAGGTCGGGAAGCCGTGCTCGCCCAGCAGCTCGAACCAGATGCTGTGCACGGCGCGCGCCGGCCCGCCCGGTGCCACCGTGTCCACCGCCGCGCGGTTGTAGGGGCCGGTGAAGCCCGCCCCCACCAGCGGCCGGCTGAGCGCGAGGTGGAACGAGATGTTCCACAACACCAGACGCTCCGAAGCTGATTCGTCCTCCTGGTAGGTGGAGATGGTGTTCATCCGGTCCGTCCAGGCGGCCGGCATGAAGGTGATGGCACCGGCCAGGCAACCCGCCAGCACCGCGCCGGAGATGATCTTGCTGCTGGTGCGCAGCCACATCACGAAGGCCGCCGCCAGTAAGCCGAGCAGCGCGCCGCGCGAGTAGCTGGCCACCGTCGCCAGCAGCGTCAGTGCCATCGCGACCGCGAGCCCGTTGCGCACCAGGCGGTGCGCCGAGTGCATCCGCAGCCAGTTCATCAGCGGCAGCGTCACCAGCATGGCCGCGGCCAGGTGGTTGTTGTCGGTGATCATCGTCTGCGCCGGGCCCCAGACCCGGTAGTTGCCGCCGTTGACGATCGCGAAGATCCCGCCGCGCACGCCGTAGTAGCCGAGCGAGATCACCATCACCCACACCAGCGCGTGCACCCGCCGCCGGTCCGTCAGCATCGATGCGGTGACGAGCAGCACCAGCAGCACCTTCATGGTCTGCTCCCACTTCGCCCAGACCGCCGTGGGATCGCCCAGCGCCGTGACCGAGGTCACGGTGAAGCACGCCATCAGCCCCAACAGCAGGATCGTCACCGCGTTCCAGACGGGCCTGCGCACCTCGCCCACCGCCACGCAGCCGATCACCAGCGCGGCGAAAACGGACAGCGCCCAGGGCATTTCGGAGGCGGGTCCCCAGACCAGCCGGTGCGGGTTCATGAACGATATCCAGGACCACAGCAGGATCCCGGCGAAGGGCCGGGCCACCACCATTGCCAGCAGCGCCACCAGCGTCGCGGCGAAGAGAAGGTCGCGCATCGCCGCTCCTCAGCGAGGCGAGCGCAGGTCGACGAGGAGGCGCTCCGCATCAGCCCGGTCGGGAAAGGCCGGCGCGCCGTCCAGGGCAGCGGTGAGCACCGCCAGCGCTTCCTCCCTGCCACCCGCGGCACGGAGCGCGTAGGCCAAGCGGTAGGCGGAGCCGGGATCAGGCCGCCCCGCCGTGCGCGCCGCGGCGGATTGCCGCAGCAGGGGCACCGCCTGCGCCGCCTGGCCGTCGCGCGCCATGATCCAGCCCAGCGTGTCCGCGGTGTCGGGGCTGGGCGTCAGGAAATACGCACGCTCCGCCAGGGCCAGTGCCCGGGACTGGGCCACCGCGTCCCCCGTGTGCTGCCCGAGCAGCCAAGCCAGGTTGTTGAGCGAGACGGGATCCCCCGGACGGCGCGCCACGATCTTCTCCAGGCGCTGCTCCGCCTCGGCATTCCGCCCGGCCTGTATGTCGAGCTGCGACAGGAAGAGCTGGGCGTTCTCGTCGTCCGGCTTGGTGGCCAGCCAGGACCGCAGGGCGGCGGCCGCCCCGTCCGCGTCGCCCGCGCTGCGCAACGCCGAGGCCTGGCGTATCGCCAGCTCTCCCGACGGGGACCGCGCCAGGGCCGCCGCGTAGGCCGTCGCCGCGTCCCGCGCTCGCCCGGCGGTGGCGAGCACGTCGCCACGCAGCGACAGGCTGGCCGGCTGCGTACCCGGCTGCCCGGCCAGCTGGTCGGCCAGGGCGAGCGCCGCGTCCAGGCCCCGCGCCTGCAGCGCCAGCACGGTCAGCGTCTGCTGCAGCGCCGCGTCGGCCGGGTGCGCCCGCAACCCCTGCTCGATCAGCATTTCCGCCCCGCGCGCATCCCCGGAGCGGACCAGCAGCCCCGCCAGCTGCCGGCGCGCCGGCGTGGAGTCCGGATCCAGGGCCAGGGCCGCGCGGCTCTGCCGCTCCGCTTCCGCCCATTCACCGGCCGCCGCATGGGCCTCAGCACGGGCCAGAGGCAGCGCGACGCCACCCTGGGACTGGAGCGGCGGCGCGGCCAGGATCCGCGCGGCGCCGGCGGCATCACCGGTGCGCATCATCACGCCGGCCCGCGTCACCGCCAGCGGCAGCACGCCGGGCGCGGCCTCCTGCGCCGCCGCCAGCACGGCCCCGGCCTGGGCGGCCCGCGGCGCCCCTGGCGCTGCCGCGGCGGCGAGCTGGCCGATCGCCTCGGCATTGGCCGGATCCGCCCGCAGCACCTCGCCGAGCAGCCGCTCCGCCTCCTCGGGGTGACCATCGATCCGCGCGACGCGCGCCAGGCCGTTCCGGGCGGCGGTGGAAGCGGGATGGTCGCGCAGCACGTCGGAGAAGACCGCGCGTGCGGGCTGCAGTTCGAACCGCGCGAGGTGGAGCGTGCCCTGCAGCACCCCCGCCGCCTCGCCACGCCGCGCAGCCGGGTCCAGGCGTCCCAGTTCCGCCTCCGCACCCGGCAGGTCGCCGCGCTGGATGGCCGTGAAGGCGAGCATCTCCCGGACGCCGGGCCGGTTCGGGTCGCGTTGCAGCGCCCCTTCCGCCGCCGCCGTCGTGCCCGCGGTGTCGCCCGTGGCCATGCGGGCCGCGGCCAGGCGGCCGAGGATGCCGGCGTCGTTCGGCGCGAGTTCCGCGGCGCGCGACAGGCTGGCCGCGGCGTCCCGCGGGCGCCCCGCCTGGCTTTGCAAGCGCCCCAGCATGTCCAGCGCTTCCGCGTCCGCCGTTCCGCGCTCCGCCACGCGCGACAGAACCGCGATGGCCTCCTCGGGACGTTTCGCGTCGATCGCGAAGGCGGCGACGAGGCGCGCGCCGCGCGGGTCTTCCGGGTGGCGTGCCAGATGGCGCTGCGCGGCGTCCTCGGCCTGCGCCGTCTGGCCCAGCCCGCGCTTGGCCAGGGCCAGCATCAGGAAGCCGTCGGGAAAGTTGCCGAGAACCGCACCGATCGGCTGCAGGGCGGCGTCCACGCCCGCCCAGTCCTGCGATCGGGACAGCATGACAGCGCGGAGGTAAAGGCCGGGCGGGCTGTTCGGCGCCACGGCCAGGGCTGCGTCCAGGTCCCCCTTGGCCCGCGTCGCGTCGTTGAGCTGGAGCAGCACCTCGGCCCGCCGCAGATGCGCTTCCACGTTGCCGGGCGCGGCGGCAACGGCGCGAGAGAAGCTGTCCAGCGCCGGCTGCAGCTCCCGTCGTTCGAACTGCAGCGAGCCCTTGCGGAGCAGCCCGTCCACGGATCTGGGATTGCGCGCCAGCAAGCGGTCCAGCGTCGCCTCGGCCCCGGCGCGATCGCCGGCCACCATCGCGAGCGTGGCGTTGGCCAGTTGCACCTCCTCCGCGTCCGGTGCCAGGCGCAGCGCCGCCTCGCCCGCCTCGCGCGCCGGCCCCTGTTGCCGGGTCGAGAGCAGCGCCAGGACCCTGCCCGCCTCGATCTGCGCCGCCACCGCCGGATTGGCCGGGCTGGGGCTCGATGCGGGGAAGTCGCGCAGCAGCTCCTCGAAGCGGCCGGTCACGAGATAGGCCCGGATCAGCAGCGCGGTACCGCGCACGGGATCGTAGCCGCGTTCCATCGCGGCCCGCGCCTCGCGCTCGGCGACCTCGCCGTCGCCGAGCTCCAGGCTGGTCTGCGCCAGCGACGCATGCGCCGTCGCCGAGCCGGGATCCTCGCGCACCGCGTTTCGCCATTCCAGCTGGGCAGCCCTCAGGTCACCCCGCGCCGTGGCCTCCTGCGCGCGCTCCAGCGCCGCGGCCATGGCCGGCGGCACCAGCGCGGCGCTGCCGAGCAGCATGACGCCGGCCAGGATCGCACCTCGCGCGCCTCGCCCCGCGATGCCGGCATGGGTGCGCGCTGAGATCGGGCAGGACATCACGGAGCTCCGGCTCATTTATCGGTATTGGGTGGGTTCGCGGGTGGCTCGACGTAATGGCGGCCGCCGCTCAGCCCGTGGGTTTCCAGCAGCGCGTAGATCGTGGGGCGGCTGACGCCGAGCAGGCGCGCCGTCATGGTGAGGCTGCCGCTGCTGCGCGCCAGCGCACGCTCGATCGCGGTTCGCTCGGCCCGCAGCCGCGTGGCGCGAATGTCTAGGTCGTCTTCCGGCGCCGCTTCCGGCTCGCGCAGTTCCAGGTCGGCCGGCGTGACCAGCTGCGCATCCGCCATCAGGGCTGCGCGCCGGACACGATTGGACAGTTCCCGCACGTTGCCCGGCCAGGTATGAGCCTGAATGGCCTGGGTCGCGGCGGGGTCGAAGCCGCGGAGGCGACGGGAAAACTCCCGCGCGTAGCGGGCCAGGAACCAGCGCGCGAGAAGCAGGGGGTCCTCGCCACGCTCGCGCAGCGGCGGCACGCGGATGGTCAGCGAGTTCAGGCGATACAGGAGGTCGGCGCGGAAGCGCCCCGTTTCCGTCTGCTCCTCCAGCGGCTGGTTGGTCGCGGACACCACCCGCACATCCACCCGGATCGGCGTGCGTCCGCCTACCCGCTCGATCACCTGTTCCTGCAGGAAGCGGAGCAGCTTGGCCTGGAGGGATGCGGGCAGGTCGCCCACCTCGTCGAGAAACAGCGTGCCGTTGTTCGCCGCCTCGATCCGGCCGGTGACCTGCCGCACCGCGCCGGTGAAGGCGCCGCGCTCATGGCCGAACAGCTCGCTTTCCAGCAGCGGCTCGGGAATGGCGGCGCAGTTGATCGCCACGAAGTTCGCCTTGGCGCGCGGCCCCATCTCGTGCAGGGCGCGGGCCAGCGCTTCCTTGCCGGTGCCGCTTTCCCCCAGCAGCAGAACCGGAACGGACACCTGCGCCAGGCGTTCCACGATCCCGCAGACCCGCAGCATGCCTTCGTCGGCCGTGATGATGTCGCGCACCGGACTCGGCCGCGGCGCGGCGGCCAGGCGGAGATTCTCCTCCTCCAGTTCCCGCAGGCGCAGCGCCCGGTCGATCACCGTGCGCAGCAGCGCCACGTCCACAGGTTTCTCGCAAAAGTCATACGCACCGAGCGCGATCGCGCGCAGCATGTTCTCGCGTTGACCCTGGCCGCTGCAAACCACCACGGGCATGCCCGGTGCCACGCGACGCAGGACCTCGAGCGTCGCGAAACCTTCGGTCACGCCCTCCGGATCGGGCGGCAGCCCGAGGTCGAGCAGGGTGACCGCGGGCTGCTCCTTTTCGGCGAGCTGCTTCGCCTGCGCGCGGTTCTGTGCGAGCACCACGCGGAATTCGGGAAAGGCCCAGCGGTACTGGGCGGCGAGGCCGGCATCATCCTCGACGATCAGAAGCTTCGGCTTGCTCAAGGGCATGCCTCCGCGGCCAGTTCAGCCGGCTTCTGCGCGGCGGGGATGGGCGCCGAGGGCTCGGTCGGCACCAGCATGCGCATGGTGGTGCCGCTTCCCAGGCTGCTCCGGGCCAGCAGGTCGCCTCCGGCACGTCGCAGCAGTTCCCGCGCCTGCCAGGCGCCGATGCCGTTTCCATCCGGCTTCGAGGATGCGAGCGGTCGGAACAGGACGTCCCGCAGGAAGGCCGCCGACATGCCCGTACCACGGTCCACGATATCCACCGCCATCATCTCCCCCTGTCGCTGCAGCCGGATCACCACCGGCTGCCCCTGGGAGGCCTCCACCGCGTTGTCGAGCAGATGGGTCACCGCAGCGTCGAACGCTTCCGGCGCCATGGCCACCAGGGTTTCCTCCTCGTCACCGGCCTCGATCAGGATCGGGACAGGCCGGCGCCCCACCAGTTGCTTCAGCCGTGCCCCCGGCCGGATGCGAGACGCGGACGACGGCGTTCCCTCTTCCGGCATCCGCAGCCTGGCGATCAGCGTGTTGATCCGCTCCGCCGCGGCGCGAACCGTGACCAGCATGTCCTGCTGAAATTCCGGATCCCCGATGTTGGCATCTGCGTTGGCCAGCAGCAGGCTGAGCTGCGTTCCCACCGTTTTCACGTCGTGCGCGACGAAGGCGAAGCGCCCGGCATAGGCCTGGATACGCTCGGCATCCGCCACGCGCTGGGCAGCGCGGCGTTCGGCCAGAAACATGGCAACCTCGCGCCCCAGGGCGCGCAACAGAGCGAACACCTCGCCGTCGGGCGCAAAGGACGCCCGAGGCGGGGAAAGCAGCACGACGCCGAGCAGCCCGTCGCGATGATGCGTCAGCGGCACGGCAAGCCAGATCGGACCGAAGCAGCGCCGCAGGTCCTGGAACTCGCCCGGGCCTGGCTGCGCCACCCAGGCCCCGTTCCGCAACGCCAGGACCAGCGCGTGCCCGGCCGGAAGCGTCATCGGAACCGCCGGGCCATTCCAGGACCCCGCCCAGGAAAGCGCCGGCGCGCGCGACGGCGCGTCGCCGGGATCGCGCAGCAACAGGATGCCCGCGGGGCTATCGGCGGGATCGGCCACCGCGCGAATGGCCCGGACCTCCGGCGAAGCTTCGGCATCCGGCGCCGAGAGCGTGGCAACGCAGCGCAGCCATTCCCGCCGATAGTCGTAGCGGGCATGAAAGAAGTGATCCACCACGAGCCGGCGCAGGCGAGAGCGGATCGAGCGCGCGGTAACGGCCACGGCCAGCGTCATGACCGTTCCCGCGAGCAGCCCCACCTGCGCCACGCGTGCCCAGGGACCGCCCAGCCTGTGCAACGCTTCGCCCACGACGCCGGCCCCCAGCAGGAAGGTGCCGGCGATGAGCAGGGTGGCACCGTGGAACACCAGCCCGCGCGACGCGGGCGCTTCGCGCTGGGCCCTCCGGTCACGCATCGCGGCGATCGCGAGCAGCGGTGCCGCCAGCGCCGTCAGCACCGCGCGGGAGTCAATCAGCACGTCCGAGAAAGCGCCGGACAGAGCAGCATCCGCGTAGAGCCAGAGGTCGAAGGCGGCCAGCCCACCGAGCGCGATGCAGGGCAGCACCACGTGCCACCGCATGTCCTCGGGCGCGTTGCGATAAAGGTTCTCGCCGACCAGCACTACGAGCAGCGCCAGGGCAGGCCGCGCCAGGGTGAGCACGGGAGCGAGGCCGTGCAGCCTCGCAGCCTCCGCGGTGGCGGGCAGGAGCGACGCCGCGGCGAGCACCGCCGTGACGAGGCCGAGCGCACCGAAGCTCCGCAACAGGGCCGCCCCGCCGGAACCCGTCAGCCGCCGGCAGAGCAGCAGCAGCACCGCGAGCCAGGTTGCGGTCCGCAGCACATCCGCGAAGCCCGCGATGCCGTCGAGAGGATTCTCCGGCGTCAGCGCCACGGTCGTTGCCCAGAGCACGATGGTGGCACCCGCCACGGCCGGTGGCCGGGCCGCGGCCCCGCGTCCGACCACGAGCACGAGCACCGTCCAGGCCGCGCTGATCGCCGCGCATCCCGCATGAAGGGTGAAGGAAGCGGTGCCGCTCACGCCGCGCGCCCTGTCACGCCGGAAGTCACCGTGCGCCATCCTGGAACAGCACGACCCGCACCGTCGACACCATGATGATCAAGTCAAGGAAAAGGCTGCGGCGGCAAACATAGTACAGGTCGTAGGCGAGCTTCATCCGTGCATCCTCGACCGAGGCACCGTACGGGTAGTTCACCTGCGCCCAGCCGGTGATGCCGGGCTTGACCAGGGCACGGTCGTTATAGTGCGGAATGACACTGCCGAGCTGCTCGACGAAGCTCGGGCGCTCGGGCCGCGGCCCAACGATGGCCATGTCGCCGCGCAGCACGTTGATGAGCTGCGGCAACTCGTCGATGCGGCTGAGGCGCATCAGGCGGCCGAGACGCGTGACGCGCGGGTCGTTGCGCATGGCCCAACGGGCTGCGCCACCCGCCTCGGCATCCACCACCATGCTGCGGAACTTGTAGAGGGTGAAGTGTTTCCCGTGTTGGCCGACCCTGACCTGCCGGTAAAGAACAGGTCCCGGACTATCCAGCCGCACGAGCACCGCCGTCACCGCCCAGACGGGGAAGGTGACCAGAAGGATCATCAGCGCCACCACGACATCGACCGCGCGATGCAGGGCCTGGCCGAGCTGCGAGCGCCGCAGGCCGCGCGCCGTTGCTAGCCAGTCCGCCGGCAGGCGCTCGGGCGCCACGCGGTTCAAGCGGCATTCATCGAGTTCGTCCGGGCTGAGGATCCTTACGCCGGCTTCCTGGAACTGCTGACGCATGGCGGCGGTCACGGCGGCGGATTCGGCCACTACGGCCCAGATCCGCTGCGCCCTCAGCCAATCCGGGCTGGGGGCCTCACCGGCGGCGAGATCGGCCGGCATGTTCACCGGCACCAGGAGGTCGCGTCCCGCCTCGCCTTCCCTTAAGCCGACCAAGCGGGCCGGCACGTTGGGAAGAATGAGCAGGCGGCGGGTGAGCAGGCCGTAGCGCGACGCCGCGATGCAGCCGAGGCGCGCCACGGCCACCCCGAGCGCGCAACCCAGCAGCACCGCACCCACCATACCCCAGGAAAACGGATCGCGGGCGGGAACGAGGAGCTGGAGGCCCAGCCAGGTAAGAATGAGCAGCAGCAGGGCAGCGACGAACCCCCCGGCAACGAGCCGCCTGGCGCGCGACAGCACCTCTGGCCTGTAGAGGCCGCTGGCGCCCACCACCACGCCGCAGCAAAGCGCGACCGCCATCGCGACGAGTCCGGCGTCCAGCGTGTTGACCGGCGTGTCCTGCGCTACGCCCAGCACTGCCAGCGCGTAGACGGCGAGGAACACGGAAGCCGTTTCTGCCAGGTACAGGATCAGCAATTCCGAACGGACGTCATGTCCGAACATGCTCGTCATCAGGCCGCTCCCGAAGAAAAGCCCTCTCTGTCCGTAGTATTTACCATTGTGGCCCAGGAGGCGGAAGATTTTATAACAGCAATGAGATTTGATTGTTGATTGAAAGAAGCAAAAAATCTGGTACGTAATTTCATGAAACGTGAGAAAAAATCTTTCAATTCAATATTTTTTCTGATCAATACTTTTATTTTCGTTCAGAGTTATTCAAATGTTGTAAGATATTCATTGATGGCGGTCCTAACGCTGGTAAGTTTCCCTGCGTCCGACAGCGGAGATAACGGCCGTCGGACAACAGCATCCACCCGGCACAGCGTCGGAAAGGGGAGCGGAAGCCCGCCATGTCCCGCATCGGATATCCACTCCTGCTTCTGATGACAGGGGTTTCCCTGGCAGGCTGCAGCGGGCCATCGGGCGCGCCACGCGACATCGCGGCGGCCTCGCAGCCCTCCTCCGAATACGTGCTCGGTGCCGGAGACACGCTCTCCATCTTCGTTTACCGGGCCCCGGAGCTGAGTGCGCCGGACCTGCCGATCCGGCCCGATGGCCGGCTCTCGCTGCCCCTTATTCCGGACATCGAGGCGGCCGGGCTGACCGCTTCGCAGCTGGGCAAGCACATCGAGGAAAGGCTGCGCACCTACGTGCGCGATCCCGTGGTGACGGTGATGGTCCGGTCCTTCCAGGGCCCGCCGGATCGCCAGATCCGCGTGATCGGCGAGGCTGCGCAGCCCATGTCGATGCCTTACCGGGAAGGCCTGACCGTTCTTGATGTCATGATCGGCGCGCGCGGGCTGACCCGCTACGCCGCGGGCAACCGGGCGGAAATCATCCGGCGCGACGCGGGCGGCCGTTCCACCGCCATTCCGGTCCGCCTGTCGGACCTGCTGCGGGACGGGGACATTTCCCAGGATGCCGCGATGCGCCCGGGCGACACGCTGGTCATCCCGCAGGGCTGGTTCTGAACCATGCAGGCAACCGCTTTTCTTCGCCGTCACGCACGGGCCGGCTGGCGACACCGCTGGGTGGCAATGGCCATCGCCTGGCTCGTCTGCCTGGGCGGCTGGGCCGGCATCCACGCGCTGCCCAGCCAGTACGAATCCAGCGCGCGGCTCTACGCCGATGCCGATGCGGTTCTCGGCCTGCTGCTGCGCGGCATCGCGATCGATGGCACGCCGGCCGGACAGGTCGAGGTGCTGCAGCGCACGCTGCTGAGCCGCCCCAACGTGGAAAAGGTCATCGCCCGCACAGGGTTGGACGAGCAGGCACCCGACACCGCTTCGCGCGACATGATGATCCGACGGTTGATGCGGGACATCCACATCACCACGCAGACGCGCAACCTCTTCACCATCGATTATCGTGACCCCAGCCCTCACGTGGCGCGCGCCGTGGTGCAGACCACGTTGAACCTTTTCATGGAGGCTGCGACGGCGACCGACCGGCAGCAGATGGAAAGCGCGCGCACCTTCGTCGCCCAGCAGATCGCCTCCTACGAGCAGCAGCTGCGGCAGGCGGAGCGGCGCAAGGCCGAGTTCCAGGCACGCTACATCGACCTGCTGCCATCCGATGCCAACGGCGGCATCTCGCGGCTGGAAGCGGCGCGGGCGCGGCTGCAGCAGGTGCAGGGCGAGCTGCAGGATGCCCGCACCAAGCGTGACCTGACGCAGCAGCAGATAGACGCCACGCCGGCCCAGATCGTCGCGGAAACGGGCGGCGGTGGCGGGGGTGGTGACGGACGCATCGCCGAGGCGGAGCGCAACCTGCGAGAGCTGCGCCTGCGCTACACCGACCAGCATCCCGACGTGCAGGCAGCCCAGCGTACCCTGGCGGCACTGCGCGCGGGCGGAGGTGGCAGCACGGCGCCGCGCGTCGCCGCGCAGCGCATCACCCGCTCGAACCCGCTCATGGAGCAGCTGCGCGTCCGGCTCGTGGACGTGGAAGCCCAGATCGCCTCCCTCGAGCGTCAGGAGCGCACGGGCCACGCGGAGGTGGACCGGCTGGACGCCGTGGCCCGCAGCGAGCCAGAGGTGCAGGCGCAGTACCTGAACATCGACCGCGACTACACCGTGCTGCGGCGGAACTACGAAGAGCTGCTGGCCCGGCGCGAGTCCATTCAGATCGCCGGCGCCGCGCGTACCAACTCCGACCGGATGAGGCTGGAGGTGGTGGATCCACCGACGCTGCCGCTTGTACCGGTCGCGCCGAACCGCCTGCTTCTCGCGGCCGGCGTGCTGATGGCGGGGATCGGGGCCGGGGTGCTGGCCGCGGCGGCCCTCGTCCGGCTGGATCGCACCTTCTACACGGTCCATGACCTGCGCAGCCTCGGCCTGCCCGTGCTGGGCGGCATTTCGGCACCCGCGGCCCCGCGCCGCCTTCTTCCCGCTCTCGCCTTCGCCGGGGCCTTCGTCCTGTTGCTGGCGGGTTTCGGCGCAATACTCGGCGGCGTGCCGGGTCAGGTCATGAGGATCCTGGCATGAGCCCGGCCGCCCCCCAACGCACCCACCTGGTTGAACGCGCCGCCGAGTTGCTGGGCGGGCATGGCGGGACGCAGGACTGGCGCACCGCGCGCCCTGACACGCCGCCGATCCCGGAAGCGCCCGCCAGGCCCGCGACGGTGGTGCCGCCGGAGCCGCCGCCGATCGCGTCGGAAAGGCTTCAGGCCACCGGCCTGATCGTGGCGCAGAACGGGCCCGGACGGAGCCGCGCAGTCGAGGAAATCGCCGTCGTCCAGCACCAGATGCTGCGGACGGTGCAGGAAGGTCCGCGATCCTCCACGCCGCAGGGCCGCATCGTGGTGGTGACCAGCGCGCTTCCCGGCGAGGGCAAGACCTTTGCCGCGCTCAACCTGGCCGCCGCGGCAGCTGGTGGCGCGGCCGGCGTGGTGCTGGTGGATGTCGACGGGCGCCAGGGCGGTTGCAGCCACGCGCTCGACGTCGCCGGGCGACCCGGGCTTTACCAGCTGGCCTCGGACCCTGCGCTCCGCCCGACCACGCTGCCGCTGCGCACCGCGGTCGATCGCCTGCTCTTCCTTCCCCACGGCGTGGGCGGCGTGGCTCCGGAGCCGGGCAGCCGCCGCGACCTGCCTTCGGGCGCGGCGATGGCGGACGCCATCCTGCGCCTGGCTTCCGCCCTTCCGCGGCACGTCATCGTGCTCGACACGCCGCCTAGCCTTTCAACCAGCGAGGCGAGCACGCTGGCCTCCATTGCCGGCCAGGTCATCCTAGTGGTGGATGCGGAGCGGACGCAGCGTAACGAGGTCGAAGCCGCGCTCGACATGCTTGAAGCCTGCCCGGTGTTGCAGCTCCTGCTGAACCGCGTGCGCTTCTCCGCCAACGACACCTTCGGCGCCCATGGAAGCTACGGTGCGCCCGATGTGGGCTGAGACCGTACGGAAGTTGCTCGCCAGCAGGTGGTTTGCCCTCGGCACCGCGCTTGCCCTGGCGTCCCAGGCGCATGCCGAGCCGCCGCTGCCCCTCCTTTCGGAACCCTCCCTGCCGGTGGATGCGACGGCGCCGGAGCCGGGCTCGGGCACCACCGCGGGCACGGGTGCCGCCGCCGGGCCCTTCACCCTGCCGCAGGCCGCGGACAGCGGCACCGTCCGGCTCGATGCGGCCAACTTCCCCTACGGCGTGGTGGCGCCGCCGCCCGAACCATCTGGACGTGGCTGGAGCATCACGCCCAGCCTCGGCCTGGAGCTTCTCGCCACCGACAACCTGTATCAGAGCCACACGAACCGGCGCGCGGACTTCGTCACCAGCGTCGTCCCCGGCCTCCTCCTGTCGGTGGATACGTCCCGTCTCCGTGGTCTGCTCAACTATGAGCCCAGCATCGAATTCCACGTTGCGCGGGGCGAGCAGAACCGCGTGGACCAGAACTTCAACGGGCAAGTGCTGGCCACGGTGGTGCCGGACTCTGTTTTTCTCGACATACGCGGGGCGGGCGCGACCCAGGCCGCGAGCGGCGGCTACGCGCCGCAGGGCCTGGCCGTCACGGACCGGAACAATCGTGTCCAAACAAGCAGCGTCCAGATCTCCCCTTACTTCGTCCACCGCTTCGGCGGCCTCGGCACGGTGCAGATCGGCTACGCCTTCCAGGCCGTGTCGCAGGATATCGGCGGCAACGGCATCGGCGGCGGCCGGGACGACGGCGGTTTCACGCCCAACGGTCAACGCTACTTCTCCGACCAGGACTTCACCGCGCACGAGTTCTACGCTGTGGGCCGCACGGGCGAGAACTTCGGTCCCCTCGCCTTTCAGACCAGATTGGACTCGACCAGCTACGACGGCACCGGCGTGCTCGACGGCGCCTACCGGCGGATCGCCTCGGTGGAAGCGCGCTACGCCGTCACCCGCACCATCCTGGCCCTGGTGGAAGGCGGCTACGAGGGGCAGCGCTACAGGGGCGTGCCGGGCATCGAGATCAGCGAGCCGGTCTGGGCCGTCGGCGGGCGGCTGAACTTCTCGCCCGACAGCTGGATCACCGCCAAGTACGGGCACCACGACGGCTTCAACTCGGCCACGGTGGATGCCGTGATCGGGGTGGGCGGGCGTACGCAGATCTTCGCGAACTACGCCGAGCGCCTGACAACCAACGCCCAGCGCGCCGTCGACCTCCTTGCCGCCACCACGCTGGACGAGCAGGGCAACCCGGTTGACTCCGAGACCGGCGCACCGACGGCGCAGCCCTTCGCCGACTCCTTTCTCGGCGTGCAGAGCAATCTTTTCCGTGTCCGCCGCGGCGCCATCTCGGTCAGCCAGACCTGGCCGCGCGACCGCATCACGCTGACCCTTTCGCGCGAGGATCGCCAGCCCGTCTCGGTCGAGGCCGGAACCACCGCCTTCAGTCAGCGCGGCACCTCCGGAAGCCTCACATGGTCGCACGATCTGACCCCGGCGACCTCCACGGTCGGCAGCGTCCAGTACGGCCGCTTCAACTCCCCTGGCTCCGGCCGAGGTGACGTGTTCAGCGCGAGCGCTGCGCTCGTCACGCAGCTCATGCCCAGGCTCAGCGCCTTTGCGCAGTACGCGTTGACGACCCGCGGCGACGACTACGCTTCCGGCAGGGCGTTGCAGAACGTCGTGCTCGTCGGATTGCGTCAGACCTTCTGAGGGATACGCCATGCAGATTGACCGCTACGGCTTCCGCGAGCAGCCCTTCCAGATGACGCCGGATGCGCGGCTCTTTTTTCCCAGCTCCGTTCACAGCCGCGCCTATGCCCATCTCACCTACGGGCTGGCGCAGCGGGAAGGCTTCATCGTCGTCACCGGCGAGGTCGGCGCGGGCAAGACCACCCTTGTTGAGCGCCTTTGCGGCACGCTGGACCCGGAGGGCTTCGCCGTCGCGCGCATCGCCACCACGAAGGTTTCGGGCGACGACGTGGTGCGCCTCGTGGCCGACGCCTTCGGGGCGCCTTCGGGCGGCACCAAGGCGCGCGTGCTGCTGGGCATCGCCGCCATTCTGCGCAACGGGGCCAAGCGCCACCTGCTGATCGTGGACGAGGCGCAGGGCCTTCCACTTGCGGCGCTGGAGGAGCTGCGGATGCTTTCCAACGTCACCGATGGCGGCCAGGCGCCGCTGCAGACCGTGCTGCTGGGCCAGCCGCAGCTGCGCCGGATGCTCGCCAGCCCCGATCTCGACCAGCTCCGCCAGCGCGTTCTCGCCTCCTATCACCTCGGCGGCCTGTCCCGGGAAGAAACGCACGCCTATGTCGAGCACCGCCTGCGCGCCGTGGGCTGGACCGGCACCCCGAGCTGGGAAGCGCCCGCGCTGGATCTCGTGCACCGCTACAGCGGCGGTATCCCCCGCCGGATCAATCGCCTTTGCGCCCGCGTCCTCCTTGCCGGCGCGCTGGAAGACACCGACCAGCTGACCGGACCGATGGTGGAGGCCACGGCGCTGGAACTGGAGGACGACCTCACCGGCGGCACGGCGGACCTAGCCGGGCCCGAAACCTTCCGCCCGGGCGTGGAATCGCTGGACCGCCTGACGCACCGGGTGGAAGCCCTGGAACGCCTCACGGCCCGCCGCGAGCGGGTCCTGGATCGCATCTCCGAACTCTTCGGCGATGGCGCCTGGGCGCGGCGCTGAGGCCGTGATGGACAGCCTCACCAACGCCATGAGCGTGGACGTGGAGGACTGGTTCCAGGTCCAGGCCTTTGCCGGCGTGATCCGCCGCGACGACTGGGATGCGCTCGCGCCGCGCGTCGTCGCCAACACCGACCGCGTGCTGGACCGTTTCGCCCGCGCCGGGGTGCGGGCGACGTTCTTTACCCTGGGATGGGTGGCGGAGCGCCAGCCGGCGCTGATCCGCCGCATCGTCGCGGCCGGCCACGAGCTGGCAAGCCACGGCTTCGGGCATGAGCGGGTCTACGAGATCGGTCCCGATGCCTTCCGCGCCGACATCCGCCGTGCCCGGCGCGTGCTGGAGGATACCGGAGGAACGGCGGTGACCGGCTACCGGGCGCCCACCTTCTCCATCGGCCCCGCGCTCACCCCCTGGGCGCACCGCATCCTGGCCGAGGAAGGGCATCGCTACAGCTCTTCCGTCTTCCCGGTCCGCCACGATCTTTACGGCGCGCCCGACGCCCCGCGCGGGCCGCACCGCCCGTTTCCCGACGGCGTGGTGGAACTGCCCATGACGACCCTGCGCGCCCTGGGCCGCAACCTGCCCTGTGCCGGCGGGGGCTGGTTCCGCCTGCTGCCCTATCCCGTGTTCCGCGCCGGGCTGCGGCGGGTCAACCGGGCGGAACGGCGGCCGGGCATCTTCTACTTCCATCCCTGGGAGGTCGATCCGGGCCAGCCCCGCATCGACGACGCCCCGCGGCTGTCCCGTTTCCGCCATTACAGCCGGCTCAGCAGCATGGCGCCGCGGGTGGATCGGCTGCTGCGGGATTTCCGCTGGGACCGGATCGATCACGTGCATGCCGCCCAGATCGGCGCGGTTCAGGAATCCTAGAATGGCCGTCCGCATTCGCCCCCTCGAGGACAGCGCCGCCGGCGCCTGGGACCGCTTCGTCCACGCCACACCCGACGCCACCTTCTTTCATCTTTCCGCCTGGCGCGGCGTGATCAAGGAGGCCTTCAGCCACGCCACGCACTATGCCCTGGCGGAGCAGGATGGCGCGGTTGTCGGGGTGCTGCCGCTGGCACGTCTTCGCACGCGGCTCTTCGGCGACGCGCTGGTTTCCACGCCATTCTGCGTCTACGGCGGCCCAGTCTCGGCCACGCCGGAGGCCGCGGCGGCACTGGAGGATCACGCGCGCGACCTGATGCGCCGCACCGGCGCGCCATCCCTCGAGTTCCGTCGCATCGGCGCGCCCGACCCCGGCTGGCAGGAGCGCCCGCCCCTCTACTACACCTTCCGCAAGCCCATCACCGGCGACGCGGAGGTGGACATGAAGGCCATCCCTCGCAAGCAGCGCGCCATGGTGCGCAAGGGTCTGGGCAACGGTTTGACCTCGGTCGTGGACGGCGACACGGACAAGCTGCACCGCGTCTACGCCGAGAGCGTGCGCAATCTCGGCACACCCGTCTTCTCGCGCCGCTACTTCCGGCTGCTCGGCACCGCCTTTCCCGGCATGTCGGAGGTGTTGACGGTGATGCACGAGGAACGTCCGGTAGCGTCCGTGCTGAACTTCCATTTCCGTGATGAGGTGCTGCCCTATTACGGCGGCGGCACGCGGGCGGCACGCACCCTGGCCGCCAACGACTTCATGTACTGGGAGGTGATGCGCCGCGCGGGCGCGGAGCGCGGGGCGCGGCTCTTTGACTTTGGCCGCAGCAAGTCGGGCACGGGCGCCTTCGACTTCAAGCGCAACTGGGGCTTCCAGGCACAGCCGCTGAACTACTGCTACCAGTTGCGGGAAGGCGCGCGCCTGCCGGACAACAACCCGACCAATCCCCGCTTCAAGTTCATGATCGCCGCCTGGCGCCACCTGCCGCTGTCGGTGGCGAACCTGCTGGGGCCGCCCATCGTGCGCGGCCTGGGGTGAACGCGATGCGCCCCAGGCTCCTCTTTCTTTGCCACCGGATCCCCTACCCGCCCGACAAGGGTGACAAGATCCGCGCGTGGCACATGCTCAGCCATCTGGCACGCCGTTGGAGCGTGGACCTCGGCTGCCTGGTGGACGATCCGGCCGATCTTGCGCATCTGCCGGCACTGCGCGCGGTCTGCGCCGAGGTGGAGTGCCGTCCGACCGGGGCGCGCGCCTCGGCCGCCGCCCGCGCCCTGCTGCGCCTGCGCCCGGGCCTTCCGCTCACGCTCGGGTGGTTCCACGCGCCGGCCCTGCAGGACTGGGTCGCGGCAGGCCTCGCGGCCGGGCGTTACGACGCGATCCTCGTCTACTCCTCCGCCATGGCCCCTTACGTCATGGGCCCGCATGCCGCGGGTCGGGGCGGGCGGGCGATGCCGCGGCGCATCCTGGACCTGGTGGACGTGGACTCCGCCAAGTGGGCTGCCTATGCCGTCGGTGCCGCACCGCCGATGCGGCAGGTCTGGGCCCGCGAGGCACGCACCCTCCTCGCCTTCGAACGCCGGGCTGCGGCCGCCTTCGACTGCACGCTCCTCGTTTCGCGTGAGGAGCGGGATCACTTCGCCACTCTGGCGCCCGAAAGTGCGGCGCGGCTGGACTGGGTGGACAATGGCGTCGACCTCGCGCGCTTCGATCCCAGCCTGCATCACGAGAATCCGTATCGCAGCGGGGCGCGGCCCATCGTCTTCACCGGGACGATGGATTACCGCCCGAACGTCGAGGCGGTGAGCTGGTTCGCGCAGGAGGTCATGCCAATGCTGCGTACCGCCGCGCCGGACCATCAGCCGGAGTTCCACATCGTCGGTGCCAACCCCGCCCAGGCCGTGCGCGCGCTGGCAACGCTGCCGGGGGTCTACGTCACGGGCCCGGTGCCCGATACGCGCCCCTACATCGCCCATGCCGCGGCGGCGGTTGCGCCGCTCCATATCGCGCGCGGCATCCAGAACAAGGTGTTGGAAGCCATGGCGCTTGCCCGCCCCGTTGTTGCCTCGCCCCAGGCCTTCGAGGGTGTGCGCGCCAACGCCGGCCAGGACCTTCTGGTCGCCGATGGCAGGCTGGCGACGGCGACCGCCCTTTCCGAGGTGTTGCGAGGCCTGCACCCGGATCTCGGAGCCCGTGCCCGCGCCGCGGTCGTGCGTGGGCACGACTGGTCTGCCACCCTGCGACGACTGGACAGGCTGTTGCCAGGGGAGCCGGCTGCCTACGCGCCCCAGGCCGCGGAATGAGCACGACCCGAACGGCGCTCCCCGGCACCGCGGCTGCCCGCCTGCCGCAGGGCTGGATGACTGCCATCCTCGTGCTGCTCGCCGCCCTCGTGGCGCTCGGCGTTCTTTTCGCGGAGGAGGCGGAAGCGGCGATCAACACCTGGGATCGCTCGACGGCCTATAATCACTGCTGGCTCGTTCTTCCGGTCGCGGCCTGGCTCGCCTGGAGCCGCCGGGCGCGCCTCGTCGGCCTGAGACCGGCACCGACAGCGCTCTTCGTGCTTCCGGCCCTCGGAGCCGCCGTCGCCTGGCTTGTGGCGGAGCGGCTCGGCATCATGGAGGGCCGTCAGCTCGCCGCCCTGGCGCTGACGGTGCTGGTGGTGCTGTCGGTGCTGGGATGGCGGATTGGCTGGGCCATGGCGGCCCCGCTCGCCTACCTCGTCTTCCTCGTGCCGTTCGGTGCCTTCGCCGTACCGTCGTTGCAGAAGGCGACAGCCTGGATGATCGTGCTGGGCCTGAGGCTCCTCGGCATTCCGCATTATGCCGACGACCTGATCATCGAAATCCCTGGCGGCACCTTTCTCGTCGCGGAAGCTTGCGCCGGGCTGCGCTTCACCATCGCTTCGCTCGCCTTCGGTGCGCTCTACGCCGCCGAGATGTTTCAAACCACCGGGCGGCGGCTCACGGTGCTCGCCCTGGCGCTGGCCGTGCCGGTCGTGGCGAATGGCTTTCGAGCCCTGGGGATCGTGGTGCTTGGCTACCACCTGGGCAGCGCGCAGGCAGCGGCGGCAGATCACCTGGTTTACGGCTGGCTCTTCTTCACTGTGGTGATCCTGGCGCTCGTGCTCCTCGGTCTGCCGTTCCGGCAGGATCAGCCACGACCTGCCGCCCCTGCAGCACTTGGCGGCGCCCCGCCTCGTCCAGCCCTGCTTCTCGGCATTGCCGGACTACAGCTGGCGGTCACCGCCGCCGCGCCCGCCCTCGTGACCCGGCTGAGCGCCGATGATAACGGACAACCCTCGACGATAACGGCCGCGCTGGTGGCACCGGAAGGCTGCGCCACCCTGCCCACCGGCGAACTGCGCTGTCAGGACCTCACGATCTCCGGGCGGCTTCTGGTGTTCTCGTCTCACGTCACATGGTCGACCGTCACAGCCGAGAGCAACCGCCTCACCGGCGAGGACGACGAGGCAGTGAGTTTTCGCGTGGCGGAGGGAGATGCGCTGTGGCGGGCGCGGCAATCGCCCGACGGTACGCGCCTCGTGGCGGTGGGGGCCTGGCTTCATGGCCGACCGGCTGATGGCGGACTCCGCAGCCGTGCGGAGCAGGGCTGGAACAGTCTGCGCGGCGGAAGCAAGCCGGTCCTTGCCGTGGTAACCCTGCAGGAACGCACCGGCAGTCAGGATGCGGCATCGCGCCTTCGCGATCGTACCCTCGTGCGACGCGTGCTGGAGGCACAGACCCCCGGGCCCGTGCAACGGGCGGCGGAACTGTCCCGCCGCCCTTGAGCAGGCCGGAGCCGTGCTAGTCCGTGTGGCTGCTGCTTCCGGCAGGGCGGCCGCCGTACTGTGCGGCCATCATCCTGGCCACGGCGACCAGGGCGCCGCGATGCTTCGGATCGGTGATCATGCCGAAGACCTGGATTAATTCGACGATGTCGTCCCCCGGACCGGATTGGCTGATGGGCGGGGGTGGGCTCGCGACATCGCCGGTCGAACCGGCCGCGAGCAGCGCATCGGGGCGGACGCCCAGGGCATTCGCGATGGCAATCAGGCGGCTGGCCGCGATCCGGGTCGTTCCCGTCTCGTAGCGGTGCAGCTGGGCGCCCGTCACGCCGACCATCCGCGCCAGCTCCTTCTGGGTCCGCCCTTGTGCACGGCGCAGTTCTCGGAGTTCCCGCCCGACGGCGGAGTCCGACACGGTTGGCGATCGCTGGTTGGCAACCGCCAGATCCCGCTGCCGCTGCACATCCAGACTCTGCGATAAGCGGCCCACGCGGTCTTCCTGCCCGGTGATCCTGGCGATGATGCTTGTTCCTGAGGGGGCTGGTGAATTTACGATGTGTCGCGCCAGCGTCGCGGCTGTGTCGATAGAGTTGCCTGCCATGGACGGTCCTCCCTCGAATACAGCTCAGCGGTCCCACGCCGCTGACCCTGCCCGATGTAAGACCGTAAGGGACAGCTGCTCCCCCTAACTTCAAAGCACTCTTTTCATTTCTTATCGCGAATAAAATCGTGCCGCCGACACGAACTGAAAACCAATTCCACAACTTCCGCGTGCTAGCCGATACGTTCTGGCAGCCATAGGATACTGTCAGGCAGGCCGTTCTTACACTAAATTTTAGGAACAGACGTCTCTCTGTTCATCATAATAAGGCATTGCTAAAAAATTCGGCATATTGGCGTCGTGGAGGTTGCTCTGGGGCAGCTGAAGAGCTTTCAAGGTGGGAAGGGATATCACGATCTTGTGATATTTACGGTGCGAATTAGTGGACCTCCGTTCCGTGAGATCAACGGAGCAACGCACACTGGTTACGTGTTCAGAGATTGCCCTTGTGAATTTATGCTGAACTCCGACGCAATCGCTGATGCTGAGAGCAGGTCCGGGCCGCCATGGTGGTTGGGCTGCAGTTCTGGCCCTTGATGTACCGGCATGACTTTCTCGCAGAGCGAATACGTGTCTGCAGATCCTACGCGCTACGCAATTCCGACCGCAGATGCGGCGTCGCATGCGACTTCATCATGCTGCAGTTGCGTAATCCACAGCGCGGATCGGCGCGGAAGATTCTGCTCTGCTTTTGGTTCGTTCTTGGGCCAGACTGCGAGAACGCAATGGCAGGCTCGTAGATGTCGGATGTGTCTGGCTGGCCAACACGTTCGCCACTCTCATAGCGTGCATTTCCTAGCATGAGGTACACGTGCCACAATGGCTGATCAGCCAAACGGGGAAGCGCTGATCGTCCCACCCGTATCCGGTACCAACTTGGCCAGGTATGGCGCGATCAGCGTTGGGATCGAGATCCTGTCAGCCGAGCAGGCCGGCATCTTCCTCGCAAAACGCCGCGCGGAAGCTCGCCTGAACGCCTCCGCCATCGAGATTTACCGGCTGGCCATGATCAGCGGCCGGTGGAGCTTCAACGGCGCCCCCATCATCCTTTCCCGCTCCGGTGTGCTGCTGGACGGCGTGCAACGTCTCGCAGCTTGCGTGGCGGCCGGCATGTCCCTCACCGCAGCCATTGCGCGGGGCGTGGATGACGATGTCCTTCCCACCATAGACCAGCGCCGCCGTCGCTCCTTCGCTGCCATACTGGCTGCACGCGGGGTGCCTCATGCCCGGGCGCAGGCCGCCTTGATCGACCGGCTGATCCGCTACGATGACGGCACGCTCCTTGCCACCTCGGGAGCAGCCCCGGACTGGGACCGCCTGGAGAGCGCGCTGCACGCCAACCCCGGCATCGAGGCCGCCGTGATGGCCAGCCAGGGCATGACGACCTCACCGCTTCCCGAGCCTGTCCGCTCGACCATCCTGTACATGGGGCATCGGGTGGACGGCCCGTTGACCACCCGACTGCTCGAAGCCTTGCGCCACCCGGAGCGATTCGATCCCACGGAGCCCGGTGTCGTTCTGCGCGCGGAGATCGACCGCCTGGGAGAGGACGCAGCCAACCCCGCAAATCGCGTAAAGCTGTTGGCGCTGGCGGTCGAGGCGCTGAACGCCCTGCTGCGAAACGAACGTCCGCGCCGGATCATCTGGCCTTCGTCCGAGGTTTTTCCCCGGCTCGCGGGTTATCCAGGACTGGTCACGGCTCCTGCCGGGCCGGCACCAGCGAAGCCCGTCGTGGCAGCGCCTGCACCAGTTGGCGTCAGCCTGCAGTTTGAAACCATCAGCGCGCAGGACGCCGGCCGTTACCTCCTGATGGGCGCGGAAGATGCCACCCCTTCGCGCAAGGACGTCGACGCCATCGCGCGGGACATCGCGACCGGCCGTTGGAAGGTCAATGCCCAGCCAGTCTGCTTCTCACGCAGTGGGCGGCTGCTGGACGGGCATCACCGGCTGATGGCCGTCATCGCCGCGAACATCGCGGTCCCTGTTCTGGTGGTTCGTGGATTGGCCGAAGAGGCTGAGAGAACCTTTGACTACCACACGCAACGGAGTTCCGCGGCACGGCATCCGCTCAGCAACTTCGGGGACGCGGCGCTCGCGGCTGCCATGGCCAATCTCCTTTGGCGCCGGGAGCATCGAAGAGCGGCCATGCGCGCCAAGAAGGCGACGCCAGCGGAGGTTCAACAGATCCTCGACAGGCATCCGCGGCTTCTCGCCCTACGCGGCTTTGGCCGGCGGATGATTGCGTATGGCCGGGCTTCCGTCATGGGCTATGCAGCCTACGTCGTTGAGCGGGAAGATCCCGCGATGGCTGGCCTCTTCCTCCGAGCCCTCGAGACGGGTGCCAACCTTGCGGAAGGTCATCCTGTTCTGGCGCTTCGCGATCAGATGCAGAGCCTCCGCCGCGAGCAGGCCACCCAGGACAAGCAGTTCGAGGCGCTGATGGATGGCTGGCGGCGCTTCAAGGCCTATCAATCCGGGAACACCGCTCCGGAACCACCAGCCCCTTCGCCAAAGCCGGACCGGGTGGCTCTCCGTACCGCCGCACCGAGCGGGCGAAGCTGGCAAGCACCCGCCGGCGTCTCGATCCCCGGGATCGGCAAACCTCGACAGGTTGTCACGGATCCTGTCGCTGATCCGGATCGTGCCATGCGGCAGCAAGCCTTGCTGGCGAGCTTCAGCCGCTCCGCCCTGCGGAGCGGCGACCTTGCCACCATCATCCGGGACGCGGCGCGGCTCGCCGCCGAGGAAAGCGGAGTGCCCTTCTCGAGAGTCCTGCAGTACGAGGCGGAGACAGGCACGCTGCTGCTCCGCGAGGGAGCCGGGTGGGGAGCTGAAAGCCTCGGGCAGGTTCGCTTCCATCTCGACCCCCGCTTCCCCGCCAGCCAGGCCTTCACCACGGGCCGGCCCTCTCTCCACCCTGCTCAACCCGGTGCACGCCGTATCGCCCTGCCGCCTTTCCTGCTGAAGCACGGCGTGCGGCGCAGTCTCGACGTGATCATCCCAGGCAGCGGCGGACATTTCGGTGTGCTGGGCATTGATGACATGACAGGCCAGACCTTCGGACTAGCCGATATTGGCTTCCTTGACGCGCTGGCGAGCGTCCTCGGGCTTTCGATTGAAGCGGCTCGAAAGACGCACAGCCGCTAAAGTCCGCCTGTTATCAACGTGGCCCACCTGGCCGCCACCACGGCGTCGTGGGCCTGCCTCTTGTTCTCCCTCGTCGACAGCAGTGCTTTTCGTGAACAGCTTGGTCGCCTCTGTCGACATCCGGCAGCAGCTGGCCCGTGCGATCACCGCGACGCTGGACTGAGAATCTTAAGGATGAGGCGCGCGGTGCCCGGCCTCATCCGCCCCGGCTGCCTGATCTAGAGCGTGTTACGCACTGGTGGCGAGTTCTGTGGCGCGCTCGAGGAGCAGGACAGTGAAAGCGACGAGGTGCAGGCCTACGAGGGTGTCTGGCAGTCGCTCGTAATCGCGGGCGAGGCGGCAGAAGCGGGCGAACCAGCCGAAGGAGCGCTCGACGACCCACCTCCTGGGCAGCAGCACGAAGCCGTGCCTCACCTCGGGTAATTTAGGGCGATGCCATGGGCGGCTGCGGCCTGAGAGACTGTTTGAGCGGCCCTCAGCCGCGCGTCCCCATCTTCTCCTGAGGTGACACCGAGCACCGCCTGGCGGGGCGCAAGGGTGGGAGAGATGTGGACGCAGCGACATCGGGCGCGCCACGCGGCGCGCCTGGAGCAGGTGGTATCGTGACACGCGATCCACCTGCCCGCCGGTTTGCGCCAGGCAAGGATGGCCGGCTCTCGCCCCTTGAGAGTTCAAGGCGCGACCGATGACATTGCCGACGATTGCGCCGCACGCGCCTGGGGCAGACGTTGCCGCCGCGGCTGCTGCCATGAGGGCGCGCTGTCGACCAACCAATCTTGAAGGATGAACATCCTTTGGCGCGCCGGGAGCGCCGGCGCCCGTGTGGCAAGGTTGACACCGCGAGGACGCGCTATGCTCGTCGGCTTGGTCACGGAGGGATCAACAAATTGGTCGCTGAGGCTCGGCATCAGCCCTCGCAGCGTGGAATTTTACCAGCCTATGTCATGAACCGGCTGCCGCCAGCATTCAGTCCTAACTACTCTCGATTGCCCTGAAAATCGTCGTCTCGCCAGCGGGTAGTGATGGCAGGGTATATTGCAAGGATACCTAGGATTTGTCCGGATGTCCAAACGGACAAGCTTACGGCACTGAAATCCTACACTTCGAAGGGTTAAGTGGATGAAGCAAGATTTTCTCCTGCCTCAACCTCGGTCCTCGCAGGACGCTGTTCCAGCGTCGCGGCTTCTGCCGTCGGTGGTACCGGGAAATTCTGCAGAAGCTGCCTGTGCGGCGTTCTTCGCGAACAATGTGCCAGGCGGGTTGCTCAGCGCAGACGACCGTCGTGCCATGATCGAAGCGCTGGTTGAGGTCTGGTCGGTAGGCAGCAATCAGTCGATCCCTGTCCGTCCACGGTCACATGCTCACCTGCACCTTCTGGTCGAAGGTTGGCTGGTTCGTTCCCAAACGTTGTCTGACGGCGGGCGCCAGATCACCGATATTGTGTTGCCCGGAGACTTGTGTGGTTGGGCAGCAGCGGAATTCCAGGGAACGGGTGAGGACATCAGGGCATGCGGACCAACTCGCATTGCCGTGCTGCGGAAGGACGTCGTTATTGAACGGGATTTGTTCGCCGTCTGGCGAAGTTGGGAACGGGCACGCGATGTCGAAGCTCGCATTCTGCGCTCACGGTTGGTCAGCCTCGGCCGCCGAAATGCGCGCGCACGGACAGCGCATCTTGTGGCCGAATTGTACCATCGGCTGCGTCGAGTGGGCCTTGCAGATAGCGGATCCTTCAGGTGTCCGCTCACGCAAGGTCAAATTGCAGATGTTCTTGGTGTGAGTCCTGTCCACATCAATCGGGTGCTCCAAGAACTTCGGCGCGAGGGGTTGATCGCCTTCAACAAGCAGCAGGTCATGATCCCGGATCTTGCTCGCCTACATGTAGCAGCCAGCTTCGACGAGGGGCTGGACGATGTTGGCGTCGAGGCCTTTTGTAGTTTGATCTGATCATGATTGTCATTGGAGGCTCCCTCCCCCAGTGGACGGCAGCGGCGCAAGCCGACCGGAACCGGTACCTCGCACGGGTCAGGGCGAGTGAGACCAGCCTCTGGCAGTTGGCATTCTTGCCAAACACCGTGGCATACTAGGAAACGACATCGACTGAGCTGCGGTCCCCAGGTCACCCTAGTGGGGTGCTCACGCGAGTTACCGGCTTTATACCGGCCGCCAAAGCAATTTGCAGCAGCTCCGTCAAACTGCCCGCGTTGAGACGGTTCATCACCTGGGCGCGGTGCAGCTCCACCGTGCGGGGACTGATGCCGAGCTTCTTGCCGATCGTCTTGTTGGTTCCACCCTCGACCAAGCCTAGGAGCACGTCACGCTCTCGCGGCGTCAACCGCTCGACGCGCGAAGCGGCGCTTTCATCGCGTGCGGCTGGCCGTGCTGCGCCGTGACATTCCGCCACGGCGTTCGCGATTCTGCCGCGGAGCGACTCATCATCTGTCATGGTCAGGTAGTCGATCGCTCCTGCCTTCATCGCGGTGACGGCAGAGGCGACGTCGGCCGCAGGCCCGTCGAGCAGTATCGCGGGCAGTGCGCTAGAGCGAGCCTTGAGTTCTCGGGGAATCGAGAGACCCTGCAACTTCGCCCCCCGGAGATCGACGAGCACACAACCCGGCGCGAGCACGGGTGCGATGTCCAGAAATGCTGAAGCGCTTTCGAAACTCCGGGCGCGATAGCCGACGCTCCGGACAAGGCCCACCAAATGACGCGCTTCGGCCGCCTTTGTGCTGACGAGGTAGACCTGATGGTTGTCCTCCGGGGTGAGGTCCTCGGCGATGCCGCCGATCCGGCTCACCGCGCCATTCTCGTCGCGAATAGGAAAGCTGGTGTCGCGAAGCCAGCGGATCTTGCCGTCGCCTGGTCGAATAATCCGGTACTCGTATTGAGCAACCTCTCCAGCCCGGACAGTGGCCAGAGCACGCTCGACCTGCTGGCGGTCGTCAGGATGGACGGCCTCGATCCAATCGGCGAGAGCGGTCGGCGCGTTGTCGCACGGCAAGCCCCAAATTCTTTCGAAGGCGGCGCTGCGATACACGATCGTGCCCGCGACCGGATCTCCGATCCAGATCAGGTTGCTGCTGTGCTCGGTGAAGCTGCGGAACTGCGCCTCACTCGCTTGGATCGCCGCCTCGGTGCGGCGATGCGCGCTCACGTCGATGGCAGCGCCGATGAAGCTGATGGCACGACCTTGCTCGAAGGTGGCCCGGCCGGAGGTCGCAATATGACGGGTGACGCCGTCGTCACGGCCGATCACGCGATATTCGATGTTGTAGTGTCCATCTCCGGCCGGATCGGCGCAGGCGGCGATCGCGTCCTGGACGCGGGCCAGATCATCCGGATGAATACCCGCCTCGAATACGGCCGTGTCCACTGGCACATTGGACGGCAAGCCCCACATCGCGCGGAGCCGGTCGTCCCAGTCGAGCACGCCAGTGACGGGGTTCCAGGAATAGATGCCAAGTCCAACCAGTTCGGTCGCCGCGCGCAAGCGGGTTTCGTTCTTCTTGAGCGCCTCCTCCATGGCGCGCCGCTCTGTGGTGTCGCGCGATACACCGACCACCAGCTCGATCGAGCCATCCTCAGCGTAAACGGGACCCCAGAGGAAGGCGAAATAAGCCCCGTAGCCGGTCGGGCTTCGGTAAAACACCTCGTCCTGCACGGTCGCACCTACGCTCAGGACCCGGTCGATGTGAGCCTCCAGCCGCTCGGCGAGGTCTCTGGGATAGTTGAGATCGGCGAAGGTCCGCCCCAACATCTCTTCCATCGACAGGCCGAATAGCGCCAGCATCGCCTGGTTGGCGTAAACGAAGCGTCGCTGCGGGTCGAAAGCGTAGACGAAATCAGGAATCGACGAGAGCGTTGCCTGAAAGAAACGGGACTGGCTCGCAAGTTCTGCCCCTGCCAACTCGACCCGCTCGGCCGCCCGCTTGAGGTCGTCCACGTCTTGGACGACGACGATGGCTCCGCTTGGCTCTTCGCCCTCGGGTCGGAACGGAACGGCACTGATCCGCATCCACCGCTCGGCCGCACCCTGCTCGCAGTACAGGAAATCCACACCTGGCGTGACCACCTCGCCGCGTAACGCGCGGGCGCCGGGATAGCGGTCGGGTGGAATAGGTTGGTTGTCCGCATCATAACTCCGCCAGCGTCGCGACGAGACAGGGTCGCGTGAGGGAAGCCGGGCCAGGCTGGTATAGTCGCGCATGCGCTGGTTGGAATGGATCAGATCGCCATGGCGATCATAGACACCGATCCCCAGTGGGAGGTTGTTCAGGACCGACGCGAGCAGCATCTGCTGGCTGCGGAGCGCCTGCTCAGCTTGCTTGCGCGCGGAGATGTCGTTGGTAAAGCAGGCAGCGCCGATCAGGTCACCAGTCTCGTCGCGCAAGGCAAAAGCCGACCAACGCACCTCCATTTGCCGAGATGGATCAGTGAAGTGACGGAAGCACAGTTCCCCTTCCCACTGCCCCTCGCGCAGCATCGTCGGTAGACCGATCTCCGCAACCACGCGACGGTGCTGCGGTGCGAAGAAGTCCAAGAGCGCGTAGGCAGTGATGTCAGCACCGGAGGACAGGCCCACCATCACCCGGCCGGCGGCGTTGAGGAAGGAGAGGCGGAGTTGCGCGTCGCACAGTCCCACAAAGGTCGGCGCTTGACGCACCGCCGCCGAGGCAATCGCGGCGAAAGCGGCTTCGCTGTCCCCCAACCCGGCCGCTGAACGTGGGATATCCAAGGTCATGCCGGGCTCCTCGGGTAATTTGCCGGCAGGACGATAGAACCCGAACCCTCGGAAGGTTCCATAGGTATCGTCCGCATGGCCGGCCTATGCGGCAATTAGATAGGAAGGACGCGCCCATTCGAGGAGAGCCGCATGAGAGCCCTGGTCTGGCATGGCAAGGAGGATATTCGGTGCGACAGGGTGTCCGACCCTGGGATCGAGCATCCCCGCGATGCGATCATCAAGGTCACGAGTTGCGCGATTTGCGGCTCGGACCTCCATCTCTTCCATAACCTCATTCCCGCGATGCTGCCGGGCGACATCATGGGCCATGAAGCTATGGGTGAGGTGGTCGAAGTTGGCAGCGCGGCCAAGGACAAGCTCAAGAAAGGTGATCGCGTCGTCATTCCTTTCACCATCATCTGCGGCGAGTGCGAACAGTGCCGGCGCGGCAATTACTCGGTCTGCGAACAGACCAATCGAAAGAAAAATCTCGGCGATAAAGCATTCGGCCACACGACGGCGGGGCTGTTCGGCTACACTCACTTAACCGGAGGCTATCCGGGGGGACAGGCAGAGTATCTTCGGGTGCCATTCGCCGATACAACCCACATCAAGGTGCCCGACGGTATCGATGACGAGAAAGTGCTGTTCCTTTCCGATATCCTGCCAACCGGCTGGCAGGCGGCCGTTCAGGCCGACATCCAACCCGGTGATACGGTCGCAGTCTGGGGTTGCGGGCCTGTCGGCCAGATGACGATCCGCTCAGCAATCCTGCTCGGTGCCGAGCAGGTGATTGCGATCGACCATCTGCCCGAACGCCTGTCCATGGCCGCCGCCGCGGGCGCCATCACCATCGATTTCGAGCAGGAAAGCGTCATCGACCGGCTCAACGAGCTGACCGGAGGCAAGGGCCCGCACAAGTGCATCGATGCAGTGGGCACCGAGAGCCACATCAATTTCGGCCAGCCCGACACCGTACTCGACCGCGCCAAGCAGATGTTGATGGCCGAGACTGATCGCCCGCATGTGTTGCGCGAGATGATCTACGTCTGCCGCCCGGCAGGCGTCATTTCGATCATCGGGGTTTACCTCGGCTTGGTCGACAAAATTCCCATGGGCCAGGCGATGAACAAGGGCCTGACCTTCCGCATGGCTCAGGCTCACGTCCCACGATGGACGGCCGACCTCCTGCGCCGGATCGAGGATGGGCAGATCGATCCTTCTTTCGTGATCACGCACAAGGCCAATCTCGCCCAGGGACCTGAAATGTACGCCAAGTTCCGCGACAAGGCGGATGGCTGCGTCAAGGTCGTGCTCCAGCCCTGAGAAGGTCCTCATCATGTTGCTGACCAACCTCTCGCATATCGCCCGCTCCAAAGGTGACCCGCGGGTCCTGCGTCCCGGCCCGAGTTCGCTTGCCAGCGCCGACCGCCTGGCGCGCGCGCTCGGTTGGCTCTCGGTCGGGCTCGGGGTCACCGAGTTGGTGGCACCAGGACGGCTCGCGCACATGCTGGGCTTGGATGGCCGCGGCGGGCTCATCCGCTTTTACGGCGCGCGCGAGCTGGCGAGCGCGGTCACGACGCTGTCGGTCAATAAGTCAACCGGTTTGGCGGCACGGATCGCTGGCGACGCGTTAGATCTCGCGACCCTTACCTCGGCCCTCGGCCGCAACAATCCCAAGCGCGGCAATGCCGCGCTGGCGACGGCGCTGGTGGTCGGGATCACGCTACTGGACGTGGTTGCCTACGCCGGTGTCACGGTCGCGCATCGCCGCGCGCCGGGCAGCAGGCGGGACTATTCGGACCGTAGTGGCCTACCGCGCGGCGTGCCCGTCTCACGCGGCCTCGCCCGCAAGGACTTCACAACGCCGGCGGATTACCAGGCAGAGGGGTCAGTCGCTGCCATGCTACCTGCGGCCTAGAGGGTGTTACGGCCCTGCGATCGTCCTCGTTCGGGGTGAATGCCCTTTCGCAAGCCGTATCCGTCCGACGTGTCCGAAGAAGAGTGGGCGCTGGTTGCGCCCCACCTATGGCTGAGTTGTACGTGACCAAGCCGGGCGATCCCCGTTTCTCGAAACACTCCACCTTGCTGTTGCCAGTCCTCCCAGTGGTTCACCGACGGCTTCCTGACGACGAACGCAGATCAGCAGCGACCCAGCGACGTCGGAGTTCTTCGCCGGATCTATGGCAGCCAGATCGATCAGGTCGAGTTCTTCGTCGGCCTGTTTGCGAAGGAGTTGCCACCACGATCGGCCGTGCCGCCGCTGATCGGCCGGATTGTCGCGGCGGACGCGTTCTCGCACGCGGTGACCGATCTGTCGCTGCCGCCTGCCATGTGCAAGGCTGAGACTTTCACCCGCACGGGCCTCCACATCACCGAAGGCACGACGCCGCTGGCGGAGCTGGTCCAGTGGAACACGCCCCACTCGGGCGCGGATCCGATGTCGATGGAGTGGCCCGGCTACGCATCGTCCGCCTGATCGGACACCCGTCGGTCGTCGACCCTCACCGAGGCCCACCGCCCACGAGACGACCTCAGCGCCACATGGCTTCGGCATCCGGGTTTATGTTGCGAATTTACAACGAAAATGAGAGAGTACCGCGCTCGAGGATGGGAGGGAATCAATCTCATGCTGAAGGCAGTGCTTTCAATCGCGCTGGTTCTGAGCACCACCTCGATGGCCGGCGCACAGACGATCACCAAACCCGACGAGATCGCCTCGCGACTTCGATTCTGGGTCCAGGATCCGGGTGAACCGGTTTACTACGGGGAGGTCAGGAACGTGGACCCGCGGAGCATGCGGGTCATGGGGCATTACCAGTGCCTGGCCCTCGCGTTCATCAGGTACGAAGGTGGCGTGTTCCAGTATGCTCACAAGATGTGGGCAAAGTCGCGGGACGGGTCCTGCCATTATGAGGACGTGACCTCGCTCAAGGTCGGAAATCACGGCGCCTGTGTCAGGGACACGAATGCAGGTTTCGGCAGGGCGGTCGGTACGGCCCGCATGACGAAGAACAACATCGACTACATGCGCAGCATCTTCAGAACCATCGACACCAACGCCCGCCGCGTTGGTGAGACCCGGGCCTGTGTACCGCCTAACGGCGTCGGGGCTGGTCTCCACTCCATCAAGATCGAGAACGGCCGCTTCAAGGTCATGACCAACAGGCCTCTGGACTACGAAGTGAACATCGAAGCCCAGGACCCACAGCGCCCTCCAACCAGTCCGGTCTTCTGATGTTCCCCTATGCAGCTTCCGATGATCCGGCGGAACGGCGACCAGAGATACACATGGACGCCTGCCGGGTGGAGGTGCGAGGTGCCATCAACGACGATCTCGCCGCAGCCCGTCGATGAACACGTCCACGACGCGCAGGACGCTGGATTGCCAGTCCGGTCCGTCCTGCATGTAGCAGATGCCAACGAGTGCGCGCAGGATGTTGTCGGCGCCGATGTCGTCGCGGATCTCCCCTTCCGCGGCCGCCCGTTGCAGCAGGGTGTCGAGTGCCTGCGTCATCTGCTCCACCATGCATATCGCAAGTTGGGAGGAGCTCTGCGCCACCACGGCCAGCGCCGCCGACATCCCCTTCTTGACGGATATGAAGCCCACCAGCGCATGCACCCAACGCCGCACGGCGCCGAGGGAGGAAGGGTCCTTGCGCAACTGCTCCGCCAGCGCGACCAGTTGCTGCACCTCGCGTCGGTAGATGGCTTCGAACAGGGCCTCGCGCGTCGGAAAATGCCGGTACAGCGTGCCGATGCCCACGCCGGCCTGCCTGGCCACTGCTTCGAGGCTGCCTTCGGCCTTGCCCAGGTTGAAGACTTCACTCGCCGCTTCCAGCAGACGCTCGCGGTTGCGTTCCGCATCGGCGCGGGGCTTCCGGCGGGTCCTTGCAACCTGATCGACCATGGCCTTGCGTTTCCCGCCCCTTGATAAGCGGAGGTATCCTCCGTATAAATATGGACACTGCATGGGCGCTGTTGAGAAGCCCGTGGGATTTACCTGTTTCGCCCGGACCGGAGAGGCGAGCAAGTTCACCCCGCTCCTGTTTGCTTCAGACGTCCCTGCCACAATCTTCCGCGGAGGTCCGAATGAGCCTGCCCATTTCGCTGACCGTGAATGGCGCACCGCGCCACGTCGCGCTCGATGATCCCCGTGTCACCCTGCTGGACCTGCTGCGCGAGCGCCTGCACCTCACCGGAACCAAGAAGGGCTGCGATCGCGGTCAATGCGGTGCCTGCACCGTTCTTCTGGACGGGCGACGCATCAATTCCTGCTTGACCCTGGCGGCGAGTTGCGACGGCAGCACCGTTCAGACCATCGAGGGCGTGTCGCAGGGCGACGTGCTGCACCCCGTGCAGGCCGCCTTTATCGAGCATGACGCCTTCCAGTGCGGCTTCTGCACGCCGGGTCAGATCATGAGCGCCATCGGCCTGATCCAGGAGGCCCAGGCTGGCAATGACCCGGAACGGGTGCGGGAGGCCATGAGCGGCAACCTGTGCCGCTGCGGCGCCTATGCCGGTATTGCCGCCGCTGTGCTGGATGCCCAGGCACGTATGGAAGACGCATCCCGGAGTGAGGCGGCATGAAGCCCTTCGACTACATCCGCCCCGACAGCATCGCCGAAGCGGTGGCCGCCGGTGCCGCCCCGGGCACAGCCTTCCTCGCCGCCGGCACCAACCTGCTGGACCTGATGAAGGGCGGGGTCACGACGCCGGACCGGCTGGTGGATATCACCCGGCTGCCAGGCCTCGATCGGGTTGAACCCACCGCCGACGGCGGCCTGCGCATCGGCGCCCTGGTGCGCAATGCCGCGCTGGCGCACGACCCCGCCTTCGCGCGCGCCTATCCCGCCGTCGCGGAAGCACTGCTGTCCGGTGCCTCGGCGCAGTTGCGCAACGCGGCGACGGTGGGCGGCAACCTGCTGCAACGGACGCGGTGCAGCTACTTCTACGACCCTGCCAGCGCCTGCAACAAGCGCCAGCCGGGCAGCGGCTGTGACGCGCGCGGGGGCGAGAACCGGCTGCATGCCGTGCTGGGCTGGAGCGAAAGCTGCATCGCCACCAATCCGTCCGACTTCTGCGTGGCCTTGGCCGCGATGGGCGCGGTGGTGGAGATCGCGGGCCAGCAAGGCGTGCGCGAGGTGCCGCTGGAAGACTTCCACCGGCTGCCCGACCACACACCGGAGCGCGAAACGGTGCTGGCGCCGGGCGAGCTGGTGGTTGCGGTGCGGTTGCCGGCCGAGGCGGCCGCTTTCGCGGGCCACGCCCGCTACGTCAAGCTACGGGAGCGCACCTCCTACGCCTTTGCCGTGGTTTCGGCTGCGGCTGCCCTGCGCCTCGAGGGTGGCGTGATTGCCGAAGCGCGGCTGGCGCTGGGCGCCGTGGCGCTGAAGCCCTGGCGCGCCCATGCGGCGGAACAATCGCTGACCGGTGCGCGACCCGGCCCCGAGGCGTTCCGGCAGGCGGCCGCCCTGGCACTGGAAGGCGCGGCCCCTTCCGGCGAGAACGGCTTCAAGATCGAGTTGGCCCGTCGCATCGCCGTGCGCGCCCTGCTGCTGGCTGCCGCCGGGACACCGGAGCGCCTGCCACCACTGCCCGCTTCCCCCTTTTCCCACCTGCCGGGAGTGCCGCTCCATGCCTGATACCGCCCCCACGCAGGCGCCCGCCCACACCCGGCACGGCTCCAGCATCGGCCAGCCACTGACACGGCGGGACGGCATCCTGAAGGTCACGGGCAGCGCGCGCTACGCCGCCGACAACAATCCCGAGGGGATGCTGCATGCGGTGATGGCCGTCAGCAGCATCGCGCGCGGGCGGGTCGCGGCACTGAATGTCGCGGCGGCCCGGGCGCATCCCGGCGTGGTCGAGGTCATGACGCCGGCCAACCGCCCGCCGCTGGCAGCCGACCCGGACGAAAAGACCAACCCCTTCGCCTTCCGGCTGGACCTGCTGCAGAGCGACCATGTCCGCTACGCCAACCAGCCTATCGCCGTGGTGATCGCGGAAACGTTGGAAGCGGCGGCCGAAGGCGCGCGCCTGCTGGCGCCGCGCTACGAGGCCGAGGCGCCGCGCGCGTCGCTGACGACGGGCGAGCGTTTCGTGCCCAGGACTGTCGGCGTGGGCAACCCGCCCGAGGTCCGCAAGGGTGACGTGGAGGCCGGCCTGGCCGACGCGACCCGGCGGGTTGAGGCGACCTACAGCACACCGGCGCAGTTCCACAACGCGATGGAGCCGCACGCGATCGTAGCATCCTGGGATGGCGACCGGCTGGTGCTGGACACGCCCACGCAGGGGCTGGCCCTGGCGCAGATGCGCGCCGCTGAGCTGCTCGGCATCTCGGCCGAGCACATCCATATCCGCAGCCCCTTCCTGGGCGGCGGTTTCGGCTCCAAGGGTCTGCTCGCTGGGCCGCAGATGCTGGGCATCCTGGCCGCGAAGCTGGTGGGCCGCCCGGTGAAGCTGGTGCTGCGGCGGGACCAGATGTACGGGCCGGTTGGCCACCGCGCTGCCACGCAGCAGACGCTGCGGCTGGGCACGGACGAGGCTGGCGCCCTGCAGGCGATCAGCCATCACGCGCTGACCTATTCCTCCTCCTTCGATGATTTCTTCGAGCCGGCCGCCGATACGTCCCACACGCTTTATGCCAGCCCGGCCATCGCCACGACCTACGAGGCCGTGCGGCTCGACACCGGCACGCCCTTGTTCATGCGTGCGCCCGGCGAGGCCACCGGTAGCATCGCGCTGGAAAGCGCGATCGACGAGATGGCCTGGGCCTGCGGCATGGACCCGCTGGAGTTCCGCCTGAAGAACTACGCCGATGTGGAGCCGGTCTCGGGCAAGTCCTTCTCCTCCAAGGCGCTGCGGGAATGCTACGCGCAGGGAGCGGAACGCTTCGGTTGGGCGTCGCGCCCGGTGCAGCCGCGGCAGATGCGGGATGAGGCCGGGCTGCTGGTGGGCTGGGGCATGGGCACGGCCACCTTCCCGGCGCTGATGTTCCAGGGACAGGCTCGCGCGGTGCTGCGCCAGGACGGCAGCGGCCTGGTGGAGAGCGGCGCGCATGACATGGGACAAGGCGCCTGGACCGCCCTGGCGCAGATCGCCGCCGACGGGCTTGGCCTGCCGCTGGAGCGCGTGGAGTTTCGCGCCGGTGATTCCACCCTGCCCGATGCCGGCATCGCGGGTGGCTCCGCCCACACGGCCACGGCCGGCATCGCCATCCACGCCGCGGGCGGCGACGTGATCGCGAAGCTGGCAGCACTGGCCACCGGCGACGAGCGGTCGCCCCTGTTCGGCGCCGGCAATGTCGGCGTCATCGCGCGGGATGGGCGACTGCATCGCCGGGACGATGAGAGCCGGAGCGAGCGCTACGAGGACATCCTGCTGCGTGCGGGCGTTGCCGAGATCGCGGGGCGCGGCAGCAGCGCGTCGGACCCTTCCGCACAGGAGGCCCATGCCATGCACGCGCACGGTGCCGTCTTCGCCGAGGTGAAGGTTGATCCGGAGCTGGGGCAGGTGCGCGTCACACGGATGGTGGGCGCCTTCGCCGCAGGCACCATCATCAATCCGCGCATGGTGCGAAGCCAGTATTACGGCGGGATGATCTGGGGCATGTCCTTCGCGTTGCATGAGCATGCGGCCATGGACCGGCGCACGGGCCGCATCATGAACGCCAACTTGGCCGACTACCACGTGCCGGTGAATGCCGACACGCCCGCGATCGAAGCCATCCTGGTCGAGGAGCACGATCCCTACGTCAACGCGCTCGGCATCAAGGGCGTGGGCGAGATCGGGATCACCGGCTCGGCCGGGGCGGTTGCCAACGCGGTCTGGCATGCGACCGGCATTCGTGTCCGGCATTTCCCGATCACGCCGGACCAGCTCATCTGACAGAAGGGGGCGACCAGCAGTCAGCTCCTCTGGCTCCGGCCGGATCGGACGAGAGGATCAAGGAGCCGCCGCTGGGTCGCCTTTCCGGCGGCGTGGCTTCATCCAGTTCACGCAGCGCTGTTGCGTGAACCATCAACATCTGGGGCGGCGAAGCCGGGCGCGCTCACGGCTGCTCCCCCTCGTCCGGTCATTCGGCCGACTCATACTCCGCCAAGCCGACAATTCCCTGCAGGGCATTGCTTGCTGGGCCGCGCTCACGAAGACGTTTCTGCCTTCGAATCGAACAGGAAGGGGGGGAAGACTTGGGCACCCTGGCCTTTCTAGGATAGCTGGCAAAGCTCGTCCGGGAATCGTCAATGTTCCGCAAGTTGCTGCTGGCTCTGCCCCTTCTGGCTTTGACAACAGGTGCATCCGCCTGGGCCGACGAGTTCAACCTGCCAGGACTGGGTGGCGACGCCCGACGTTACTTGGGTGAAATCCAGCGCCGCAACCCTGCCGCCCAGGGCAATCCGCAGTCGCGGCAGCAGGCCGAGCAGCGCGCCCTTGCCGCCGAACGCACCAACAACTGGGCCGCCGCCGCCACGGCCTGGGAAGACCGGATCGCTGCCGGCGACGTCACGGCCGACCAGTGGCAGGCGCTGGCGCGGGCCCAACTGCGGCGGCAGCCGCCGGAAGCGGAACGCGCGCTGCAGGCCGCCTGGAACGCCTTCGGCACCTCGGATGCGGGTCCTGCCGAAATCCCTGCCCTGCTGCTGATCATCGATGCACTGGGCCGCCTCGACCGCCCGGTGCAGCTGGTACAGGCCTGGCAGGCGGTGCTGGAGCGCGCGCCGGACGACGCTGGCTATCGCGACCGCCTCGCCGCCGCGCGTCGCGCTGCCGGCGTTCTCGTGCAGAGCGTGAGCGTGGACAACGAGGCCGAGCCCGCCCGCGCCTGCCTGAGCTTCACCGTGCCGCCGTCGCACCGGCAGGACTGGCAGCCCGCCGACTGGATCCGCACCGAGCCCGCGGTGCCGGACCTCGTGGTGACGCGCGAGGGCGATGCGCTCTGCCTCGCGGGCTTCCCCTACGGTCGGACCACAAGCGTTACGCTGCGGGCCGGGATGCCGGGCGAGGATGGACTGAAGCTCAACCGCGACGCCGTGGTGCCGGTCACCACCGGGAACCGGTCGCCTCGCATCGTCTTCGACAACCGCCGCTACGTCCTGCCGCGCGGCCAGGCGCCGCGCGTGGCGGTGACCACGGTGAACCTGTCCTCGCTCAAGCTCCAGGTGCTGCGCGTCGGCGAGCGGGGGCTGGTGGCGCTGCGCAACGACTGGCGGCTGGGCGATGGACCGGATGATTACACGGCCGGCAGCCTGTCCGACACTGCCGGCCGCGTGGTCTGGGAAGGCCGTGCCGACATCCCGAACTTCCGCCAGAACGAGACCCGCCGCACCGCCCTGCCGCTGCCCGACGCGGTCCGCGCGGCCGGCCCGGGCCTGTTCGTGCTGGTGGCGCGCCCTGGCGATGGCACGAGTTCCGATGAAGGCTCGCTGGTGGCGGCGCTGCCGGTCATCAGCACCGACCTGGGTCTCGTGGCGTGGCGCGGCGCGGACGGGGTGGCGGTGCAGGCACGCTCGCTGAGCGATGCCCGTGCCCGGGCCGGCGTGCGGGTGACGCTGCTGGCCCGCAACAACGACATCCTGGCCGAAGCCACGACCGACGCCGACGGGCTGGTGCGCTTCCCGGCACCCGTCCTGCGCGGCGATGGAGCGGCCGCACCGGTCTCGATCCACGCGGAAACAGGGGACGGTGCGGCGTCCGACCTCGCGCAGCTCGACCTCGACACCGCCGCCTTCGACCTGTCGGACCGTGGCGCCACGGGCCAGCCGGTGCCCGGGCCCGTGGACGCCTTCCTGTGGTCGGACCGCGGGATCTATCGCCCGGGGGAGACGGTGCAGGTGGCGGCACTGCTGCGCGACGGCGCGGGCATGCCGCTGGCGACCGACCTTCCGGTACGGCTGCGGCTGCGCCGTCCCAACGGGCAGGTGTTCGCCGAGGCAGTACCCGAGCGTGGCAATGGCGGCGCGATCTTCTGGCCGGTCTCGCTGTCGCGCACCGCGCAGGCCGGGCAGTGGACGCTGGAAGCCCTGACCGACCCGGATGCCGCCCCGATCGCCACCGCGAACCTGCGCGTGGACGCTTTCGTGCCTGAAGCCCTGGCGGTCACGCTCGGCCCGGCACCGGGACCGCTGGTACCGGGCACCACCCTCAACGTGCCGGTGAACACGCGCTACCTGTACGGCGCACCGGGTGCCGGCCTCGGCGGCAGCGCCACGCTGCGCCTCGCCGTGGAGCAGGAGCCCTTCCCCGAATGGAAGGGCTGGCAGTTCGGCCAGGTGGGCGAGAGTTTCGCGCCAGACCTGCAGAGCATCGACCTGCCGCCCGCCGACGACGCGGGCAATGCCACGCTCGCCCTGTCGCTGCCGCGCGCGCCCGACACCACGCACCCGCTGCGCGCCGAGGTTCAGCTGGAGGTCGCCCAACCCGATGGCCGCAGCACGCGCGCGGCGCTGACGGTGCCGGTCCGTCCGACCGGCACACTGGTGGCGATCCGCCCGGGCTTCGCCGATGGCGCGGTGGACGAGAACGCCGAGGCCGCATTCGACGTCGCCGCGGTCAGCCCGGACGGCAAGGCCCTGGCCGCGCCGCTGCGCCTACGGCTGGTGCGGGAGCGTCCGTCCTTTCGCCTCGTGGTGCGCGGCTCGCTGGCCCGCTACGAAACCGTGTTCCGGGATGAGCCGGTGGACGCGGCCGAGATCAGCCCTGCCCCCGGCAAGCCCGCCCACTACGCCCGCCGACTGCCCTTCGGACGCTACCGGCTGGACGTCGCGGACCCGAAGGGGCTCGGCATTTCCTCGGTTCGTTTCCGCTCCGGCTGGGCGGCTACGGCGGATGATGCTGACGTGCCCGACCGGGTGGAGGTTTCCACCGACCGCCAGGGCTATGCGCCGGGTGACACGGCACGGCTGCGGGTGCAGCCGCCTTTTGCCGGCCGCGCCACGGTGGCGGTGCTGACCGATCGGCTGATCTCGGTTCGGGAGGTTGACCTGCCCGCCGGCGGCAGCGAGGTCACGGTGCCAGTGGAGACCGGCTGGGGGCCCGGTGCCCACGTCGCCGTCACGGTGTTTCGCCCCGGCGAAGCGCAGAACGGCCAGCCGGCCCGTGCACTGGGCTTGGCCTGGGTCGGGCTCGACCCCGCGGCACGCCGGCTGGAGGTGGCGATCGAAGGGCCGCAGCGCGTGGTGCCGCGCACCCGTGTCGAGGTTCCGGTGCGCGTCGCCCCGCCCGCGGGGCAGGCGGGCGGGGAAACCTTCCTGACCCTGGCCGCCGTGGATGAGGGTGTCCTGCACCTGACCGACTTCCGCACGCCCGATCCGACCGGGCATTATCTCGGCCGCCGCCGCCTCGGCCTCGACATCCGTGACGACTATGGCCGCATCATTCCCCCCGCCGATGGCGATGCGGTGCAGCTGCGTCAGGGCGGCGATGACATGGGCGGGCTGGCCGGGATCGACATCCCGCAGCGCGTGGTGGCGCTCTTCTCCGGCCCTGTCTCCGTGGGCGCGGACGGCCGCGCGACGGTGCCGCTCGATATCCCCGACTTCGCGGGCGAGCTGCGGCTGATGGCCGTGGCCTGGAGCGGCAACCGCGTCGGCGCGTCGGCCCGTCCGCTCACCGTGCGGGACCCCGTGGTGGCGCAGGCGCTGCTGCCTCGCTTCCTGGCCCCGGGCGACGAGCAGCGCCTGTCGGTGCTGCTGCACAACGTCGACCTGCCGGCAGGCACGGTCACGGCCGAGATCTCGGCCACCGGTGCCGTGGCGCTCGGCGGTCCGGCGCAGCTCTCGGCCAATCTTGCGGCCGGGGCGCAGGCGATCCCCAGCACCACGCTGCGCGCCACCGGCAGCGGCGAAGGCGTCATCCGCCTCGTTGTCACGGGGCCGAACAACTTCCGGGCGGAGCACGAATCCCGCATCACCGTCCGCTCCTCGCGCGGCACGGTCACGGAGACCGCTTCGGTGGAACTGCCGCCCGGTCGCGACACCCCGATCGCGCTGCCGACCGAGCGCTTCCTGCCCGGCACCTGGAAGGCCAGCGCCACCTTCGGCGGACCGGTACGCTTCGACCCCGCCGCCCTGCTGCGCGCCATGGAGGACTACCCTTACTTCTGCGTGGAACAGGCGGGCAGCCGCGTGCTGGCGCTGGCCACCGTGCCGGAAGAAGGAATTGGTGGAGCCGACCGCCTCGTGCGGCTGAACCGGGCGGTGAGCTTCGTGCTGGACCGCCAGCGCTACGATGGCAGCTTCGCACTCTGGTCCGCCCAGGGTGAGGAGCAGCCCTGGCTCACCGCCTTCGCCACCGAAGCGCTGCTGCGCGCCCAGGCCTCCGGCGCCACCGTGCCGCAGGCGCCGCTGGATCAGGCGCTGGCGCAGATCGCAGCGGCGGTGGAACAGGCCGACACCGACACACCCGAAGGGCGCGCCGACCAGGCCTACCGTCTCCACGTCCTGTCGCTGGCGGGCCGTCCTCGCCTGGGCGCCGCGCGCCGGCTGCTGGAACAGCTGGATCAGCTGCCGACGCCGCTGGCCAAGGCGCAGCTGGGTGCGGCCTTCGTCCGTGCCGGCGATGCGGAGCGTGGGACGCGTGCCTTCGCCGCGGCGCTGGACATGCCGGCGCGGCGCCCCTGGGTGCATGATTACGGCTCCGCCGCGCGCGACAACCTCGCCGTGGCGCTGTTGCTGGAGGAAGCCGCCGTGCTGCCCGATCGCCGCACTGCCGTGCTGGCCAGGCTGCCGAGCCGTGAGCTGACGCCGGATGCCACCAGCACGCAGGAACAGGGCTGGGCCGTCGCCACCGCGGCGGTGCTCGGGCGCAACGGGCTGCCGACGCGGGTCGCGATCGACGGCCGCGTGTTGCCAGAGCAACCGATCGTCAGCCTCGCGCTCACCGCGCCCACGACGGTGCGCAACAGCGGCAGCCAGCCGGTCTGGCAGAGCGTGTCGGTCACCGGCATTCCCGCCACGCCCCTGCCGGCCGGCCGGTCCGGGATGCGGATCACCCGTCGCTTCTTGGACGAGGGCGGCAACCCGCTGAACCTCGACGACCTGCACCAGAACACCAGCTTCGTGCTGCTGATCGAGGGCTCGGCCGAGACCGGCGAAGCACACCACGCCCTGCTGCAGCAGGGGCTGCCGGCGGGCTGGGAAATCGCGGCCCGTCTGAGCGGCGGCGAGGTCACGGGGATGCCCTGGCTCGGCACCCTGTCCTCGCCCGCGGCGACGCCGGCGCTGGATGATCGCTACGCCGCAGCCGTCGACCTGACGCCCGACGAGAAGGGTTTCCGCCTCGCGGTGCGTCTGCGCGCCGTGACGCCGGGTCGCTACGAGCTGCCGGGGGCGGAGGTGTCGGACATGTACCGCCCGGCGGTCTTCGCGCGGCAGAACACCGGGATGATCACGGTGCTGCCGCCACGGTGACGCGCCTTAGCGGAGGACCGGCCTCGTGGCCGGTCCGGGGCACGATGGGAACCGCGTCGCCACCCACGCCATCTTCAGTGGCCGGGACGCGGTCCGATGCCGCGCGCCCATCGTCAGCCGCCGATCCACGCCCTGCTCCCTCACCACGAACATCGCCTGCGCGCTTCACCTCCGGCTGGGTTCTGGTGCCGGCCCTGCTGCTCTGCGTCGCCGCCTCGCTGCTTGTCCTGGACCGGGCCTTTCCACCTGACCTGCGACGCCTGGAAGTCGTGGGCGAGGAGGTGGTGGACCGTCAGGGCCGCACCCTCTCGGTGC
This sequence comes from Roseomonas elaeocarpi, assembly GCF_042433915.1. Lineage (NCBI taxonomy): Bacteria > Pseudomonadati > Pseudomonadota > Alphaproteobacteria > Acetobacterales > Roseomonadaceae > Roseomonas > Roseomonas elaeocarpi. Next base: position 148,813 of record NZ_JBHLUN010000001.1, on the reverse strand, counting down.
TGCCCGCCCCTGGCGGCACATGGCGGCTGCCAGCCAGCGTCGGCGATGTTCCGCCCGCGCTGGTGGCGATGCTGGTGGCGGCCGAGGACCGTCGCTTCCGCTGGCACTTCGGCGTCGATCCGCTCTCGCTCGCGCGCGCGGCAGCACAGTGGGTGCGCAGCGGGCACGTTGTTTCGGGTGGCTCGACCTTGACCATGCAGGCGGTACGCCTGCTGGAGCCCCGCCCCCGTACGCTGCGCTCCAAGCTGGTCGAGGCCCTGCGGGCCATGCAACTGGAGCGGCGGTTCTCCAAGGACCAGATCCTGGGCATCTGGCTGACGCTGGCGAGCCAGGGCGGCAACATCGAGGGGGTGCGTGCCGGAGCCATCAGCTGGTTCGGCCGGCCGGCCGCACAGCTGACACCGGCTGAAGCTGCGCTGCTGATCGCCATCCCGCGCCGCCCCAACCAGCTGCGTCCCGACCGTCATCCGGAGGCCGCGCGGGTGGCCCGGGACGACATGTTGCTGCGTCGTGCCCGGGCGGCTGCCGGAGCGGAGGCCGCCCTGACGCCGCAGGATCTCCTCGCAGCCGCGGCCCAACCCGTGCCGCGGCATCGCTTTCCGATGCCGACGCTGGCGCCGCACCTGTCGCGGGAGCTGGCGGCGGCTCGCACCGGTGGCGACACCCCCGGCCTTCGGTCCGGACGTATCCTCACCACGCTGGACCAGCCCTTGCAGCGCGCGGTGGAGGAATTGGCGGAGAACACCCGTCGGAACCTGGCACCTCATGTTTCCGTGGCGCTGCTCGTGGCCAACCTGCGCACGAGGGAGGTCCAGGCGCTGTCCGGCGGCTACTGGGGTGATCGGGAGCGCGCCGGGGCGATCGATCTCAGCCGGGCGGTGCGTTCGCCAGGGTCGGCTCTGAAGCCCTTGCTCTATGGCCTGGGCTTCGAGGCAGGCTTCATCGCGCCTGGTACGGTGGTGGCGGATCTGCCGCGACGCTTCGGCACCTACGCGCCTGAAAACTTCGACCGGGGCTTTACCGGTCGCGTCACGGCGGCCGAGGCGCTGCGGATGTCGCTCAACCTGCCCGCTGTGGCGTTGCTCGACCGCCTGGGGCCTTTGCGCTTCGCGAGCGCCATGAAGCTGGCGGGCGCCCCGCCGCGCCTGCCGGAAGGAGCCGACCCATCGCTGCCACTGGCGCTGGGGGGCGCCGGCACCACCCTGCGCGAGATGGGGGCTCTTTACGCCGCGCTGGGTGATGGCGGGCGCGGCGCCGCGCTCCGTGTCATTCCCGGCCCGCCGCTGGAAACCCGCCCTGTCCTCGAGGCCCGGGCCGCCGCGACCGTGGCGCAGGTGCTGGTGCAGCCCTTTCCTGGCGGCGGTCTCATGGGCATTGCCTGGAAGACCGGCACCAGCTGGGGTGGACGCGATGCCTGGTCCCTGGGCTTCGACGGGGCCCATGTGGCCGCTGTCTGGGTCGGGCGGCCCGACGGCACGCCGATGCCGGGCGCCACGGGCCGCGCGCTTGCCTTGCCAATCCTGTCACGCCTCTTCTCGCTGCTGCCCCCCGCACCCTTGTCCCCGCTGCCGGTACGCCCGCGCTTCGTGGCGGGTGGGGAGGCCCCGGACCATCTGCGCCTGCTGTTCCCGCCCGCAGGCGCCGTGCTGCCGGGTGACGAGGCGGTGACGCTGCGCGTGCAGGGAGGCCGCCGCCCGCTGCATTTCCTGGTGGATGGCGTGCCGATTGCCTCGGAGCCTGCGCGACGCGAAGCCAACTGGACACCTCCGGCCGCCGGCTTCTACCGGGTCACGGTACTGGACGCCGATGGCGTCGCCGCTTCCGTGCCCGTCCGTGTGCGCGATGCCGCCACGGTGTTGTCGGGAGACCGCTTACCAGAAGCGGTTTTGCGACAGGAAACAACGCGCTGAGCACCGCCGAGCGAAGAACGAACCCGGGCCCGTGGGGCCGGGGCGCGTCAGCGGTGCATGGGATTACATGCTGAAGGCCAGGCGGATGCCGAAGGCCTGGAAGTCACGGTTGCGGGTGTCGAGGTTGATCTTGCCGTTCTCGTACTCGGCCTGGACCTTCAGGTTTGGCGAAAGATACCAGTTCAGGCCGCCCGTCCAGATGCTCTGCTCGCCACCGCGCACAACACCGTCACGCAGGCTGACAGTGCTGTAGCGGCCGACCGCTTCCAGCGCGCCCCAGTTGCCGTTCAGCGGGTCGATCAGGCCCTGCGTGCGGGGGCGCGACCAGGTGCCGGTGTTGCGCACCCGCTGCCGCGGCGGTCCGACCAGGGGCACCGCGGTTTGCACGTACCAGCCGTCGAAGTCGCGCGAGCCCGCACCCGGCACGTCCACCACGACATGCTGGTAGAGCGCCTCGAGGTACACGGGACCGATCTTGCCCGCGGCCTCCGGTCCGTAGGCATAGGCGTCCTTGGCGCGGATGCCGCCAGTGTCGAGGAAGCGGTTGGCATTGTCGCCGCGCAGCTCGGGATAATCGCGCAGGCGGATGCTGTCCGCCCCGGGGCTGGTGCCAGGGTCGAACTGCGCCGCCCCGTCGAAGCCGAGCTGGAACTGTGCCACCGGGTTGTCCACCAGCAGCGCCACGGCGCGCCCGACCAGACCGCGCTGCTTGTTGTCGTGCAGGGTCGAGGTGACGCCCGCGGTGCCGTAAACGCTGGTGTTCCAGCGGTCACCCCGCGCCTCGAGCCCCACCGCCTCACGCGTGTCGCCTGAGGCCAGGCTGGCTACGATGTTGGTGATGGATGCGCGCTCGAGGAACAGCAGGTCGTAGGAGCTGGCCGCGTATTCCGGCAGGTGCTGGATGGTGAAGGTACCGGCTCTTACCGTGCCCCAGCCCAGGCCGTTCCACGCCACCTGCGCCTCGAACAGCGTGTTGGTGCGGCTGGGATAGCTGCCGAATTCCCAGGTGACGTTGTACTCGAAGTCGCGAAGGAAGGTACCGCGCACGCCGACGCGGCCGCGGCGCACCTGGGTGCCGCTGTCGAAGCCGTTGGGCGAGTGCTGGTCGAAGAAGGACACCCCGTCCAGGTCGAAGCGCAGCAGCGGCGAGATCGTGAAGTCGCCGTCGGCCAGCGTCAGCGTCAGTCGGTCGTTGCGCCAGGCCAGCCCGTTCGCGGGCTTTTGCGCCTGCGTGCTGGACTGCGCCTGGCCGGAGGACTGTCCCTGCGATGGCGTGGCACCACCATCGGTGGGCTGGCCGAAGCTGGGCTCGGTCGAGTTCTGATCCCGCAGTGTTTGCGCCATCGCGGGACTGGCAAGGCTTAAGGCAAGGATGGCGGTCAGGTGGTAGCGGAACAAGGCCGGGGCTCTCCGGAGAAGCGGCGTCAACGCGGGCGCTATCGGCCCATTCCGGACCTTTTTGTGTGATGTTGCCGTGAAACTGCGAACAATCCTACCCCGTACCAGAAGCCGAAACGGTGCCGCATCACAGCGCCGCACGCGACGGAGTGTGCTTCTGCACCTCCGTGAACTTCCCGCTACAGTCGCAATATTCACGGGATTGCAACGAGCCTTCCTCGTGGCGTTGCGGCAAAGCTTGACCACTCACGGCCACTGGAATGCGACATGTCCGATGCCACACTCGACGCCCAAACGGGCGACTTCCGCTCGTCCGGCCCAGACCTAGATCGAAAACCCCACAGGTACGGCGGCGTCGCCTTCCTGCTGGTGCTGGTGGCTGGCCTCGGCTACGCCGCCTGGAGCATCACGACCGACATCCAGAACGTGGGCGAGCATGGCCTCGCCGTGGGTGCACTGGTGTTACTCGGCCTCGCGCTGCTGATCGCGCTGGGCTTCGAGTTCGTCAACGGCTTCCACGACACCGCCAACGCGGTGGCCACCGTGATCTACACCCATAGCCTGCCGCCGCTCACGGCGGTGATCTGGTCGGGCTGCTTCAACTTCCTCGGCGTGCTGACCTCCAGCGGCGCGGTGGCCTTCACCGTGGTGACCCTGCTGCCCGTGGAGCTGATCCTGCAGGTCGGCAGCGGTGCCGGCTACGCGATGATCTTCGCGCTGCTGATCGCGGCCGCCATCTGGAACCTGGGCACCTGGGCGATGGGACTGCCCAACAGTTCCTCGCACGCGCTGATCGGCTCCATCATGGGCGTCGGCTTGGCGAACCAGTGGCTGGCGCCGCGAGGCTCGGCTACTTCGGGCGTGGATTGGGCACAGGCCGTCGGCGTGCTGAAGTCGCTGCTGTTCAGCCCGGTGATCGGCTTCATCCTGGCCGCCCTTCTGTTGCTGGCCATGAAGATGGTGATCCGCAATCGCGCCCTCTACGCGGCGCCCGAGGGCAACCAGCCGCCGCCCTTGCCGATCCGCGCCCTGCTGGTGCTGACCTGCACCGGCGTCTCCTTCTTCCACGGCAGCAACGACGGACAGAAGGGCATGGGGCTGATCATGCTGATCCTGATCGGCGCCGCGCCCACCGCCTATGCCCTGAATCGCGCCATCCCCGAAAGCACCACGCCCGCCTTCCTGCAGGCGACCCAGGATGCGCAGGGCGTGTTCCGCGCCCACGCCGATCCTTCGGCCACGCCCCCCGACCCGGCCGCGGCGCGTGCCAAGGTCGGTGACGCCCTCAAGACGCGCGAGGTCAACAATGCTGAGGTCCACGCCGCCCTGGCGGTGCTGACGGGCGACATCGCCCGTCAGGTACGCGACTACGGTGCCATCCGTGCGGTGCCGGCCAGCGCGACGCAGAACGTGCGCAACGACATGTACCTTGCCTCCGACGCGGTGCGGGTGATGGGCGAGCATCCGCAGGGTTTCTCGGACGAGGAAGCCACCAAGCTGCGCTCGCTGCGCTCCTCGCTCGACAGCGGCACCAAGTTCATCCCGACCTGGGTCAAGGTTTCGGTGGCCCTGGCCCTCGGGATGGGTACCATGGTTGGTTGGAAGCGCATCGTGGTGACGGTGGGCGAGAAGATCGGCAAGACGCATCTCACCTACGCCCAGGGTGCCTCGGCCGAGATCGTGGCCATGGCCACGATCGGGCTGGCCGACGGCTACGGCCTGCCGGTATCCACCACTCACGTACTGTCGAGCGGCGTGGCGGGAACCATGGCGGCCAATGGATCCGGCCTGCAGTGGAGCACGATCCGCAACATGGCATTGGCCTGGGTCATGACGCTGCCGGCCGCGATGGTGATCGCCGGGTCGCTCTACGTGCTGCTGCGACAGGTCTTCTGAAGCAACAGGCACCGGAAGCTTTAACCGGTGCCCGCTCCCTGGCTCCGTGAGATCGTGCCATGCGCCGCATCGCCCTTTCGGCCAGGCATGGCGCATTGGTCGCGTATGATGGACTGGTGTTCCTCGGCACTGCGGCGAGGCTGAAGCGGTTCCGGACCGACATGTCTGCCTGCTTCTGCTTGCACGGCGGGAGGCGCTGGATCTCCCGTCACATGCGCAGCTACTTGGTAGGCTTGTTCACGGATCTTGGCGGTAATGGCTTCTGCGCCGTTTTAGCCGTTTGCCGCCGCCCTCCCTCACCTGGGCTGTGTAGGCCGTGGTGGGTTGCGACGATGCCTGAGGCACATCGCAACCCCTACCCTCAGGCGCAGAACCGGCCCGCCCCCCCCCTGCTTACACGAAGCGCAGGTTATCCGGGCGAAGGTCCATGAAGTAGAAGGTGTAGGGTCGCCACTGCACCGACTTGCGCACCGCGTAGAACTCTGCCGGCTGATACAGGATCGTCCCGGGCGCTTCGTCCTCCCAGGCGTCGAGCATGGCTGCAAAGTATTCCCGACGCTTCCCGAGATCCGTTTCCGCTTCCAGTGCCCGGCCGGCGCGGTTGAAAGCCTCCGTGGAGGTCCAGCCCTTGCCCGCCTGCGGGAAGCCGCCCGGTCCCCAGGCGATCCAGAGCGAACCCAGCGGGTCCGGCAGCCGCGTCGAGTTCGACCAGTTGCTGACCTGCGATCCTGCCGCACGCATCTGGGACGAGTTCTCGACCACTTGGACGCGAGCGTTGACACCGACGGCCTTCCACATCTCCACCAGCACCTGAGCGGCCTTGAGCGCGTTGGTGTAGTAGTTCGGCTGCGTGCGGTAGACGATTTCCTCGCCACGGTAGCCCGCCTCGCGTAGCAGCTGCATCGCGCGCTCCGGATCATGGCGCAGGCTGCGGCCCTGCAAGAACATGTCGCCGTACTCAGGAAAGTTGTGACTGGGCGGCACCACGGCGGTGCCGTTCCACAGCGTGTCCGCCAGCAGCTGCCGGTCGATTGCCAGCGACAGCGCCTGCCGCACGCGCTTGTCGCCCATGGCCGCGCCCCGTGCGTCGTAGACGAGGACGTGAACGTTCGCCAGCACCACGGAGCGCAGGTCGATGCCGGACATGTTGCGCAGCGCATCGACCTGATCCGGCGGCAGGTTGGTGATCAGGTCCACATCGCCGGACTGCAGCGCCGCCACCCGGGCCGCAACCTCGGGCATCTCGCGGAACTCCACCGCACGCGCCGTAGGTCGGCCCATCCAGTAGTCGTCGAAAGCGTCCAGTGCGATCAGTTGGTCGCGCCGCATCTCGCGCAGCTTGTAAGGGCCGGTGCCGACCGGAGCCAGCGCAAACCCGTCCATCCCCAGCGCCTCATAAGCACGCTTGTTCACGACCCAGGAGCACCAAGACGCCAGGCGCTGTTCCAGCAGCACGTCCGGCACCCGCGTACGGAAGCGCACCGTGTAAGGATCGAGCGCTTCCACGGAAGCCAGGGTGTCAAAGTAGGACCGTGCCTCGGTCAGCAGCGGCCGATCGCCGGTCATGCGGGCGAAGGTGAAGACCACGTCCTCCGCCGTCATCTCATCGCCGTTGTGGAAGCGCACGCCGCGGCGCAGCTTCACCACGAGTTCCTGCGGATCGTTGCGCGTCCACTCCGTCGCCAGGTGCGGCACGAGGCGCGAGCCGCCACCGTCGGGGGAGCTCAGGAAGTCACGGCGGATCAGCGTATCGAACACCGAGTAGGTGACGCGCGTACCGACGTTGCTGAGTTCCTTCGCGGGCTCCAGGGTCGGCGGCAGTTCCGCCACGGCAATCCGCAGGGTTGGGCGTCCGTCGGCCTGTGCTCGCACCGTGGGCGCCACCATCATGGCGGACAAGGCCAAGGGAGTCCCAAGCAGGGTGCGTCGCGTCAAGGGCATGGAAAGCTATCCAGTCAAACCGCTACAGGCCCCACAGGAGCCTGATGTTGCCGGAGCATGACCGATGTGCGTGACAGGCAGGCGACAGGTCGAAGGCAGCAGGGTGAAGACCATGTGACGCGCTCGCACTGGAGCACTTCGCCCGCACGGCTCGGGGGACACCAGCCGTCGGCAGACGCCCCCCCGCTTCAGCGGAGCTCGGCGTCGGCGCCGGCCAGCACACGACGGGTGGCCAGGGGATCGTTGACCAGGAATGCAGCGGCGCCCTCCTCCGCCATCCGCAGCAGCGCATCCGCGCCGTGATCTCCGACCCGCCGACCGGTATTGCCCTCGCCCATCGTGATCCAGGCCGGCCGCCCTGCCGCGGCCTCGCGCTGGAGGCGGCCGGCCGTGGCATCCCACTCCCAGATGCGCAGCACGTCACCGCCGGCGTCGAAGAAGCTTTCTTCCGCCGCCGGATTGCCGGGCTTCAGGAAGCCCAGGACATGCCGAGACCAACCCGCCGCCCGGACATGACCGACGGAGGCTGGGGCGTGCAGCCCCAGCAGCATCTCGCGGTCGGAATACTGCGCGAGTGCCTGCAAGATGACATCCAGCGCCAGGGAGCGTTCGTCCTTGATGTCGAAAAGCAGCGGCACGTCACCGGGCAAGCTCGCGAAGAGCATGTCCAGCGGTGGCGCGGCCGGGTGGCCGCCGGAGAAGAGCGTTGCCAGATCCCGGGCGCTTGTTTCCGCGACGACTGCGGAACGGCCGATGAGGCGCCGCAGGTCCGCGTCGTGGCAGCAGACCACTACTCCATCGCCCGAAACGCGCAGATCGACCTCGACGTAGTCAGCGCCCGCAACGACCGCAGCGTCCCAGGCGGCGGGGGAGTTTTCCCGGTGCAGCGCGGAGCAACCACGATGCGCCACGATCAGCGGCATACTCGGCATGGTGACAGCTCCCCTAGCACTCACGGCGCCGTGTGGGCTTTTGCTGACTTGCGCGGCTTCGGCCAACGTGAAGTCGAATGATTACGGGCTCAGCATGGGGAGTGACACGACATCTCGGTGAAGATTGCGCCGTCTCGCGACAACAAGTTCGGTGCGGTTTTGCAATGTCATGGATTCGCCTCATGAGGTCGAAGCTTTGCCCTGATAGGTCGACCATGCACGACGTCCACGACAGGGGACGCCTCGATCCAGGAACGAAGCTTTGTCCGACCAACGTGATTACTCCTCAGCCGCCCGCCCCCGGCGGGTTCTCGTGGTTCTGTTTGACGGCCTGCGGCCCGACGTCGTCACGGCCGAGCGGATGCCGACGCTGCATCGCTTCCTCGAAGGCGCGCGACGCTTCACCGAAGCTTCCTCGGTGTTCCCCTCGATCACCCGCGTCTGCGCCACCGCGATCGGCACCGGTGCACCGCCGGCGGTGAACGGCATCATCCACAATGGCTTTCCCGACCCCGCCGCGCGCGAGGGTCGTTTTCTTGACACGGCGCTGGCCGACGACATGCGGCGCGGCGCGGCCCACCACGGCGCCGCTTTCACCGCGACGCCGCGCTTCGCCGACGCGCTGGCCGGGGCTGGACGTCGTTTCGCGCTGGTGCACAGCGGCTCCTCGGGCGGCGCTTACCTGCTGGATCCGCGGGCGCGGGACAACGGCTCCGCGGTCTTCAGCGTGCTGGGTCGCGACCAGACCGAGACGCCGGACACCTGGGACTTGGTTGTGGAACGGCTGGGCCCGCCACCCACGGCACCGGCCGACAAGCTCCCTTTCCTGCGCTACGCGGGACAAGCGATGGCCGAGGTGCTCATCCCGGAGCTGCAGCCCGACGTCGCCTTCCTCTGGCTGACGGAACCGGATTGGTCCTTTCACTACCGCGGCATGGACACGCCCGCGACCGCCGAAGCGATGCGCTTGGCCGACGAGGCCTTCGCGCGGACGCTCGCTGCGATCCGGCGCCTCCCAGGCGGCGAGGACACGGCAGTGATCACCATGTCCGACCACGGTCATGTCGGCACTACCGAGAGCTTCGACCTCGTGGCGGCGCTGCGGGAGCTGGGCTTCGAAGCCACTCTGGACCGCCCAGGAGCGGATCTTTCGGTGGCGGCAGGAACGCTGTGCTGGCTCTGGCCGACGGAGCGTGACGAGGCGCGCCTCGGCCGCCTCGCCGCCGCACTGCAGGAGATGCCCTGGTGCGGGATGCTGTTGTCGGACGGCGGCAATGGGTTGGAGGGGCGCTTCCCCGGCACCTTCGACCTTGCCCTGGTGAATGCGGATCATCCACGCTCCGCGCCGTTGCTGGTGGGAATGCGTGGCGGACCGGGACCGGACCTGTTCGGGCTGCCGGGCAGCAGCCCGCTGGTGGGCAAGGACCTCGCGCGTGGCGGCGGGATGCACGGCGGGCTGCACCGTCGCGAGATGGCCAACCTGATCGCCCTCGCCGCACCGGGCGTTTCGGCTGGCGAGGATGTGAGCCCGGTCGGTCTGATCGACATCGGCCCCACCATCCTGGGCCTGCTGGGTATCGCGGCGCCGGCGTCGATGGTCGGGCGCGATATCACCAATCCCGCGCTGTCGCCGCGCTCATCCCGCACGGTGGAGGTCGGGTACGGGAGCTACCGCCAGCGTCTCACCCTGGCGGGTGAGGGGCGCGGCACCATCCTGCGGGATGGCGAGCGCATCGCCTGACGCGCACCCGGCGGCAATCCGGCGCGCTGGATTGCCGCACACCGTGCAGGCCAAGCGGCCCGCAGGCGAACCACGAAAGATCTTCCCGCTTCGCGCAGCCGGTTCTGCCGCGTTAAGCCGCAAGTTCTGGTGATGCGGCACCGGGCTACTCCTTCCAGTCCCACTGCGCCCTGCTCGCACCCGGAGCAGCGGAACCGAGGAGGGCGCTTCTCAGCGCAGCGTCGGGTCCAGCCGATCTCGCAGCCAGTCGCCGATCAGGCTGACGGAAAGGGTGGTCAGCACGATCACCACGGAGGGTGACAGCAGGATCCAGGACGCGCGGGTGATGTACTCGCGCCCGTAGCCGACCATGTTGCCCAGCGAGGTCATCGGCGGCTGCACGCCCAGGCCCAGGAAGCTGAGGCCGGATTCCAGCAGGATGATCTCGGGAAAGCTCAGCGTCATCGACACGATCAGCGTCGAGGCGATGTTGGGCAGCACGTGCCGCCCGTAGACGCGCCAGGGCGAAGCCCCGAGCTGTCGCACCGCGGCAGCGTAGCCCTGCGCGCCGGCGCTGATCGCCAGGCCGCGCGCGATGCGGGCGTAGCGTTCCCATCCGTTCAGTCCCAGCAGACACACGAAGAGCGGCAGCGAGTTACCGAAGAAGGCCAGCACCGCGAGCGCCAGGATCAGGAAAGGCATCGCCGCCTGGAAGTCCACCAGCGCCAGCACCGCCTGTTCCACCAAGCCGCGGAAATGCGCGGCCAGGAAGCCCAGCGCCACACCCAGTGCTGCCGAGATCGCGCTGGCGCCGAAGGCGATCAGCAGGCTCATCCGGATCGAGGCGAAGAGGCGGCTGAGCACGTCGCGGCCGAGTTCGTCGGTGCCCAGAGGGTGCGCCCAGCCACCGCCGAAGCCGACGGGCGGCGAAAGGCGGCTGCGCAGGTCCAGCGCGGTGATGGAATACGGGCTGATCCGGTCCGCCAGCAGCGCCACGAGCAGCATCGCCGTCACCCAGCACAGCGCCAGGACCACCGATGCCGGCAACCGCCGCTTCCGGCGAGTGGCGACGGAGGAGGACGCCGTACCGGCCGGCACGATGCCCGGCGGCGTCGCGGTGTTGGGCGGGGGCGCAGCGACAGGGCCGGTGGGTGCCGCGGCGTTGAGGGAAAGCTCTGACATGGTGCCGTTTCCGCCTCAGCGCGCGCCGGCCGTGGCGCCGACGCGCAGCCGCGGGTCCAGCAGCCCGTAGAGCAGGTCCACCGCGAAGTTCGCCGTCACCATGGTGGCCGCCACCAGCAGCAGGATGCACTGCACCACCGCCAGGTCGCGGTTCGCCACCGCAACCACCAGCAGCCGTCCCACGCCGGGCCAGGAAAACACGCTTTCCACCACCACCGCACCGGCTAGCAGGCTGCCCACCATGAAGCCCACGATCGTCACCGTCGGGATCGCGGCATTGGGCAGGGCGTGGCGCCGCACCGCGACGGGCCAGGGCACACCCTTGGCCAGCGCCGTCCGCATGTAGGGCTGGCCCAGCACCTCCAGCATGGCGGAGCGCGTGAAGCGCGCCAGCACCGCGGCGCCCCCGATGCCCAGCGTGATGACGGGAAGGATCGCGTGCCGCCAGCTGTCCTGCCCGCCGGACGGCAGCCAGCCCAGTTGCACTGCGAAGACCAGCACCAGCACCAGGCCCAGCACGAAGGAGGGCACGGTGAAGCCCGCGACGGCGGTGAACATCACCGCGCGGTCGATCCAGGAGCCCCGGTGCAGCGCCGCCTGCACGCCGGCAGGGATGCCCAGCAGCAGCTTGATCGCCAGCGCCGGGAGCGTCAGCGCCAGCGTCGCCGGCACGCGTTCGGCCACCAGTTCCAGTGCCGAGCGGCCGTCGCGCATCGACTGGCCGAGATCGCCGTGAAAGATCGCCCCGAAGTAGCGCAGGTACTGCGTCCAGAGCGGATCATCGAGGCCCCAGGCCTTGCGGAAGGCGGCCACGGCCTCGGGCGGGGCATCGGCGCTCATGATCAGCAGCGCCGGGTCACCCGACAGGCGCAGCACCACGAAGGCGAAGCTCACCACCAAGACCAGCGTGAGTGCGGCGCGAAACAGCCGCACACCGAGGAAGCGGAACATCAGGCGGCCTCCAAGGCAGTGGATCGGGCGGGTTCGCTCACGCCGGTGCCGGGGGCGACCTCCCCTTGCGCGACGTGGCAGGCCACGAGGCGCCCGTCACGGCGCGGCTTGAGCTCGGGCGAGACGCGGGCGCAGAGCGGCACGGCCACGGCGCAGCGGGGATGAAAGGCACAGCCGCTCGGACGCGCGGCCGGGTTGGGCGGATCACCGCGCAGCACGATGCGCTGACCTTGCGCGCCGGGTCGGGGGATCGCCGAAACCAGGGCCCGGGTATAGGGATGCGCCGGATCGTGCAGGATCGCGTCGGGATCGCCTTCCTCGACGATGGAGCCAAGGTACATCACCGCGACGCGGTGGCTCACCTGCCGCACGGCGCGCAGGTCATGACTGACGAACAGCATGGCGACGCCGGCCGTCGCCTGCACCTCGGTCAGCAGGTTCATCACCTGCGCCTGAATGGACACGTCGAGCGCGCTGATCGGCTCGTCACACACCAGCAGCGTCGGATCGGTCGCCAGCGCCCGGGCCAGCACGGCGCGCTGGCGCTGCCCGCCCGACAGTTCGTGCGGGTAGCGCGCGCCGTGATCGGCCCGAAGCCCCACCGCCCTCAGCAACGCCTCGACGCGCGCCGCGCGCTCAGTGCGTCCGCCCAGGCCATGAATCTCCAGCGGCTCCGCTACCTGCGCCGCGACCGGCAGGCGTCGGTCCAGCGCGCCGAGCGGATCCTGGAACACCATCTGCAACCGTGCTCGCTGGCGCCGCCACGCGGGTGTGCCGGGCGACGGCATCGGCGCGCCCTCGAAGCAAACCTCGCCGGCGTCGGGTGCCTCGAGACCCAGCACGAGGCGGCCCGTGGTGCTCTTGCCGCAGCCGCTCTCGCCTACCAGCCCCAGCGTCTCGCCAGGGGCAAGCGCCAGCGACACGCCGTTCACCGCCCGCACCTCCGCCGCACGGCCGAACATGCCGCGCCGCATGGCATAGCGGCGTACGAGGCCTCGCGCTTCGAGAACGGGTGTCACGCCCACGCCTCATGATGGCCGAGCGCGTAGCCCAGGGGACGCCGGACAACATGACCCGTGGTGGACGGCTCCGCGACCGAACGGCCCACGCCGGAATGGCTCAGGGTGGAGTGCCCCGCGGGCTGGCCAGCGATGCGGGACATGCCTCGGTCTGCGGGTCGATCCCGATCGGCAACCGTGGCTGCCATGCTGCCTGCCGGAGCACCGCGCGCCGGCACCGGGCGGAAGCAGGCGGCACGGTGGCCGGGTTCCACCGTGGCGAGCAGCGGCACGGCGTCGTCGCAGGCCCCTACGTGGCGGGCGCAGCGCGGCCCAAAAGCACAGCCGGGTGGCATGGCCGCGGGGTCGGGCACGCCGCCGGGAATGGCCAGCAACGGTCGACGCGCGCCCTGCATCGGTGGCAGGGCACCCAGCAGCCCCACGGCATAGGGATGCGCAGGCCCGTCAAAGAGGCGCCTGCTCGATACTTCCTCCACGATGCGGCCGGCATACATCACGCAGACCCGGTCGCAGGTCTCGCCCACCACGCCCAGGTCGTGGGAGATCAGCACCAGCGCCATGCCGGTGTCGCGACGGATCTCGCCCAGCAGCTCCAGAATCTGCGCCTGAATGGTGACGTCGAGCGCGGTGGTCGGCTCGTCCGCCACCAGCAGCTCGGGCTGCCCGGCCAGCGCCATGGCGATCATCACGCGCTGGTTCTGCCCGCCCGACAACTCATGCGCGTAGGCGTCCAGGCGTCGCCGCGCGTCGGGCATTCCCACCTGATCCAGCAACCGCCGCGCTTCCTCGCGCGCCGCCGTACCGTCGAGGCCACGATGCAGGCGCAGCGCTTCCACGATCTGCCGACCGATGCGATGCACCGGATTGAGGCTCGAGGCCGGGTCCTGAAAGATCATCGCGACACGCCCGCCGCGCACCCGATCCAGCACCGCGGGTGCTGCGCCCAGCAGCTCCTGCCCATCGAGGCACACGCTGCCCGTCACCCGTGCCTTGGCGGAGGGCAGCAGCCCCAGCGCGGCCAGCCAGGTGACCGACTTGCCGCAGCCGCTCTCGCCCACCAGCGCCACGGCCTCGCCGCGCCGTACTTCCAGGTCAATGCCGCGCAGCGCGGGCACGCCGTCAAAGCTGACTGCGAGATCACGCAGAGTGATCAGCGGCATGGACGCCGCCGCCTTATCGGCCGGAGGCGATGCCGTGGCGGCCGCCGGCGGGGTGGCCCAGAGGAACTCCATCACGCCACCCAGTTGTTCGCACGGAACTCCATCGCGAAGGCGGGTGCCGCCTTCCAACGAATGTCCTTGCGCTTGGCCGTGAAGGTCGCGTTCTGGTGCAGCACGGTGTAAGCTGGGTCTTCGCGCTCGCAGATTTCCAGCATCCGCGCGAAGGCCTTCTTCCGCTCGGCGCGATCGGTGCCGGTTTCCAGCACCGCCGCCATGCGGTTGCTTTTCTCGTTGGTCCAGGCGCCGACCTGCTGCACCTGCCCGTTCGGTCCGAACTGGTTAACGATGCAAGACACGGGGTCGTTGAAGGGGGCCGAGGCCGACCAGTCCCAGATACCGCGCGTGCCGTTGCGATCGAGGATCTGGGTCCAGTTCTCCTTCATCTCGATCTGGACGTTGAGACCGATCTGGTTCCACATCTCCACCAGCACCTGCGCCGTGGGCGTCTGATTGGTGTAGTAGTTGTTGAGCAGCCGGTAGGGGATCGCCTCACCCTTGTAGCCGGCCTCCTTCAGCAGCCGCTGCGCTTCCGCCGGGTCATACTTCGGTACGCTCCAGTCGCTGACGAACATGTCGCCGTAGTAGTCCCACTGCAGCCCCTTCGGCACCGCGGTACGGCCGGACCACAGGCTGTCCACGATCGCCTGCCGGTCGATGGCGTGGGTGAAGGCCCGGCGCACGCGCGCGTCGCGCAGCACCGGGTTGGTCTTGTCGTAGCAGGAGATGCGATGGTTCAGGATCGTGCCGCCCTGCACCTCGTACTTCGTGTCGCCTTCGATCGAGCTGATCTGGTCGGGCGGGATGTCGCAGGCGAACTGCACCTCACCGGAGCGCAGCGCGTTGATGCGCGCCGGCACTTCCGGCACTTCCAAGAAGCGGATCTGCCGGATCGGCGGCCGCCCGCCCCAGTAGTCGTCGTGCGCCACCAGCGTCAGCGACTGATCCGGGCGGAACTCCACCACCTTGTAGGGGCCGGTGGTGACGGGTTTGCGCGCCCAGTCGAACCACGTAGGGGCTTCCGAATACGCACGACGGGAGATGATCTCGCTGCCGTAGCGCGCGAGCCGACCTTCCATCGTCACGTCGGGGGAAGCGTTGCGGAAGCGCACGGTGTACTTGTCCACCACCTCGACCCGCTCCAGCGCCGGCCAGGAGCGGCGCGCCACCGCCGGGATCTCGGCCGGCAGCTCGCGCCCCGCGCGCGTGGGGATGCTGTCGCCGCGCACCGGGATGGTGCGCCCCTGCGCCGTGGCCGGCGTGTCGCCGAACATGCGTTCCGAGCCGAAGGAGAAGGCCACGTCCTCGGCCGTCATCTCGTCGCCGTTGTGGAAGCGTACGCCGGGGCGAAGCTTCAGCTCCACGGTGCTGTCGTCGAGGCGCTTCCACTCGGTCGCCAGCAGCGGCACGGTCTTCAGCCCGCCGAGCCAGTCGCGCCCGATCAGCCCTTCCCAGAGCGAGGAAAAGAATACCCGCTCACCAACGTTGCTCTGCTCGCGCAGGACTTCCAGCGTGTTGCTGTTGCTGATCTTCTGCACGGCGATGGTGATGCTCGGCCGCGTGTCGGCCTGCGCCACGGCGAAGCGCGGCAGGGCGGCAGCGCCCAGCACGCCACCGGTGCCGAGCAGGAGGGAACGACGAGAGGCGGTCATCGGCTCTTCTCCTGCAGGCCCTCGGGGCCGGAGCGGAAATGGGTCAGCGTGCGCTCGGCGTGGCGCATCCGGTGCGACAGGGCGCGCTGCGCGTACTCGGCCACCACTACGGCGTGCGCCGGGTCGTCCGCCAGGTTGCGGAACTGCCCGGGATCGTTCCCGAGATCGAAGAGCAGCGGCGGGAGTGCTGCGAAATGGACGTACTTCCAGCGCTCATCCTGCACGACGCAGAGCGAGCAGTCGTCCTGCCCGAGACCCAGTTCCTTCTGCGGGTGCGAATAATACACGTCGCGGAAGTCGTATTCGTAGAACAGGTGCTCCCGCCAGTCAGCCGGCTTCTCGCCGCGCAGGATCGGGCCGAGCGAGCGTCCGTCGCAGGCGCGCGGCACCTCGCCGCCCAGCCAGTCGATGATGGTCGGCAGCACGTCCACGCTCTCGGTGAAGCTGCTCTCGATCTGTCCGGCCCGGTCGCACGCGTCGGGGTCCACCACCACCAGCGGGATGCGGAAGCTTTCATCGTGGAAGCCGATCTTGCCGAGTAGGTGATGGTCGCCCAGCTGCTCGCCATGGTCGGAGGTGAACACGATCAGCGTGTCCTTCCACTGGTCCGTGGCGTCGAGATGCGCGAAGACCTCGCCCAGCGCCGCATCAACCTCGGAGATCAGCCCGGCATAGGTCGCGCGCATCTGCCGGATGGAGGCTTCCTCCATCTCGTTCGCAGCACCGCCGGCGCCGTGAAAAAACGAGCCCTGGCCGATGCCGCGCAGGTAGAACTCCAGCAGCGGGTGCTGCGCCGCTTCGTCGCGCCAGTGCTCGCTGCGCACCGTCGCCGGCATGTCCTCCGGCCGGTACATGCGGTTGTACGGTTCCGGCGCGATAAACGGCGGATGCGGCCGCCAGTAACCGAGATGCAGGAACCACGGCTTCGTGCCGCGCCCCTTCAGGTAGGTCAGCGCCCGCTCGGTGAAGTACGCCGTGTCCGACAATTCCGCCGTGATGCGGCTCGGCCGATCCGTGGCACCCGGCACCGCGTCCTCACCTTCCGGCAGCCAGATATCCTCGCGGTTCTCTGGCAGCGGATAACCCTTCTGCGCCAGCCAGCCGAAATACCCCTCCATCGAGGGTTCGAAGGCGCCGACGCTGCGGAAACCTTCCATCAGGTCGCCCAGCAGCGTGAAGCGCGGGTCTTTGGCACTGGTGGTGCGCGGATCGGGAACCGTGGTGGTGTAGCCGATCAGCGCCGGGTCGTAGCCCACGCCGCGCAGCGCCTTGCCCAGGTTCATGTGCCGCGCATCCAACGGCACGGTGTTCTGCACCGCCCGGTGGTTCATCAGGTACAGGCCGGTCAGCAGGCTGGCGCGCGCCGGGCCGCAGGGCACCGCGGTGGTGACGTGGTTGCGGAAGGTCACACCCTCGCGGCACAGCCGGTCAAGGTTGGGAGTCTTCAGGAATCCCGCGCCAAGCGCCGGCACGAAGTCTGCGCGCCACTGGTCCACGACGATCAGCAGGACGTTCCGCTTCCTGACCATTCGTTGCCCTGTCCAATCTGTTGGTGGGCGCGGCTTAAGTTTGCTGGGCGACAGGACGATGACACATACATCACAGTACCGTGACAGACAGTACTGTTGGGCATTCTCCGTGAACCGTTGCGGATCTAGGGGAGGAGCAGGCTGAGGACTATGGTGCGGGCAGACCAGCGCAGCCTAAGAATGCACATGGCCATTGCGGCGGCAGCATGCTTCTAGCTGGAATGCTCTGCCTCCCCGGGGCGATACCCGTCACGTTATGGCTCGTTGAACCTCTTCCACAGCCAGGCTCAGGTGGTCGACCAACGGATCGTGGATACCCAGGCGCTGCAGGCCAGCCTGTGTCTGGAACAGGTACTCGGCTGCCGATCCGAGTTGTCCCTCGGCCGTGGCAAGACGCTGGATGATCACGTCCTCGGCCAGGGTCGTATATTGCGGCCCATCCCGGTTGATGGTGAAGGCAATGGCATTGCCGAACACCTGCCCCTCTCCATCGATCAACTCGACCCAGTGCGGGATGTAGGCACCGGTCAGCATTTCCCGCCGCCACACGATGGAGAGTTCTTCGAGAAGCACCTCCTCCGCGATCCGGAAGGCAACTCCGGCGCATTGCCCGCCACTGTCCAGGGCGAGCACCAGGCCGGGATTGTCCGGGGTTCCGCGTCCGACTGGAACCGAGAGGCAGAAGGCTCTCTGCCAACCCTTTACCGTGGCGGTCCGGCTTTCCACGTAGTGAAAGGTCGGATTCCAGATCAGCGAGCCATAACCGAACAGCCAGACCGGTTCCCCTCCCTTCGGTCGGGCTGCCAACGTATCCTGGAGAGACTTCTCACGCTCGGCGTCGGTGAGGACAACGATGCCGGCATCATGGACCATCTTCTCCACCGCCCCGCTCAGCAGCCGCTCGCGTGTCAAGGCATGCGGTGCGTCCTGGCCTTCACTTTCGGTGACCTCCTCCGTTGGAGCGAGTTTGTCAGGATCCGGATGAGCTGGATGCGGCGCCCTGCTCCCGTCGCTCACCATCCCATCGGGATGCGATCCGGTATGAGTTGGTGAGTCCGGGAGAGTGGGTGGGTTCAAGGTTGCTCGGCGCGTGTCATCGCCGCGGGCTGGTCGGGGCATCAGTGATCTCGGGAGAACCAATTCAGAACGACGGAAGCTCAAGAAAGATCGCGCCGAGCGCATAATCTTGATCAACGTGGAGTGAACACTCCCGAACAAGCTGTGATCCCGTGACACGACTACTCGCAACCAAGCCCAGACTCGATCGGCTGCTTTTCAGCGGTCACGGTGCCTGGCGCGGGTGCAGGGCTTGAAGCTGCAACTCCGCAGGAGTTCGCACCCAAGTTGCAGTTGAGAAAAGCTCATCCGATCGAACAGGACGCCCGAGCAGAAAGCCCTGGACCCGTGGGCACTTCCAGTCTCTCAGCATCCTCATCTGCTCCTCGGTTTCCACCCCCTCGGCCACGACGCTGAGGCCGAGGCTCCGGCTCAGGGCAAGCACGGCTTCGATGATCGCTGCCGATCCCAGGTCACGCCCGAGACCACCGACGAAGGACTGATCGATTTTCAATTCGTCGAACGGGAAACGTCGAAGGTAGCTGAGGGAGGAATAACCGGTGCCGAAGTCGTCCAAGGAAAGAAAGATGCCCTTCTCCTTCAGGGCATGTAGCAGGGTCAGCGCACGCTCAGTGTCACTGATCAGCAATCCTTCCGTCACTTCCATCTTCAGCCGCTGTGGTGGCAGCCCGGATCGCTCCAGAATGGCGGTGATGACCGCGATCAGGTCGGGCTGCCGGAACTGCGCAGGGGAAAGGTTCACGGCCACCCGGCAGGGCACCGGCCAGCTTGCCGCCTCCGTACAAGCCCTTTCGAGCGCCCACAGACCGAGAGGAAGGATGAAGCCTGACTCCTCGGCGAGGGGCACAAAATCCGCCGGGGGAACGATGCCCCTCTCTGGATGGCACCAACGCAGCAGAGCCTCTTGTCCTACCAACTCTCCCGTCATGGTATCGAACTGCGGCTGGTAGACGAGATACAGCTCGTTCCGCTCGATCGCGGCACGCAGGTCGCGCTCCATCGCGCGACGCTCCATCAGGCGTTGATCCATCGCGGGCTCGAAGAAACGGTAAAGGTCACCGCCCTCACGCTTGGCACGGTAGAGCGCCGTGTCGGCATTGCGCAGCAGCCGCGGCACGGTCTTGCCATCAGTTGGGAACAGGGCGATGCCTATGCTTGTCCCAACCTCAAAAACCTGCCCGTCCAGTTCAAACGGTTCTGAAAGCGTGGCCGCCACGCGCTCTGCCAGTGCAGCTGCGCCTTCCGGGTTATCGAGACCGCCCTGAACGATGACAAACTCATCGCCACCCAGCCGGGCAACAGTGTCGCTGGCACGCAGGACCGCACGTAGCCGCTCGGCCACCTGAATCAGTAACTGGTCACCGCCGTCGTGCCCCATGATGTCGTTGACGGCCTTGAAGCGGTCGAGGTCGAGGCAAAGAATGGCCACGCCGTTTCCCTCGCGTGACGCAAGCTCCAGAACCTGCCGGGACCTGTCCGCTAGCAGAATGCGATTGGGCAGACCGGTCAGCCCGTCATGATGCGCAAGGTAGCGGATCTGGGCTTCGGCCCGCCTGCGCTCGGTCAGGTCCCGCACCGCCACGGCACAGGCTGGCAAATTCTGCCTTTCCGTCACGTCCACGTTCTCGATCGCGCGTGAAAGAATTTCGACAGGGATGCTGCGTCCTGCCTCGGCGCCGAGTTCCACCTCCATCGTCGGGAGTATGTTGTCGTCAGTCGGCACATCGTAGTCAGTGCGGAGCCGGTCGGCCGCCTCGGCCGGGAGGATAGTCGCTATATCCTGGCCGATGAGAGCTTCGGCGGGCCGGCCGACCAGCCGGACGAGCGCCTCGTTGACATCGAGGATCATGCCTCCGCGATGGATGAACAGGCCCTCGAAGGTGCCACTGGCAAGGCGGCCCAGTCGTTCCGCATCACGCGTGCGCTCCCCTTGCAGTTTTTCCTCGAAGATCACGCTGCTGAGTCCGACAACCGCAATGGCAGCAACGATGGCTGCGACAGTGAGGGCGAGAAGGCGTTCGTCCAATCCTCCAGAGGCGACCACGACGCCGGCACTGGGAAGAATGGTCGTTCCAGCCATGCCGGTGAAATGCAGGCAAAGAATCGATGCCGCCAGCAAGCCAGCGGCAGCCAGCCGTCCCTGCCGCTGGTTGAGCCGACATAACAGTGCCAGGACCGCCAGTATTCCTCCGCCAAGCACGGAGGTGACAACGTAGAGCGGAGCGAATTCGATGGTGCCCGACAAGCGTATCGCGCTCATCCCCATGTAGTGCATGGCCCCGACTGTCAGTCCGAGCACCGTCCCCCCGGTCAGGGCGCGCCTCCCCACCGCATGTCCCGGAGGCTGCCCGAAAAGAAAGGCCAGGGCTGCTCCCGTGGCTGCCACAAGCGCGGAAACGGCCGTGAGACCCGGCGCGTAGGACACCGGCAGGCCTGGCTCAAATGCCAGCATGGCAATGAAATGCGTCGCCCAAACACCGGAACCGTATACGAGCCCAGCGCCAACAGCCCAGCGCGTTCGGTGGACCGGCGCGACGATTTTGAGCTTCCAAAGGAGGTTGGCAGACACGAAGCAGGCCATGCAGCAGACACCGACGGCGAGCAGCAGCAGCGCGGTATTGTGCTCATGGTGAAGGTGGTTCAAGGCGTGGGGCATCATCCCTTGCTACATATGTTCTGTCAGATAGAATGACGCTTGGAAGGGCAGGCGTAAAGTCTCCGCTGGCAACGTGCGGAACGCGGTATTTGTTCCGCTGACCTTTGGTCCGAGCCAAAGATCAGCACTGTGATTTGTCAGTCCGTTCCCCACGGCGATTTCACAAGAGGTGAATCCATCATTGATTTTAATCTGGCAATTCTCTGAGCTTTAAGCAGCATGAGTTGTGCAGAAAAGATAAAATTGTTTAATGGAGTGGCTTATAATAATTTCCGCTCCCGTAATTTCGCAGTTACGGGTTCCACCAACGTCGATGGGTTAGGTGAGCTGTGTCAGGACGCTGCGCAATGGGCGAAAGGCGCCCGGACCGGACCGCCGTTATCGTGTCGCTAAATCCTGCTGCCGAGGTCAAGTTGCGGCCGTCTAAGATACGGCGCTTTCTGCCCTGCAGGAAAGAGAGCCACCCAGCTGCAGCGAGTACAAGACAGCCGAGCAGCTCTTCTCCAAACGCGGCGTATTAGCTGATCAGGAAGTCATCACGGTTTTTACCTGCGGCTTCGTGGGCGGCAATCCAGGCCGGCCGACGGCCACGTCCACTCCATTCCTGGCCCGCAGGACCACGGTACTTCGCTTGGCTCGGCGCGCCATCGCACTTGTTCCGGTCAGGTGCCGGGGGCCTGGAGGCGGCAACGTCATCTCCCACCACACCCTCCACCGAAAGACCCAGGGCAGCGGCTTTGCTTTCGAACTCGGAGAGCAGATCAACCTTTGCCTGGTTGAGTGCGGCTGAGTCCTGGATCGCCGCGCTGCTCGCTGCTTCACTCTGCTCTCGAAGCAGCTTGCTGCGCGGCCGTGGCTTGGGTGCTGGTTGATGCGGCTCAGCGAATTCTCTCTTCTGCTCCGGTGCATCCGGGACAGCTTCAGATCGATCGCCTAGCGAGACATCTTCAATTACAGGCTTAACGGGCTCAGGCAATGGAGATGAGGAGCGTGTCACCACCTCCGCCCGCGCCTCCGGCACACGAGGAACTGCTTCGGTGCTCATCGCAAGGGCCTGCGCCTGCGCATGCTGCTCCAGCAACATGCCAAGCGTTCCATAGGTCTCCAGAAAACCATCCTGGCGCCGCACCACCACGTGCTGATCGCCCAGAGCGAAGATACGCCGCTGCTGCGAAAGGTGCCAAATCTGCCAAGGCGTCGCCGGGAGCAGCTGGTAGCCGCACGCCAGGAGCGCCGTATTCTGCTCGGGAGTAAGCCGCATCAGGTAATCTCACTGTGTATACGAAGCCGCCAGGGCGTGGCCTGACCCAGCTCCATGTTGCAGAGCCAGGAGGCAGGCAAATTGCTTGGCAGCCAGGCTCCGATCGAAGCTCAAGTGGAGCCCATGGCCGTCAAGCGATTCAGCAAAGATAGCGCTGCATTTGATGGCTGTCGTCGTCCTCCATGGTTTGTCAGATCCGAATTTTTGGAGGGTGACATGAGTGCGACAGTAAGAGGCGTGAGGATCGGTTCGAACCTCAAACGGCTACCGGGACCCCCGCGCCATGTTCCGACCACCTGGATCACAAGATTGTCTTACGCGAGCCGACCACCAGCCTGAGCGATTATCATGCCGTGGGACCTGACCAGCCAGCCACCCGCCCTGTCCTGAAAGCGCCATCACGCGGATTGCCGCCGATGTGCTGTCCTACTTTACCGTCTTGGACATGATCGCGGCGTGGAGCATCACCACCAGCCTGTTCGGTGCTCCCGCAGCAGTTCGCGGGCCGCTGCTTAGCGCGTGGTCATACTGAGGGTTTCCTGCGCAACCCAGCGTCACCCCTTCCGGGAAAAACCTTGCTGCACTCCCAAATAGATACTGACCAGTCGGTATTTAAATGCGAACGTCACGGCGATGTCACAGCCAGCCCGACGCTCGCAAGCCGACCGCAGCACGGAAACCTGCGAGCTGCTGATCCGCGCGACCGTCGAGCTGTTGCAGAGCGCGGGCTTCGCCGGCGTCACCACCGCCCGCGTCGCCGCGCGCGCCGGCGTCACCACCGGCGCCCTGCACCACCACTTCACGACGAAGGACGACCTGCTGCTCGGCGTCTTCGAGCACGTGTCCGAACGGGTGCGGCGCCGCCTGGAAGAGGGTGACGACGCGGCCGGGCCGTCCGGCCCCGACGCGGCGGAGCTCGTGGCGCATCTGTGGGAGGTCTACGGCGACCCGGCCTACTGGGCGATCTGGGAGATCATCATCGGCACGCGGGCGGAAAACGGCTTCCACGGGCGCGTGGTCGCCGACCGTGCCGCCACCATGCGCACCGTGATCCATCCCTGGGTGCGGCGGCAGGTGCTGTCCGAGGACGCGCGGCCGGAAGCGATCGCGCTGTTCGAGTTCATGCTCGTCGCGATCCGCGGCCTGAGCCTCGAACGTTTCCTCGACAAGGATGCCGCCTATTTCGAGCGCAACCTCGCGCTGCTGGCGGACACGGTCGGCCGCCGCTTCGGGTTGCTGACGACGGCGCGACAGGGCGCCGGCACGAAACCAACCAGGGCTGGGAGAAAGGGATCATGAGTGACGCCGTCGGGGTCGGCCGCGCGCCGACCGGGCTGATGAGCCGGCAGCGGATGCTGTGGGGCGGTGCCTTCGGGCATTTCATCGAATGGTACGACTGGTCGATCTACGGCTTCCTGGCTGGGATCTTCGCGTCCCAAATGTTTCCCGCGGACCAGCCGGCGACCTCACTGCTCGCCAGCTTCACCGTTTTCGCGGTCGGCTTTCTCGGCCGCCCGGTGGGCGCCTTCGTGCTTTCGCCGCTGGCGGACAAGTACGGCCGGCGCGTCATGCTCTCGGCCACCATCATTATGGCCGGCATCGGCAGCCTGCTGATCGGCATCTGCCCGACCTACGCGCAGATCGGCCTCGCCGCGCCGCTGTTGATCCTCCTCGCCCGGCTGCTGCAGGGTTTCTCGGCAGGCGGCGAGTACCAGATCGCCATCACCTTCCTCAACGAGCATGCCAGCCCGCGCAACCGGGCCTTCGCCGCCTCGCCGCAGCAGGTCTCGATCGGCATCTCCGTGCTGATCGCCACCGCCGTCGCGAGCCTGACGACGAAGTTCATCGGCCCCGACGACCTGGCGAGCTGGGGCTGGCGCCTGCCCTTTATCTTGGGCGCGGTGCTGTCGCTCTTCGGCCTCTACCTGCGCTCCGGCCTGGAGGAAACGCCCGCCTTCGAGCGCGCCCGCGGCGAAGATGCGCGGAGCGGCCGCGCGGTGAGCGCGGCGGGAATCCTCGCCTCCATCATGGAATACCCGCGCGAGGTCTTCATCGTCTTCGTCGTGCAGCTCAACGGCCTGCAATACTATCTCTGGATGATCTTTCTGCCGACCTACGCGAACATGGTGGGCGGGCTCGACCGCGCCTCCGGCTTCGCGGGCAGCATCCTGGCCAGCATCGCCTATTGCATCGGCGTGCCGCTCTTCGCCTTTATCTCCGACCGCATCGGCCGCAAGCCCTTCCTGATCGGCGCCGCGGTCTGCTTCCTGCTGTTCACCTATCCCATGCTGTCCATGCTGGCGGGGCCCTCGCTGACTTTCGGCGCCTTCGCCTTCGTGGCGGTGGCCGGCGCGCTCTTCGTGTCACTCAACAATGCGGTGCTCGGCACCGTCTTCGCCGAGCTGTTTCCCACCCGCGTGCGCGCGTCGGGCATCGGCATCCCCTACGCAATCTGCGCGGCGATCTTCGGCGGCACGGCGCCGATGGCGGCGACCTACCTGCATGGGATCGGCGGGCCCCTCTACATCTCGCTCTACGTGATGCTCGTCTGCATCATCACCATCGCGACGCACGTCTTCCTGACACCCGAAACGCGCGGCCGGATCCTCGACTGAGCCGCGCCACTCCTTAACGCCGCCCCCTCCAAGAAAGGAGATGCCAGATGCTCGTCGTCCATCACCCGGACCAGGCCCTGCACGATCCCGACACCGTGTTCCGCACCGGCAAGTTCATCGCCCAGCCCGACCGGGCCGAGCGGTACCGGATCTTTCTGGACATTGTCCGCTCCGACCCGCACGAGATCATCGAGGCGCCGCTGAACCGGCCCGAGGCGATCACCGAGGTGCACGACCCCGACTACGTCGCCTTTCTCAAGGGTGTCTACGCGCGCTGGATCCAGAACCCGGATTTCGGCCCGGTGGCCATCCCCAACGTGCATCCCACGCACCGGATGTTTCGCAAGCCCACGGAACTGCTGGGCGAGCTCGGCTGGTACAGCAACTCCACCTCCTGCCCGATCACCGAGGGCACCTGGCCCGCCATCTTCGCCAGCGCGCAGGTGGCCGTGCACGGGGCGGAGCGCCTCACCGCAGCGGGCGGACCGGTCTATGCCATGTGCCGCCCGCCCGGGCACCACGCCTATCCCGACCTGATGACGGGCGTGTGCTATTTGAACAACGCCTCGGTCGCCGCGCAGCAGCTCACCAAGCGCTTCGGCAAGGTCGCGATCATCGATATCGACGTGCACCACTGCAACGGCACCCAGCACATCTTCTGGGAACGGCCGGACGTGCTGGTCTGCTCCGTCCACGTCGATCCGCGCCTCACCGCGCCCTTCTATGCCGGCCATGCCGACGAGACCGGCGGGGACGCCGCCAGGGATTGCAACTTCAACCAGCCTCTGCCCTGGGCCACGCCGAACGGCCCCTGGCTCGACGCCATCGACGCGGCCCTGGCGCGGATCCGGGCCTTCGCGCCGGGCGCGCTGGTGGTCTCGCTCGGCTTCGACGCCGGGGCCGATGACCCGACGGGCACGCTGAAGATCACTGACGCCGGCTTCGCCGAGGCCGGGCGCAAGCTCGCCGCCGCGAACTTCCCCACGCTGCTGGTGCAGGAGGGTGGCTATCTCAGCCCCTCGCTGGGCGGCTACCTGCGCTCCTTCCTGCGCGCCTTCGAGGGCGCGCGCTGAAGCGCGCCCCGACACCCCCGTTTCCCTGACCACGCAGCGAGGCCAGATGCTCAGGATCGGCATCGATATCGGCGGCACCTTCACCGACTTCGCCATCTGGCGGGGCGAGCCCGCGGGCTACGCCGATGTCGAGCCGATGAAGACCCCCTCCACCCCGCCCGACTTCGCCGAGGGCGTGAAGCGGGGCCTGCTGGCGCTGCTCGACGCCGGGCGCATCGCGCGAAACGAGCCGATGCTGATCGTCCACGGCACGACGGTCAGCACCAACGCGGTGATCGAGCGGAGCGGGCCACCGCTCGCCCTGCTCACCACCGCGGGCTTCCGCGACATCCTCGGCGTGGCCCGGCTGCGGCTGGACCGCCCGACCGATCTTTTCGCGACGCGCCCCGCGCCGCTGATCCCGCGCCACATGGTGCACGAGGTCGAGGAGCGCATCCTGGCCGACGGCAGCGTGGACCGGCCGATCAACCGCGAGCAGGCGGTCGAGGCCGCGCGGGCGGCGCAGCGGGCCGGGGCCGCCGCCCTCGCCGTCTGCTTCCTCCACGCGCACCGCAACCCCGCGCACGAGCTGGCGGCGGCGGAGGCGATCCGCGCCGCCCTGCCGGAGCTGGATCTGGTGCTGTCGCACGAGGTCTGGCCGCAGCAGGGCGAGTACGAGCGCGCCAGCGCCGCGCTGCTGAACGCTTATGCCCGCCGCGCCATGTCCGGCTACATCGCCGAACTCGACCGCTTCCTGGCGGAGCACCTGCCGCGGGCGCGCCTGCTGGTGACCAAGTCCAACGGCGGCGTCATGTCGGCGGCCGAGGCGACCCGCATGCCCATCCACACCCTGCTGTCCGGCCCCGCCGCGGGGGTGACGGGATCGGCGGTGCTCGGCGGGATGCTGGAGGTGCCGGCGCTGCTGACCATGGACATGGGCGGCACCAGCACGGACATCTCCATGATCCGCGGCAACCGGGTGATGTCCTCCCACGATGGCCGCGTCGGCGATTTCCCGCTGATGATGCCCGTCACGGCGATCGAGGCCATCGGCGCCGGCGGCGGCTCGATCGCCTGGATGGACGGTCCCGTGCTGAAGGTTGGGCCCCGCTCGGCGGGCGCGCGGCCCGGCCCGGCCTGCTACGGCGCCGGGGGAACCCAGCCCACCGTGTCCGACGCCTATCTGCTCTGCGGCTTTCTTTCGGAGGACGCGCCGCTCGCCGGCGGGCTGCGCCTCCGGCGTGACCTGGCGGAGGCGGCGATGCGCCCCGTGGCCGCGGCCCTGGGGCAGGACGAGACGGGGGCGGCGGAAAGCTGCATCGCTATCGCCTCGGCCAACATGCTCGCCAATGCCCTGCCCTTTATCGCCCGGCTGGGCGTCGAGCCCTCGGAGCTGACGCTGATGATCTTCGGCGGCGCCGGCGCCATCCACGGCCCGCTGCTGGCCGAGGAGATGGGGATCGGCCGGGTGGTGGTGCCCCGCGTCTCCGCCGTGTTCTGCGCCTTCGGCTGCCTGGTGTCCGACCTGCTGCACGATGCCGTGCAGACCGTGCACGGCACGGCGCCGGACGATGCGGCGATCGCCGCGACCTTTGCGCGGCTGCGGGACGACGGCCGGGCCTGGCTGGCACAGCAGGCGGCCGGGCTGGAACCTGCTTTCGAGTACCACGCCGATATCCGCTACGCCGGCCAGTCCTTCGATGTGGACACGCTCCTGCCGGTCACGGTGGCGGAGGCGGGCGACCGCGCCGGCATCGCCGCCGCCTTTCACGCGGAGCACGAGCGGCTCTACGGCCACGCTCATCCCGGCGCGGAGATCGAGATCATCTCGCTGCGGCTGCGGGTGCGCGGCGCCCTGCCCAGCCCCGGCGGCACCGGTGCCGCGCGGCGGCCGGGCACGGCACCCGTTTCGCGATCCCGCCCTGCACGCTTCAACGGCGCCTGGCACGAGACGCCCGTCTTCGACTGGGCGTCGCTGCCCGATAGCTGGCAGGCCGCCGGCCCGCTGATCGTGGAGCAGGAAACCGCGACCGTGCTGGTCCCGCCCGGCTTCGCCGCGCAGCTCGGGCAATTCGGTGACCTGATCCTAGAACGGAGGCGCTGAGATGGATCCCGTCCGCACCGAGGTGATGCGCAACCGCTTCGCCGCCATCGCGGAGGAGGCGAGCAACGTCGCCTACCGCACGGCCTACACGACCTTCGTCAAGCAGACCCAGGACTACCAGGTGGCGCTGGCCAGCGTGGAGGGCGAGTTCTTCGCCTATCCTGTGCGCTCCGGCGTCACTTCCTCCGTGTGCCAGAACGTACGCGGGCTGCTGGACGAGATCGGGGCGGAGAACCTGTCGCCGGGTGACGTGATCATCACCAATGATCCCTTCTCCGCCGACGCGCTCTGCACGCATACGATGGACATCCACCTGATCCGGCCGGTGTTCCGGGACGGGCGGATCGTCGCGCTGGGCTGGGCCTTTATCCACGCGTCCGACATCGGCGGCTCGGTTCCCGGCAGCATCTCGCCCACCAACTACGAGGTGTTCCAGGAGGGCGTCCGCATCCGCCCGAGCCTGCTGTACAAGGCGGGCGTGCTCAACGAGCAGCTCTGGCACTTCTTTGCCGACAATTCGCGCATCCCCGATCTGATCTGGGGTGACCTGCAGGCCATGATCTCCGGCCTCACCCTGCTGGACCGGCGCACGCAGGAGCTCTGCGACCGATTCGGCACCGAAGGGTTCCTCGACAGCGTGCGCGACGTGATCGCGCTGTCCGAGCTCAAGGCGCGCCAGGCGATCGCGCGGCTGAAGGATGGCGAATACGTCTTCCACGAATACCTGGAAGCCTTCGACGGCAGTCACGTCTTCATGCACGCGCGAATGATCGTCGCGGGCGAGACACTGGAGATGGATTTCTCCGGCAGCGACCCGCAGGTGCGCTACGCCCTGAACTTCACCACCAGCGAGCGGCCGCATCCCTTTCTCTGCATGCCCGTGGTGAACTGGATCCAGACGGTCGAGCCGACCATTCCGATGACGGGCGGGATGATCCGGCCGATCCGCACCCACGCGCCCCGCGGCACCTTCATGAACGCCACCTTTCCCGCCGCGATGGGCAATCGCTGGGTGGCCGTGATGCGGGTCTACGACGCGATCCTGGGTTGCCTGAATCAGGCCGTGCCCGGCGGGCTGGCGGCGGCGGGGTCCGGGCAGGCCGGCATCATCTCCGTCGCCTCGCTGGACCCACGCACCGGGCGCCAACACGTCAGCGTGGTGGAGCCGTTTATCGGCGGCAGCGGCGGCCGCGTCCGGGCCGACGGGGTGGACGGCATCGACCAGCCCGTGGCCTTCCTGCGCAGCGCGCCGGTGGAGGTGGTGGAGGTCGAGACGCCGCTGGTGATGCGGCACTTCGCCTTTGAGCCGGGCAGCGCCGCGGCCGGGCGGCATCGCGGCGGCCACGCCATGCGCATCGAGTTGGAGAACCGCGCCTGGGCGGCGACGGTGACGGTGCGCGGGCTCGACCGCTTCCGCTTCCAGCCCTGGGGCGCCGCCGGCGGCGCCAGCGGTCACTCGGCCAGCGCCGTGCTGAACCCCGGCAGGCCCGGCGAGCGCGACCTCGGCAAGATCGACGTACTGGACATGGGACGCGGCGACGTTTTGCGCATGATCACCCCCGCCGGCGGTGGCTTCGGTGACCCGCTGGACCGCCTCCCGGCCCTGGTGGCCGCCGACGTCCGCGACGGGCTGCTGAGCCACGCGCAGGCGGAGGAACGCTACGGAGTGGTGTTGCTGCCGGACGGCGAGGTAGCCTCCGAGGCCACCGAAATGCTGCGAAGGGGGCGCAGGGATACCGCAACGCCTGGCTTCAGCCACGGAGCAGCACGAGAAGATCTGGAGGCGCGGTGGCCCGCCTCAGCGAGTATCGCCCTGGCCAATGCGATGCTGTCCGTTGCGCCGAGACTGCGGACATTCTGGATAAAGGAGCTTCGCGCCTTGCTGGATCAGCAGGAAGAGCAGGTGACCGCGGAGGCGGTGCGGCAAGCCTCACAGCGCCTCATGTCCGGATGAGGTGGCCGTAGCCTGAGTACCTCCACCCGCAGATTGAGCAGGTCTGGGTGCGATCGGCGATCAGAGATGTTGATCGGTCAGACCGGCCTGTCCGTCTTGGTCGCTGCGGGTTCAAGACAAGAGACCGGCCAATAAAGCTTGCAGCCAGGCCGCAGGTTGACGCTCACTGCCATGACCGGTCACCAGACGGGGAACCGGTTGCCGTAGCTGCGGGCGCAGCTTTGGCTGCATGAGCCGTACAACCTGGCAACAGCGATGCGAAAAAGCTGGCTCCTGTGATACTGCCGGCGGCAGCAGGCTCATCCCAGGACGGAAACGTTACAGCTTCGATTGGATGGAGCATCAAGCGGCATGAGGATTACCTTCTACGCCCACGCGAGCTTCCGGCTGGACTCCGCAGAGCTGAGCGTCATCACGGATCCCTACGATCCTGCGGCATCCGGCTTCACGCCCATCGATGAGCCGGCGGATCTGGTCATCATGAGTTCGGCAACCGATAGGTTCCACTCAGACCCGAGCCACGTTCGCGGTGAACCCGTGGTGGTGAACGCGCTCGTGGATGTTCCACCAGGGGGCGTCACCGTGCGGGATGTGCCGATCCGCGCCTTCCCCACCAGTGAAAGCCTCACCTTCGATTTCGGGCGGGATCCGGATGCGAACGCGATGTACCTCTTCACGGTCGGCGGCGTCCGGGTTCTGCACATGGGCGACGTCGGCAATGCGATCGAGCCCGCGGTGCTGGACAGCCTCGTGGGACAGGTGGACGTGCTGCTGGCGCTGACCGGCGCCCACGCGACCATCGCGCTCGACGATCTCGACCAGGCGATCGCGGCCATCGCACCTCGCATCGTGATCCCGATGCACTACTGGCACCCGCGCGGCGTGCTCAGGATCGAGCCCGTGGAGCGCTTCCTGCAGCGCTACCCCGAGGCGATGATCAGCCGTCCTGGCTTGACGTCGATCACGGTCGATCCCCACGACCTGCCACAGGCGCGCCGGATTATTGTGCTGGATCAGGCGCGCTGAACGAGGCGGCAGGGGTGGTGCGGGGCTGGCACGGCATGTGCGCCTGTCTTCAGGTATGCGCCCCGCACCGCACCAACCCGCATCCCTGAGCCACCAAGTCTTCTGCCCCGGCGAACCCCTGCGCGACGGCGAAGCCGCTACCACTCCCGGCGACTGGTGATCTCGTCGATTGCCTCGGCCAGGGAGTGTAGCTGGGATGCGACGGCCTCGTCGGCGCGGCGGTCGTCGGACAGGTCCGGGGCGGTTCCGTCCTGCGGGGCGTAGCCGATCACGCGACGGGTGGTCTCGATGTCCCACCGCATTCCGGGATTGTTGCTCATCAGGTTCAGCACGGCGAAGCCGACCCCCTCCGCTAGAACTGCCTGCTCCATGGCGTGGCAGAGGTCACGGTTCGAGAGCCACATCAGCTGGCCCCAGCTGCCCCAGTGCATGTGCGGACCCGGCCGGTTCTCCCCCTGCTGGCAGTAGCCGATCCGGAAGCACACCACCGACAAGCCCCAGCGCTCGTGATAGGAGCGCCCGAGCCGTTCGCCGATCAACTTGGAAACGCCGTAGGGGTTGACCGGCCGTGGCTCGACCTCGGGAGTGAGTAAGCCGTCCTCGAAGCGGTGCCCCGCCACCACCCAGTTGGAGCTGGCAAAAATCAGTCGGCGGACGCCGCTGCGGGCAGCGGCTTCGTAGACATTCTGTGTCATGTCGATGTTGTAGGTCACCGCCTCCGCCCAGGAGGTTCGCGGGCTGGGACGCCCAGCGAGGTGGATCACGGTGTCCACGCCGGCGAAGAGGCCCGCCCACGCCTCATCCCAGACGGACAGGTCGGCCACCGCCACGGCGGGGTTGCCGCCGTTCACGACGTCCACGAGGCGCAGCGGCCAGCCCAGGGACTCGAAATGCTGTCGTAGTTTGGTACCGATATTGCCGAGCGCCCCGGTGATCAGAACGGTTTTCGCCATGCGCTGCTGCCTTGTCGGTGCGGGGCGGAGCCGTAGGCCGGCACAACCGGGAACGGCTCCGACGGAGGTCCTGCTCAGTCGAAGAAGCCGCGATCCGCCTCGGCCAGGTAGGGCAGCGCCTTTTCCGCATTGATCTCGATTCCCAGACCAGGCCGGTCCCAGACCTCGATGAAGCCGTCCTTGACCACCGGGTTCGGCAACCCCTCCACGATGTCGGCCCACCACTCGGTGCGGCCCCACGGAAGCTCGAAGGCGATGTAGTTGTCCGGCAGGGTGGCGCAGACCTGCACCAGCGCGGCGAGGCCGATCATGCCGTTGGCGACGCCGTGCGGCGCCATCAGGATACCGTGCAGGTCGGCGTATTCCGCGATCCACTTCAGCTCCGCGAGGCCGCCGACGTCGCAGGGATCCGGCCCGATCACGTTGACCGCGTGACTCTCGATCAGCTGCTTATAGTTCTGACGGAGGTAGATCTGCTCTCCCGTGTGAATCGGCGTCGAGGTGGCGCGCGTGACCTCCCGGTACAGGTCGGCATTGACGTAGGGCACGTAATCGCCCGTGATCATGTCCTCCAGCCACATGAGATTGTACGGCTCCACCGCGCGCGCCAGGCGGATCGCATCCGACACCGACATGCCGGGCCCGCAGTCGAGCGCGAGGCCAATGCCGTCGCCCAGCACCTCTTTCATCGCAGCGACGCAGGCGACGATATGCTTCAGCCCGCGCTCGGTCAGCGGACCGCGGGTCAGCGCACCGTGTAATGATCCCGCCCGTGATTCACCGTAGTGAAAGTCTGGCATCGCCTGCTTCATGCCGCTGTGAAAGCCGATACCCTGCTTCACGATGGTAAAGCCCTGCGGCGAATCCTTCATCGCCTGGACAGATTCCGCGAAATCCTCCGGCTGGAAGCGGCTCATCGGCGCGCGGATGGCACCGTTATACACGCGCACCCGGTCGCGTACCTTGCCGCCCAGCAGCTTGTAGACCGGCACTCCCGCCGCCTTGCCCGCGAGATCCCACAGCGCGATCTCGATGGCGCTGACCGCAGCCCCAAAGGGCTTGAAGGCTCCGCGCTGGCGGATCTTGAGCATCACACGCTCAACGTTGGTCGGGTCCTCCCCGAGGATCGCGTCGCGCAACTGCATGACGTGCGAGATGATGTAGGGTTTGGTGTGCTCGACCGGCCCCAGGCCGCTGAGGCCGGAATCCGTGATGATGCGCAGAATCGGGTTGTGCCCCAGCACTGCGCAGCGCAGGTCAGTGATTTTCATGAGCTCTCCTCCGCCCCGCCGCGCGGAGCGCATGATGCCGCGGCCCGTCCCGGAGCCGCTTGGGGGTCTAGGGGAGGTGCGTCAGGCGTAGGGCTGATCGCCAAAAAAGCTTGATCCTGGCTTCAGGTGCGCGCGCGCCACGTCCTCGTCGAGCGTCAGGCCGTGTCCCGGGCGGTTGTTGAGGTGGATGAAACCGCCGGTGATCGTCGGCTCACCCACCACGAGGTCGCCCCACCAGGGAACGTCGTGCGCGTGGTATTCCATGACCAGGAAGTTGTTCATCGCCGCGCAGACATGGGCACCCGCCACCGTGCCAACCGGGCTCGCGACGTTATGAGGAGCGATAGGAGTGTAGTAGAGGTCGGCGTGGTCCGCGACCTTCTTGGCTTCCGCAAGGCCGCCCATCTTCGGGATATCGGGGGCAATGATCCGGGCGGCCTGCTTCTCGATCAAGTCGCGGTAGCCGTGCTTGCGGTACAGGTTTTCTCCGGTACAGATCGGCGTGCGCGTGCTGTGAGTGACGTGTCGCTGCGCCTCAATGTTTTCCGGTGGGACCGGGTCCTCCAGCCAGAGCAGGTCATAGGGTTCCAGCGCCTGAGCAAGGCGGATGGCATCGTTCACGCTGAACTTCCAGTGCGCGTCCATGGCCACCATGATCTCGGGGCCAACGGCTTCCCGCACTGCTCGCACCACATCCACCATCCAGCGCAGTTCCTGCGAGCCGATGGTGCGGTTGAACGGCTCGAACCATTGCCGCCGCAGGTGCGGATCGTCGGAAATGTCGAGGGTGAAGGGATTGCTGGTGTCGAGATCGAACTTGATGGCGCTGAAGCCGTCCTCCACGACCTCTCGCGCGCGTCGGCCGTAATCTGCCGGATCAGGCGTGGCACCGGCATGGCAGTCGGCGTAGATGCGGATCTTTTCGCGGAAGCGGCCACCGAAGAAGGTGGAAATCGGCGTCTTCAGTGCCCGTCCCAGCAGGTCCCACAGCGCGATCTCGATGCCGCTGATCGCCGTGACCGTCGCGCCACCCTGCGAGCCCTCCCCCGATAGGCAGCGGATCATCACTTCAGTGATCTTGGAGATGTTGACCGGGTCTTCCCCGAGCAGCAGCGGTCTGGCCTTGTGAACCAGTTCCGCGACACCCGCACCCCAGTAAGCCTCGCCCAGGCCAGACACGCCACTGTCGGTCTCGATACGGACGAGGACCCAGGGGAAGTTCCCCTCGATGACGGCGGTGCTGACGTTCGTGATCTTCATGGCGCTGTTCCCCTCACACTAATGCAAGCTCAGGGCCTGCTGCGTGCGCCCGTCGAACAGGTGCAGCTTGTCCTGCTCAAACCGAAGCCAGACCGGATCATCCGGCGCGACCTGCACCTCCGGTGGCACGCTGACGACCAGCAACGCCGCTCCGACGTGTACGTGCACGTAGGTGATGTCGCCCGTCGGCTCTACCGTGTAGACCCGACCATGAACGGTATTCGGCGTCTCCTCCTGTAAGAGGCGGATTGCGCCGTGCCGCGCGCCGAGAACAATCTCGTCGCTGCCGGAGGCCAGCGCCTTGCGCCCGTTCCCCGCGGAAAGCGTGCAGTTCCAGCCATCGGCACCGAGCAGGACCACATCCGTCCCCTGCATGGAGACGCGCGCTGGCAGGAGATTCATCGCCGGGCTGCCCACGAACCCCGCGACGAAGGTGTTGGCCGGGGCGTCGAAGACGCGCGCCGGCGTATCGTACTGCTGCAGGTCACCGCCGTTCATCACCGCCATCCGGTCGGCCATGGTCACGGCCTCCATCTGGTCGTGCGTGACGTAGATCACGGTCGCCCGCTGCTCTAGGTGGAACCGCTTGAGCTCAGAACGCATCTGAACGCGCAGCTTCGCGTCGAGGTTCGACAACGGCTCATCCATCAGGAAGACGCGCGGGTTGCGCACCAGCGCCCGGCCCAGCGCGACGCGCTGCTGCTGCCCGCCGGAAAGCTCCCGCGGGCGCCGCTGCAGCAGGGGCTCGATGCTGAGCACATTGGCGGCGGAGCGCACCTTTGCCTCGATCTCGGCGCCGGGCATCTTCCGCATGCGCAGGGGGAAGGCCAGGTTGTCGAACACGGTCTTGTTCGGATAGAGCGCGTAGTTCTGGAACACCATCGCGATGTCCCGGTCCTTGGGATCGAGGTCGTTGACCACCCGTCCGCCGATCACGATGTCGCCGTCACTATGCTCGATCAGCCCCGCGACGAGGTTGAGCGTGGTGGTCTTGCCGCAGCCGGAGGGACCAACGAGAGCCACGAACTCCCCATCGTTGATCGTCAGCGACAAGTGGTTGACGGCCACCATCGGGCCGTAGCGTTTCACCACGTCGCGCAGCTGTACCTGAGCCATGTGTTCTTCCCTGGATTGTTGTGTCCCCGGTCCTGCTGCGCCGGGGATCTTGGGACGTTGGGGCGGGTGTGCGGCTAAGCCTTGACCGCGCCTTCCGTCAGCGCTCGGACGAAGTATTTCTGCAGAACAAGGAAAAGCAGCACCACCGGCACGCTGGTGATAAAGGACGCCGCCATCAGGCCCGGCCAGTTAGTGGCGTATTCCGTGAAGAAGCGCTGCAGCCCGATCGGCAGGGTCAGCTTGCTCTTGTCGTTGAGGAAGGTCAGGGCATAGACGTACTCGTTCCACGCCAGGATGAAGGAGTAGATCGCGGTCGCGATGATGCCTGGTGTGGAGAGCGGCATGACCACCCGCAGGAAGGCCTGGAACCGGGTCGCCCCGTCGATCCGCGCCGCCTGCTCGAGTTGCACCGGGATGTTGTCGTAGAAGCCCTTGAGCAGCCAGATCGAGAGCGGCAGTCCGAAGGTCAGGTAGGTCAGGATCAGCGACAGCTCCGTGTTCACGAGGCGTAGCGCGCGCATCATGATGAAGAGCGGCATCAGGAACACCACGGCCGGGAACATGTTCCGCAGCAGCACGGAGTGGAACAGCAGGTGCCGCCCGGGAAAGCGGAAGCGGGAAAAGGCATAGGCAGCCGGCACCGCCACGATGACACCGAGCACCGTCGTCGCGCTCGCGACCAGGATGCTGTTCGCCATGTAGCGCAGGAAGTCCCGCCCAACCTCGTTGGCCGGTGAGAGCAGGCGCGTATACTGTTCGAAGGTCACTTCGCGCGGGATCCAGGACGGCGGGTACTGCAGCGCCGCGAATTGGGTCTTCAACGAGGTCAGCAACATCCAGAGCATCGGCAGCACGGTGAAGACCAGCAGGGCCGTGAGAAAGAGAACCCGCGCCACGTCCCAGCCGGTCCATTTCCGCCGGCGTCGCGTCTTGGGGATGGACGCGAGGGCGGTCGGAGGAGCCTCGAGGGCCGTACTCATTCCGCTGCCTCCTTGCTGCCGCGCGACAGGGCGCGAACGTAGAAGTATCCCAGGCTCATCATCACCACGAACAGGATCACCGAGTAGGCGGAGGCGAGGCCGAAGCGGGTACGCTCGAAGGCGAGCTGGTAGATGGCGGTGATCCAGATGTCGGAGGCTCCGACCGGGCCGCCGCCCGTCATGATCCAGGGGATGATAAAGCTGTTCAGATTCGCCACCAATAGCAGCAGCGTCGTCACCACGGTCACGCCGCGCAGGTGCGGAAAGGTGATGTGCCAGAAGCGATGCCAGGGTCCCGCCCCGTCGACCTGCGCGGCGCGGTGGAGCTGGTCGGGCACCGTTTGCAGCCCGGCCAGCAGCATGATCATGGCGAAGGGGAACTCCTTCCACACGTTGACCACGATCAGGGCAGGCAGCACCGTTTCCGTGTTGTCGATCAGATTCAAAGGGTGATCCGTGATCCCAAACTCGATCAGGATCGCGCTGATCACTCCGAAATCGCTGTGGTACAGCCAACGCCAGATGTAGGAGGCCGCGACCCCGCTGATAACATAAGGGATCAGCAGGATACCCCGCAGCATTCCGCGGCCGATGAAGGCCCTGTTCAGCGACAAGGCCGCGCCGAGGCCCAGAACGAAGGCGAAGAAGGTGGAGAAGACCGTCCAAACCGCCGTGTTCCAGGTGACCTCCCGGAATGCCTCGCTGCCGAGAATGCGGAGATAGTTGTCCACTCCGACATAGGTCTTGTCCTCCAGCGCCAGGCTGGGCGGCGTGTCAAAGAAGGAAAGGTAGACCGTGTAGTACACGGGATAGCCGATCACGAGGAGCATGACCCCGAGTGCCGGCGCGATGTACAGGTAATCGGTCCAGTGACGCAGGATGCGTTCGAGCAGTCCGACGCTGCGCCGCGTTGTTACTTCAACTCTGACCGAAGGCTGTGAGAGCGATACGTCCACGAGTGAGGTCCTTCCATCGCGGGGAGCGAGGCGCGGCGGCCGTCCCAGCAGCACGCCGCGTCGCACCGGCGATCAGAGTCCAGACAGCAGCGACTTCACCTTCCGCGCCGCATCGTCGGCGGCATCCGAGACCGACATCTTCCGCGTCAGTGCGTTCTGCAACATGTTCGGGACGATGATGTTCATGATCTCCCCGGATTCAGGAATCACCGGATAGGGGATGCCACTGGTGAGCATGGAGGTCGTCACGTTCAGGAACTTCGTCTGCCCCAGCCGCTCCTTCATCCACTTCGTGCGGAAGCCGCGCCGGTTGCCGGGATTGGAGCTGGTCCAGGCCAGCTTGGTGGACCACTCCGGTCCGGTCGAGAAGGCGATGAAGGCCCGGGCGGCTTCGGTGTCGAGCGTGCCGTCGACCATCTTCGGATTGAACATGTGCAGGTTCCACCCGCCGAAAACCACGGCGCGCCGCGCTGGTCCCTGAGGGATGAGCCCGTAGCGCATGTTCGCCACCACAGCGTCCGCAATTCTTTTGTCGTCACCGGTGGCGCGCTGCGCACGATCCACCATGGTCGCGTACTCGCTAGGATGGCTAATCATCATCGCGAGCTGCCCCGCGATGAACGGGTCCTGGTTCTCCGTTTGCGTGTTGGTCAGCGCGGAAGTGGGCACGGAGCGGTCGCGGACGTACATGTCATAGGACGCCTGCAACGCCGCCTTGGAGCCGCTGTTGTTGAGCATCACTGTCTTGTAGGTCGGCGCATCCGCGGCCTCGTCCAGTGCTCCTCCACCATAGGCCCAGAGCTGCGGCATGAAGCGGAAGGGCGTGTTGCCGGCATTGGCACGCGCCACCATGCCGTAGCCGCTCTTGCCAGTCTTTTCCTTGATCTGCCGGGAGTAGGTGACGAGTTCGTCCCAGGTGGCGGGCGGACGTTCCGGGTCGAGTCCGGCAGCCTGGAAGATGGCTGCGTTCCAGATCAGGGCCATGGTCTCGTTGTTGGTGGGCACGCCGTAGGTCTTGCCTGCCCAGGTGACCGACTTCATCGCACCCGGCCAGAATTCGGCGGAGTCGTAGCCGACATCCTCCGGCTTCAGCTGGCTGAGCTGCCCCTTGGCAGCGAACTCGACGCCCCAGAGGATCGGAAACTTCGCCACCATCGGCGCCGCGTTGCCGAGCACCGCCGTGCGTGCCTTGTTGAGCATCTGATTGTAGTCGAGGCTCTGCTTTTCGATCGTGACGTTCGGGTAAGTCTTGGCGAAGGCCGCCCAGAACTGAGCATCAATCACGTGGTCCAGCCGTGGAGATGCTTCGTTCGGTCCCACGTACCAGTAAGTCAGCTTTCCCCTGTAGTTGAGCGGCACCACCTTGGCGCACTCAGCCGCGGTGTCGACGTCGATCGTTCCCGCAATGCTGTTGATGTAGTCGGGAGTCCAGAGTGCCGCCTCGGCAGCGGTTCCAGCCGGGGACGGAGCAGCGGCAAGCCCCCGGGGCAGGCCGGCTGCCAGCGTCGCCGCTCCGGCAGCACCGAGCAGCTGGCGCCGTGACATGGACGCGGCGGGGGCGACGCGATCTTGAGACAGCATCCCAACGTTCCTCCATTTGCCCGCTTTCTGACGTGCGGGTTTGTACGCGGTCCTGCTTGGTCTCCCGTGGAAGTCAGGGACGCGCCTCCTGTGCGCGCAGCCACGCCTCGTATTCAGGCCGGGCTTCCTCCGAGAGGGGATAGTATCGCTTCAACTCCCCTCCTGCCGTCAAACGTTCCTTGGAGAAAGCCTCCCACTCGTGATGCCTGGAGGCCTGCGCGATCACCTCTTCGGCCAATTTGACGGGTACCACGACGGCGCCGTCGTCATCGGCCACGACAATGTCGCCCGGCATGACAAGCACGCCGCCGCACGCAACTGGCACGTTTACCGCGAAAGGCATAATATCCGTCTGCGTGTGGAAGTTCGGGGTCAGCCCGCGGATCCAGTAACCAAGATCAATCGCCTTGGCATTGGGGAAGTCGCGCAGGCAGCCGTCGATCACCACGCCCGCGCCGCCTTTCCCCCTGAAGTAGGTCAGCATCATTTCCCCGAAGATGCCGCTGCGCATGTCGCCGCGGGCGTCCACCACGACGACGTCGCCGGGCTGTGTATGATAGAGAACGTGGCGGTGCAGCTGCAGCTCGGGCTGCGCGTACTCGTCCGCACCGTACAGGTCTTCCCGCTTGGGCATGAACTGCAGCGTCAGGGCTGGACCGGCCATGGCTCGACCAGGTTTGTAGGAGGTCGGGCCGAACATGTGAGCGTTGCGGATGCCCATGCGGCTGAGCGTGCTCGTCACCGTGGCGGCACCGATATGGTGCAGCGCATTCACCCATTCCTGGGGCGGGCGGGTGATGTCGTTGGTCTGGATCATGGGTCAATCTCCGGGACGCGGGTGGGCGGGACAGTCGGCGGTGCAGGTCATCCGCGCTCCACCCGCTCGAAGCCGATCTTCTTCCTGTTCCAGCTTTCGGTCGGCAGGAACATGGTGCCCGGCGTGCGCAGATTGGCCTCGACGACCTCCGGGTTCAGGTCGATCCCCAGGCCGGGGGCCTCCGGCACCTTCACGTAGCCTTCGTTCATGTAGTCCGTGTCGAGGCCGGTCACGAGGTCAGCCCAGAAAGGGACGTCGAGCCCGTGGTGCTCCAGCGCGACCAGGCTGGAGATCGCCGCACCGCAATGCACGTTGGCCATGAATCCAATCGGAGAGCAGGCGCAGTGAAGGGCCGTAGGCAGGCCATGACGCTCGCCATAGTCAGCGATGTTCTTGGTTTCCAGCATGCCGCCGGAGCTCAGCAGGTCGGGGTGCAGCACGTCGAAAGCGCGGGTCTCGATCGCCTCGCGGAACCCGTCCCAAAGGTAAAGGTCCTCCCCGCCCGCAACCGGCGTCAGCAGCGCGTCGGCGACCCTCCTGTGCCCTTCGATATCGTGCCAGGGAAGCGGGTCCTCCAGCCAGGCAAGGTTGAAGGGCTCCAGTGCCTTGCCGAGACGGATCGCCTCGTCGGCCGTGACGTAGCCTTCCCCGAAGTGGTCGATGCAGAGGGAAACGTCGTTGCCAACTTCCCTGCGCACCGCCGCGACGATCTCCACCGCCGCCGCGATACCGGCCTCGCTGAGCTTCGCGCCGCGGCCGGATGAGGGCGCACGTGCCGCCTTGGCCAGGTCGTACTCGTAGCGCGTCGGTTGCCCGATCACCCCACCCGGGGTCATTTCGAACAGCTTGGGCTTGAGATCGAACTTGATGAAGGTCAGTCCCATCTCGGCACGGCCGCGCACGGCACGCGCGTAGCCCTCCGGTGACGCGTCGTCCGGCACGGGCGTGTCGCCGTAGAGCCGCACGCGGTCACGGTACTTGCCGCCGAGGAACTGGTAGCAGGGCACGCCGTAGATCTTGCCCACGAGGTCCCAGAGCGCGATTTCGATACCTGACACGCCGCCGCCTTCCCGCCCCCAATTGCCGTAGCGGCGCATGGCCCGGAAGATCATGTCGACGTTGCACGGGTTCTGCCCGATCAGCATGTGCTTGAACTGCAGCGCGTTCTCGGGATGGCCGCCGTCGCGCACCTCACCCAGGCCGTAGACGCCCTGGTTGGTGTCGATGCGGATGATCGGGTAGTAGCAGTGCCCCGTCACCACCGCGACCCGCATGTCGGTGATGCGCAGCTCGCTTGGTCGGGAGTGGGTGGAGACGACGCTCTCGACCCGCTCGATGATGTTGCTGTCCTGGGCAAGCGCCATCGGGTTCGCACTCCTGCATCGGTCGCGCGGCGTCTGCCGGCACGTCCGGACGGTGGAACGGGCACCGGTTTGGCGCGGTGCTCGCCAGATCGGGAAGGATGATGTCGGGCCTGCAAGCCGCCGCCCGGCGCAATGCGCTCAGGATGAAGAGCGATGATCCCCGCGCGGTCGTGGACGAAACGGCGTGCCTGGATTATCGCGCGCACGGACAGAGTGCATGGCTTGTTTCCTCTCCCGGAGGACACGCCCGCTTCGGTTCACCTGATGGCGCCTGCGGTGCGCTCATTTGTTAACCGAATCATTATCGCTGCCAAACTTGAAGCGCAACCCTGTTGCGTAGCCACCGCAACATTTTCCATGGCCGAGTTGCAGGCCTCTGGAATGTTGCGGCACAACAAGACCTGCGCAGAAGGATCGACGCTCAATGGCCCTGGGCCGCCCCACCATCCAAGACGTCGCAGACCGGCTCGGCCTGTCGAAGTTCTCGGTCTCGCGTGCGCTCTCGGGAAAGCCTGGCGTCGGAGCGGCAACGAGGGCACGCGTCCTGCAGGTCGCGCACAGCATGGGTTATCGGCTGAACCCGGACCTGCCGCAGGCAAGCCGCCAGATCTTGTTCATCCGTCAGGAGCTCGATCCGGTTAGCGGCGAGCTGTGGCTTAACATGATGCACGGCGCGGAGCAGGAGGCGCAGAAACTCGGCTTCTCCATCGTGCCGCGCCAGGCGCAGTACCTCGGTGACGGCAGCCGGCTGGACAGCGCTGTCGTCGGCCTGATCCTCGCGGTGCCGCGCCCACCGGAGCTCACGGCGCTGGCGCTGCGCACTGGCCTGCCGGTGGTGTGCGCCAGCTACGTTGGCCCACTTGAGCGCATCGATCAGGTCGTCGGCGCGGACTGGGAAGCCGGGTTTGCCGTTGCTCGCCTCCTGCTCGGCCTCGGCCACCGTAACATGGCGTTCGTCCACGGCAGCACCACGCCGCTGGGCCGTGCGGAGCGGTTTCGTGGGTTCCGCGATGGCTTGCTGGAGGCCGGAGACGCCACGGTGGAAGACATCATCTTCAACGAGGCGGGAGGATTCCGTGACCCGTTCCTCGCCTGGATCCGCGATGGTGGGGAGCCGACCGCATTGTTCTGCGCCCATGACGGCATCGCGGTAAACGTTGTTTCCGAGCTGCTGCGCATGGGCATCCGCGTACCGGAAGATGTATCCGTCGTCGGCTTCAACAATTTTGCTTCGGCGTCGCAGGTGTCTCCGCGGCTGACCACGGTGCACACGCCCCAGGTCGAGATCGGCGCAGCCATGGTGCGTTGCATCGCTGACCGCCTGACCCGGACCGGATCGCAGGCACCGCCGCCGGTCCGCCTCGCCTACGTGGCGGAGATCATCCAGCGGGAGTCCACCGCACCCGCCAGTCCAAAGACGTGGCTCGCGCAGACACGGCGGGTGGCAGCCCGAAAGGCTTGATCCGTGCGGATCGGCTCGCTGGCGAGGACGGCCATGCGGCGCCAAGCTGGAAGCCTTCCGTTATCTTTGTTAGGTTATTTGTTGCGCTTTTACCTGTTTTTTGTTGCCTCCAAACCGCGGACGCTCCTAACCTCAGCCTGGACGCGCAGGGGCGAGAACCTGTTCAGCATCGCTTGAATTGGCGGGGGTTGCTCCTCTTGCGTCGCTTGTTGTGCTGGTCAATCCCCTCGTCATGGTAGCGGCCTGTCCGCATCAGCGCCTGAGGGATTGGGACGTAACGTCCAGCCGTGAGCTGGGAGAGCAGACTTGAAATACACGAAGCTCGGCCGCTCCGGCCTCGAGGTTTCCCGTATCTGCCTGGGATGCATGACCTTCGGGGAGCCTGATAGAGGCAACCCGAAATGGACCCTGCCGGAGGAGGAAAGCCGTCCGATCATCCGCCAGGCGCTGGAGCTCGGCATCAACTTCTTCGATACAGCCAATATCTACTCGAACGGCTCCAGTGAGGAGATCGTCGGTCGGGCACTGAAGGAGTTTGCCCGTCGCGACGAGATCGTCATCGCCACGAAGCTGAACACCGCGATGCGCCCGGGTCCCAACGCGCAG
This sequence comes from Roseomonas elaeocarpi, assembly GCF_042433915.1. Lineage (NCBI taxonomy): Bacteria > Pseudomonadati > Pseudomonadota > Alphaproteobacteria > Acetobacterales > Roseomonadaceae > Roseomonas > Roseomonas elaeocarpi. The sequence goes on along the minus strand of NZ_JBHLUN010000001.1, from coordinate 105,355 downwards.
GGCCTTTCGCGCAAAACAATCATGACAGAGATCGACAACAGCCTGCGGCGGCTTGGTACGGACTACGTCGACCTCTACCAAATTCATCGCTGGGACCCGAACACGCCGATAGAGGAGACGCTGGAGGCGCTTACGGAGGTCGTGCGTGCGGGAAAGGTGCGATATATCGGCGCCTCCTCCATGCATGCGTGGAAGTTTGCCAAGGCGCTTTACCTTTCCGATCGGAAAGGCTGGGCGCGCTTCATCTGCATGCAGAACCACTACAACCTGCTGAACCGTGAGGAGGAGCGGGAGATGATCCCTCTCTGCCTTGCCGAGGGAGTCGGCCTGATCCCCTGGGGGCCGCTCGCGCGCGGCCTGCTGGCGCGTGAGCCGGGCTACAAGAGCCTGCGCAAGGACACGGACCTCCTGCGGCCGGTGTTCTATGACCCGACGGAGGCGATTGATCGTCCCGTGATTGATGCCGTGGCCGCGGTCGCCGCGCGCCATGGTGTGCCTCGGGCCCAGATCGCCTTGGCCTGGCTGCTTGCCAATCCCGCAATGGCGGCCCCGATCATCGGTGCCAGTCGTGCGCTTCAGGTAAGCGAGGCGGTGGGTGCCGTTTCCGTGGTCCTCACGCCGGAAGACATGGATGCGCTGACGCGTCACTACCTGCCCCACAAGGTGTATGGGTTTGAGTAGGCGTGATTGCGATCGTGCATCATACGGCAGGGTATAAGTTTGCTTTTTCTCTGTTTGAGAAGTGCTTCCGGCGCAGTTGTTTCTACAGACCGACATCGCCTGAAGATTGATCAGAGTGAAATAGGCACTCGGGTGTAGCTGGATGCCTGGCGTGAAGCGCCGCACTACTCAGATCGGGAACGTGCGGCACTGGCCTGGACGGAGGCACTGACCCTCATTGCTGAAACCCGCAGCCAGATGGAGCACCGACACCGGTCTCTCCTCGGCAATGCAGCAGCGTGACAGCCGGGTGGGATGACTGCGGGTACGCAGGAACAATGTCCACCATGAGGGCAGCCCACGATCAGCCACGCTGCGATGTGGCTGACGTGGCGTGGCCGGCAGGGCGGTGACCTGTCCGAGCGGCCGTCTCGGCCAATGCGGCTGAGGCTGTGTCACTAAGTTGATCCAGCGTTCCGAGAAGCGCGGAGCGTGGTCACGTTGGACGAGCGGCAGGCCAAACGGGAGGCGGTGCTCTACGGCTTCACCTCGAGGAACACGTGGCAGCCATTGGTTACCCGGTCGTGCTGGACGATGTGATCTCGATGCAGCCGTCGAGGCTGCACCGAGGCTCCTCCAGTCCAGCCGAAGCGGAGCACCGCATCTTGCCCCGCGTGGAAGCCTGAACAGGTGACGCACCCCCCCAAAAGCACTCGGCTGCACCCTGATAATCCGCGACCGTAATAACATGTGTTAACTGTAAGATCCCCTGACATCGCTTCCGCGCTCAACCCTTAGTTGCACCGATCAACGTCCATTTGCCTTGTAAAGCTCTCCGACACTGCCTGAGGATAGTTTTCCAATGAAATGAAATACCTCGATTATCTGCCCTAAGTCCGTTGCTATTCCGTTCGCCGATGTGTCAGGTCGTCGCCGCCGGACCCGTTCTTTGAGGGATGTCCGGAATTTGGAACGATTTCTTAGGCCGGAATGCCAACCCAGAGCGGGCGCTTCCGGGGAAGGGCAGAACATGAGCGTACAGCAAAACGGCATCGTCGCGCTGCGCCTGGAGAACGCGGGAGCCGCGGATCTCGAGGCCGGCGTGGCCACCTTCGGCCAGGTCTTCGCCCAGGGGGAGGTCGGCAACGGCTCTCACCTGACGGCCAGCATCGGTGGGGTGGATGTTGCCGTGCAGATGGACGTGAAAACGCGCTGGGCGGACGGTTCGGTCAAGCAGGCCGTGGTGTCCGTGGCACGGCCCGACCTCCAGGCCGGAAGCTCCGCTGAGGTGGTGCTGAATGCGGCCGCCGGGGCGAATCAGGCCGCCGCGGTCGACATGAACTCGGTGCTCGCGAACCATTCCTTCGCCGTGGACCTGACGGGGGGGAGCAGCCCTGTCCACGTCGACGTGCTCGACGTTCTGCGCACGGCGCTGGCCAATGGCACCGCGGACTTCTGGCAGCAAGGTGAGCTCGCGACCCAGGCCCGCGTGTCCGTGGACCTGCCGGGCTCGCAGCGCCTCGTTTTCGACGTCACTGCCTACAAGGGCGGCGGCATGTCGGTGGAAGCGCAGTTCAACAACGACGCCGCCATGATCACCGATGGCGGACGCGCGTCCTGCAACGTCCAGGTCACCATGGATGGGCATGTCGCGGCCAACGAGAGCGTAAGCCAGGGCCTGTACCAGAACTGGCACCAGAGCTTCGACACCGGCGTGGACGGTGGTCAGGGCACCGGCAGCCCCGAGGCCGGATGGCTCAACATCCACCAGGACATCTCGCATCTCGCCGATACCGGCGCGGTCGCGCAGTACGATCTTTCCACCCCGATCCCCGAGGCCGACCTCGCAGCGCTGGGCACCGCGGCCGCGGCCGCCGGTACGGACACCCCGCTGGCGGTGAACGGGGTTACGCAGTACATGCCCGGCACCGGCGGGCGCGCCGACATCGGCTTCACCACCGAGACCAACACCACCTGGCTGATCACCCAAGATGCCCGCGCGGCCGCCTATGCGCTGGATCAGGCCGAGACCGCCAGCAGCGTGCCGTGGAACATGTGGGACGCGGCCAACGGCAAGTGGCTGAGCGCCGACGACTACCCGAAGCTGTGGACCGACCCTCGCGGCGGCACCGGCGCGGCGGGTGACGCCAATTCGGGCAGCCTGACGCAGCAGTCCGACGGCGACACCGGCTGGAACCTCGACTCCGCGCATCAGCCGGATCTGTCCTACGTTCCCTACCTGATGACCGGGGAGCGCTGGATGCTGGACAACCTCCAGGCTCAGGCGGCCTGGAACGTGGAAAGCGTGTGGACGGCCCAGCGCGGCGACGACGGCATGCTGGTGGTCCAGGACAACCAGGTGCGTGGTGCGGCCTGGAGCCTGCGCCAAATCGACGAGGCCGCTTATGCGAGCCCCGATGGCAGCGCCGAGAAGGCCTACTTCACGGAAGTGTCCAACGCGAACTGGTCCTGGCTGGTGTCCAAGATCCCGGAATGGACGGCGCAACAGGGCGAGGCGCACGGCTACCTGCCCGGCGAGTACGGCGCGGCCGGTGCCCTGCCGCCCTGGCAGCAGGACTACTTCGCCTCCACCGCGATCGCGGCCGCGTCGCAGGGTAATGCGGATGCCCTCACCTTCCTGAAGTGGGAGGCGAACTTCCTGGTCGGGCGGTTCACCCATGCCGCCGAGGGCTTCGCCGAGCATGACGGCGCCGCCTACCTGATCGCCAACGCCGATGCGACCACCGGCACGCCCTACACGACCTGGGCCGAGATCGGTGCGCAGACCGTGGCCCGCGGCTGGTCCAACGGCGACGGCTGGGAACAGAGCCAGGGTGACTACCCGCAGCTGGCACTGGCGACCCTGGCGGGCATTGCCCGCCTTACCGGCTCGCAGGAGGCTGTCGACGCCTACAACGCCCTGGTGGCCGACGGCGCACCCTTCACGACCCAGGCCGACTATGCTCAGGACCCGACCTTCGCCATCGAGGCGCCCGGCGCGGCTGGCTCGGTGACCCCGGTCAACACGGGGTCGAGCACCACGCCGGTCACCGGGGCGGCGGCTCCGGCGACGGATCCGGTGACCAGCACGGACCCCGTGGCCGTCACCGACCCGGCGACAGCTGATCCGGTGAAGGAGCCGGCGACGGGAACGGAAACCGGACAGACCGGCACCGATCAGGGCGACAACACGCCGGCATCGTCCGCAGCGGGCCAGGACGGCCTGTCGATCGTGCTGGGCGCCGAAGCCTGGCAGGGCAACCCGGTCGCCACGGTGATGGTGGACGGCGAGGTGCGCTTCCGCGGTGAGGTGACGGCAACGCATGCTTCGGGCGGCGAGGCCATCGACCTTGGCAACTATGCCGCGGGCTCGGACCATGTTGTCACCGTGACCTACGACAACGACGCCTGGGGCGGCACGGCCGAAGCCGACCGCAACCTCTACGTCGAGGACATCGTGGCGGGGGGGATCAAGACCGGGAGTCAGGGCGACCTGCTGAACTCGGGCACCTTGACCTTCCGGGTCGAGACGCCGTCGACCGAGACCGCTGCCGCGGCCCCGGCGGAGACGCCGACCAGGACACCGACCGACACCACGGCCGAAACGCCGGCGACGACCCCGGTCGCGGCGCCGACTGACGCGCAGGCTTCCGTGCCCAGCGTCGGCGAGGGTGATCACGTGATCAGGCTCGGCCTGTCCGAAGACGCCTTCGGGGGCGACGCCCACTTCGCCCTAGAGTTGGATGGAAAGCAGATCATCGACTCCCGCGCGGTAACGGCCTCGCACAGCATGGGCGACGTGGAAATGCTGGACATCCTCACCTCCGTCGATCTGAGCAAGGGTGACCATCAGCTGAGCGTCCAGTTCCTGGACGACCACTGGGGCGGCAGCGCGGACCAGGACCGGAACCTCTACGTGGACTCCATCCGGGTGGACGGCACGGACCTCCAGCATAGCGCGGCGCTGACGAACAACGGCGACGCGCTCTTCTCGATCTGAACGGCAACCGAAGCTTCTGTTACTGTGTCCAGCGCTGAGAAGCGCTGGACACGCTCCGTTCATCAAAAACACAAAGAAAAACGAACCTGCCCGACTTCATGGGCGTGACCCGATGCCTGATGGTAGCGCCCCCGGAGATTCACGCTGGGAAGTAGACATTTAAAGACTGCATGCCGCCAATCCTAGCAGCTCATCACTCATGCTGAGCGATGGAAGTTCTCCACTGCCATGCAATTGGGATTAAGTGGCACTTCCACTCCAGGTAATGCATTGCTCCGCCGAGGGCATTACTGCTCGAAGCATTCTACTACTACTTTCAGAACCTCATCGCCAATCACCTACGGACGTACAACTTGGTGAGGCTGTACGGGGTTTGAGAAAGGCCGGGGCTACATCCCTGCAATCAGATGACGAATTTGCGAAATCGCTGGGGTGCAGTCACCGAGGCATCCCTTCCTGTCCGGGCGCATCGATTCGCGGAACAACGTCCTTCGCACCGGCGGGCAGAGCATCCGGGGAGCAGGCTGAACTGTTGTTTTCCCGACGCTGAAGGTTCAGGTCGATCAAGGAACGGCACGATCAAGCTTGACGCCTGGAACCACGACTTGCAGGCCTGCGGCACCTGGCTGGCCTGCAGCATGTAGGCAGCGGCAGCGGCCGCGGCAGTCGCGCACGGCCCGCCCTTCGGGCTCGCCGAAGAGGCGACTTGAGAGCGGGCAGAACTGGGCAGGAGGGGCAACTGATTATCGCGACACGCGGCGTGGCGCCGGTTGAGCGGGGCACCTTGCCGGAGCAGCCGAAACCCGGACCCACGGCCATGGCGGAGCCCAAGATCGTTGCCGGGCAGGTCATCGTGCTCCGGCTCTTCGACCTTGCCTACGAGATCGACCTGCGAAAGGCGGAAGCCCTGTGGTCCGAGCGGACGCGCGAAGCGAGCGCCCGCAGCCGCCTGATGGGAACCTCACCCAAGGCGGTCTCCTTCGGCGTGCCGCCGCTGGCGCTGACGCTGGGGCCGGTGCCGTTGGGGATTGGTGGGACCACCGTCACGGCGACCGCGGGCGTGCGCCTGTACGATTTTGGCATCGCCGCGCTGGCGCTGCGGCTGCCGGCCATGGATGTCAGTTGGAAAGAGTTCACGGAACTGGTGAACGGCGTCGACCGGCTGGTGGGACCCGGCGGGATATCGGCTCCGTGGGACGCGCTCCTGGGGCGTCTGGGCGAGCTGCTGGCGGAATCACTGGACCGACCGAGCCGCGTGCCGCTGCAGGAAGACTACCTGATTGCCATGGTGGAGCGCTTCGACACCCCGCTGACGTCCGCCTCATTGCAGGAGCGGCTGGACCTGGTGCCACTGCTTTCGGGCGAGGCGCGGCCGCTGTCCGAGGGCGCGCAGCGCGATCTCCTCCGACACCGCTTCTCCTACCACCCCGACGACCTGGCGGTGGTCACCTGGGACCGTGCCTTCCTGTACGAGCCGCAGGGGGAAACCGACGTTGCGGACGTGCTGGAGATGGCCAACGCGCAGCTGCTGGAAATGCGCACCTACGATGAAATGCTCGACGACGAGCTACCCCGGGTGCGTGACCTGGTGGAAGCTGCGCGGCGGCAGACCAGCCTCCTGGCATCGCGTCGCTACTCCCGACTGGCGCAGCGCCTGCACACCACCGTGGCGGAGGTGACGGAACTGACCGAGCGCGTCGACAACGCCCTGCAGGTGACGGAGGACGTCTATCTCGCGCGCGTGTACGCTGCCGCGATCGAGCTGTTCCGCGTCCCCAACGTCAGTGCCGCGGTGGACCGAAAGCTGGCCACGATCCGCGAAACCTACACCGCCCTGCACGGCGAGGCTGCCAGCACGCGCGCGGAGGTGCTCGAGGTGATGATCCTCGTGCTGATCGCGCTCGAGATCTTGCTGTCGCTGGTCCGCCCGTGAAAGATCATAGGCTTCATCCGCGCGCTGCTGGATGGGGTCGCGGCGCGGGTCGGTCGCGGCGTGCTTCGGAAGGGGTCAGGGATCAACAGGCTCTCCGGCATTGCTTCCCTGCTGGCCCGATCGGGTGACCTCGTCCGGGGAGGGTCGCCGGCCTCAGACCTTCAGCTTTTCCCTGGGAGGTGTCGTACTGCGGGCAAGAACCGAGTTCCGGTATCGATGATCTGCTGTCACTTCCGGTCCCACCCAGGATGGCAGCGCCAGTGGCTGCTCAGGGTGGCTCAACTCGACCTCGGCCAGGATAAGACCGGCCAGCGATCCGGAAAAAACATCCACGCTCCAGATGAGGCCTTGATGGGGCACGCAGTGACGGCGCTTCTCGATCAAGCGATCGCCGCAGAGCGATCGCAGGATTTCCTCAGCATCGGCAGGAGGAATGGGGTACTCGTACTCTGCCCGACTGGGCGACTTGGCACCCTTGATCGTCAAGAAGGCGTGGTCACCGAAGATGCGGACGCGTACGGTTGCGCCAGCACCTTCATGCGACATCAGGTAGCCCTGGCGGAACTCGTGGATCTGTGTACACCCGGCACGCCACCGGTCACCTTGCACCAGGAACTTGCGCTCGATCTCGACAGGCATTCACCACCTTTACCTTGCTCTGACCGGCCATCCTGACCCGGCGGGCTCTTCGTCAAACTGCTGAACGGCCTGCACGAGGCGAGTTCATCGTCCACCCAACGAAGTTCTGGCTCTGACGTTCTCTTGGGGTAACTCACGAAATCTGCCCCACGCCAACGCTTCGGGCTTTGAAGCATGCGGACAGGTTACTTGCGGTGCTGGCGCGCTCGCCACTGCAGCAGTTCGAGCCTCACCAGAACCAGAACGGCCAACCCCGCTGCGAGCAGCATGGCTCCAACGGCCCACCAAGTGCCGCTCGCACTCGCAGTTCCCGGAAGACCGCTCGTGTTCATGCCGAAGAAGCCGGTCACCAGGGTGGGAGGCAGCAGGATGGCCGTGAGGACGGAGAGCACCATGAGGCGCTGATTGGTTTCTTCCGAGGTCAGCGCGGCCAGTTGATCCTGGGCAATGCGGCCGCGCTCCTGCAGGGCCGCAACCGAGCGCTGCAGCCCCTCCAGCCGGGCGGCGGCGCGCCGTACATCATGGCCCCCCTGATCGAGCCAGTCAGGCGCGAAGTCAGCCAGTTCCACGTAGCGCTGTACGACCGGCTCGAGCCGACGGTTCAGCAGCAGGATGGGGCCTCCAGGCGGCGAGAAGGAGAAGACGGAGGACCACCCACCAAGACTTCGCGGCGGGTCCATCAAGGAGGTGCCGACCCTTTAGCCCTTAGTTTGGAGGAAGGTTTCGGGAGGTCGAATGGAAGCTGGTGGGTCAGCCTCAGCATCCGTGCCGGAGCATGCCCCGGGCCTCCGGCATCAAGGCAGAGTTTAGCTTTCCACGCCGGTATTCCACGGCTTACCCGCCACCATTCGGCGGACTTCGGCCTGCAAAGCCTCTGACAAGGCTCCTTCGCAACAGTGGGGTGGCCGCATTCTACCCGGCCGGAATTGTCACAAAACCATGCATGATGAACCGTTAATCTACCTGTAATGCGCCTTCCAATATCCTCGGGAAGGTAGGCGAACACATGGCCGGTCTGACGGCGAGCTCGCTCTGGAGCTTCAACAACAGCAGCGCGGCAGGTGCCGTTGCGGGCGGAGCCGAAGTCGTGGAGTACGACGCGACTCGCCAGATCGTCCTGAGCCTGGGACCGAACGGGGTGGACGTGCTGCAGGCCTCCGACGGCGCGCTCCGCTTCAGCCTGCCGAAGAGCGACCTCGGAACCTTGGGCAGCGGCAACAGCGTCGCCGTATCCGGCAATATCGTGGCCGTGACCTATGACGGCCCCGAGCCCGCCACCAACGGTACGGTGGCCTTCTACGAGCTGGACGCGGCCGGAACCTCCGCCACCCTGCTGCGCACCGTGACCGTGGGCGCAGTTCCCGACAACGTGGTGTTCACCGCCGACGGCACGCAGGTGCTGGTGGCGATCGAAGGTGAGCCGGCGCCGGACTACACGGCCGATCCGGTAGGCGGCGTGGCGGTGATCGACGTCGCCACCGGCGTCGCCAGCTTTGCCGGCTTCGGCAGCTTCGACACCGCGGCGCTGGTGGCCAGCGGCGTGCGGATCACCGGGCCGGAAGGCACCACAGCGGCCACCGACATCGAGCCCGAGTACATCGCCCTCTCGGCCGATGGCACCAAGGCCTACGTGACCCTGCAGGAAAACAACGCCATCGGCGTGCTGGACCTCACTGCCAAGGGCGGACCGGCCTTCACCGCCGTGCTGCCGCTGGGCACCAAGGATTTTTCACTGGAAGGCAACGGCTTCGATGCCTCCGACCGTGACGGTGGTGTCAACATCGCCAACTGGCCGGTCAGCGGCCTCTACATGCCCGACGGCATCGCCACCTTCCAGCAGGATGGCGTAACCTACCTCGTCACCGCCAACGAGGGCGACACGCGGGAATGGGGCGACTACGTCGACTCCGCCCGGCTTTCCACCCTCACACTCGACCCGACCATCTTTCCCGACGCGGCCGCGCTGCAGGCGGACGACGCACTCGGCCGCCTCAATGTTTCGACGGTGGATGGCGACACGGATGGTGACGGCGACATCGACGTCATCACCACCTTCGGCGCGCGCAGCATCTCGATCTGGGAAGTGACCGACACCGGCCTGGTACAGACCTACGACTCTGGCGACCTGATCGAGCGGACGCTTGCCGCCGATTACCCCGAGCTGCTCGACGACAGCCGCTCCGACAACAAGGGCCCGGAACCGGAGGGCATCACCCTCGGCACGGTGAATGGGCAGCTCTACGCTTTCGCGGGGCTGGAGCGGTCCAACGCCATCATGGCCTTTCGCATCGACGGTCCAGCCGATGTGAGCTACGCCGGCACGATCGCCAACGAGGGCGACGTGGCGCCGGAAGTGTTCACCTTCGTGCCGGCCGAGGAGTCCACTTCGGGCTCCGCGGAACTGCTGATCGGCAATGAGACCAGCGGCAACACCCGCGCCGTCGCGCTGAACGAAGAGACGAGTGACGGCAGCTACACCCTGCAGATCCTGCACGGCTCGGACTTCGAGGCCGGCCTGCTCGCGGTGGACCGCGCGAAGAACTTCGCCGCGATCGTGGACAAGCTGGAGGATGAGGTTCCCAACAGCATCACCCTGTCCTCCGGCGACAACTTCATCCCCGGTCCCTTTATCGCCGCCGGCACGGATCCCACGGTCCGCGCGGCGCTGATCGACGCTTATGCCCATATCCTGGGCGTGCCGGCCGAGCAGCTGTCGGGCCTGACCCTGGCCGCGGCGCGTGCCGACATCGCCATCCTGAACGCCATCGGCGTCCAGGCCTCCACGATCGGCAACCACGACCTCGACCTCGGCACCAACGCCTTCGCCGACGCGATCGACTTCATCAAGGGCACCGGCACGACCAGCACCTCGGTCACCAATATCGGCGCCCTGTTTCCCTTCCTGTCCGCCGACCTCGACTTCTCGGGCGACGCCGCGCTGCAGGGGCTCTACACGACGGAGCTGCGTGACGCCGCCAGCTACGGCGCGACGGCGGCCGACCTCGCCTCCCCCACCGCGCTGGCGGCGCTCGCGACGGATCAGCAGATCGCGCCCTGGAGCGTGATCGAGGAAGGCGGCCAGAAGATCGGCATCCTGGGCGTCACCACCCAGCTCGAGGCGAGCCTCACCAGCGTCGGCAGCGTCACAGTGAAGGACCCAGCCGGTGACGGCGGGGTGGACAATACCGACGAACTCGCCGCGGTGCTGCAGCCCTACGTCGACCAGATGATCGCCCAGGGGCTGAACAAGATCATCCTGCTGAGCCACCTTCAGCAGTATCAGCTGGAGCTCGACCTCGCGACCAAGCTGACGGGCGTGGACGTGATCGTCGCCGGCGGCAGCCACCAGATCTTCGCCGACGGCGACGACGTGCTGGCGAACGGCGACACCGCGGCGCAGACCTACCCAGTGGTGCGGACCGGCGCCGACGGTAACCCGGTCGTGGTGGTGAACACCGGCAACGAGTATTCTTATGTCGGCCGCCTGAACGTCACCTTCGACGCGAATGGCGTGATCCAGACCGACGCGATCGACCCGGCGCTGAACGGGCCCATCGCCACCACCGACGCCAACGTCGCGGCGCTGTGGGGCAGCGAGGATCCCTTCGCCGAGGGCACGCGCGGTGGCACGGTCGCGGAGCTGACCGACGCGATCGGCACCGTGATCGAGAGCAAGGACGGCAACGTCTTCGGCTACTCCGACGTCTACCTCAACGGTCTGCGCAACTCCGTGCGTACCGAGGAAACCAACCTCGGCAACCTGACCGCCGACGCCTTCCTGTATGCCGGGCGGCTGGTGGACGGCTCGGTGACTGTGGCCCTGCACAATGGCGGCGGCATCCGCGCCGAGATCGGCTCCTATGCCTCGGACGCCACGGCGACGCCGCTGCCGCCGGCGGCCAACCCCGATGCAGGCAAGGCGCTGGGCGGCGTGAGCCAGCTGGATATCGAGAACTCGCTTCGCTTCAACAACAACCTGTCGCTGGTCACCGTCACCGCGGCGGAGCTGAAGCAGCTGCTGGAATGGAACGCCGCCCTTTATAACCCGGGTACCACGCCCGGCGGCTTCGACCAGTACGGCGGCCTGGCCTACAGCTTCGATCCCGCCGGCACGGCGCAGGTTCTCAGCACGACGGACGGCAGCGTGGTCACGGCCGGCAGCCGCGTGGCCAATGCCGCCATCCTGGACGACGACGGCAGCGTGGCCGACGTCCTGATCCAAGACGGCGTGCTGGTTGGCGACGCCGACCGCACCATCCGCATCGCCACCTTCGACTTCATCACCACCGGCGGCGATAACAACCCGTTGAAGTTCTACGCCGAGGATCGCGTCGATCTGCTGAACAGCGAGACCCTGGCCGCGGCCGGAACCGAGCTCGGCATCACCGGGCCGGCGGCCGGTAGCGAGCAGTGGGCGCTTGCCGCCTATATGCGCGCCAAGTACGCCGATCAGGACTACGCCTTCGCCCAGGCCGACACGGCGCAGAGCGGTGACACCCGCATCCAGAACCTGGCGGTGCAGACCGACAGCGTGTTCCAGGCGGCCCAGACTGCGTTCGAGGGCGGCAGCACGCTCACGGGCACCACGGGCAGCGACCTCCTCCAGGGTGGAACGGGCAACGACATCTTCTTGGTCAGCACCGGCCGCGACACGGTGGTCGATACTGGCGGCCAGGACACGCTGGTCTTCACGGCGCTCGGTCGAGCCGACGGCGGCTTGACCAAGGCGATCGGCGGTGGCGTGAATGCCTTCACCTGGGTCGACAGCGGCGGCGACTCGAACACCACGCACTGGTCCGGCGTGGAAACCGTGCGCTTCGCGGATGGTGAGCTGCAGTTCGATGCGCAGGACACCGGCGTCAAGGTCGCGCTGCTGTACCAGGCGCTGCTGGACCGTGAGGCAGGCGCGCTCGACCTCGCCCTGTCGATGAACTACCTGCGGGCGGGCGGTACGCTGGAAGATCTCGCGGTTTCGGTCGCCAACAGCGACGAAGCGGCCGCGGCCACCAGTACGCTCTCGAACGGCGACTTCGTGCGACACCTCTACGCCGACGCGGTGCTGGGGCGTGAGGTGGACGCGGATGGCGAAGCCTACTGGACCGGGCTGCTGGACGCCGGCACCTCGACCCGGGCGCAGGTCGCGCTCACCATCATCAGCTCAGCCGAGGCGGCCGCGGATCCGACTGGCCTGGCGACGCAGGGTGTGCTGGTGGGCAATCTTCAGGCGCTGGAAGTCGGACATGCCTACCAGGCTGTTCTCGGTCGTGGCGCTGAGGCCGGCGGGTTGGACTTCTGGTCGAGCCAGTTGGAGAAGGGTGTCGCTGAAGCCGATCTGGTGCGTGCCTTCGCGAATTCGGTCGAGTTCCACACCCGCTACGATGGAACGACCGACGAGAACTTCGTGACAGCCCTCTATGAGAGCCATTTCGATCGTCAGGCGGATGCGGCCGGTGCGCAGTACTGGACGGATGCGCTGGGTGCCGGCCTCAGCCGGGCTGAAGTGGAAGTGGCCTTCTATAGCTCGGCCGAGACGACGCAGGTTCTCACCGGGCTGGCGCAGCAAGGCCTCGACCTGATCTGAGCCATCCGGGCCGGGCGGGCTTCAGCTCGCCCGGTCTGGCGCGGTGGCGGATGGATAGCCTCTGTCCCTAATTAACTGAACGGTGTCGGTGCGGGGACTGGTGGCACCGCCGGCGAAATGAACGGCTAAGGCCTAGACGTCACGACACGACGAGAAGGGGCTGCTACGTGCCGTCGGAGCCGCTGCGGCCTCGGGCTGACGCGCTTCCTACGCTCGGATATCACTTCGTCAGCGGGCGCCAGGATCTCGCGGCGCGTCACTCAAGCCCTCGGCCGCGCGCAGCCGCCCAGCACTGTCACCGAGCCCATTATTGATCTCGCGCGTTGGTGGAGACATCCTGCGGACGCTGGCTGCGCACGTTGCACAGCCGTTTGCGGGCTTCGGAGGTCTAGGTTTCGGGCGCTCGATCTCTGCCGTTCAAGATCGTGCAGGCGAGCGGGGTAACGTTTCCAGGCTACTCGCGAACAACGTAGGTGTAGAAGCGGATACGGCCGTCCGGATCGGTCTCACGATAAAGGCCCTGCACTTCGCTCTCGAAACCGGGGAACCGGTTGCACGCTGCTTCGAAGGCTTTGAGATAATCGACCATAGGCCTGGCCGCGTCGTTGAGACGCTCGCCAGGGATGATCGTGGCGATCCCCGGCGGATAAACGAGCCAAAGGGTTGCGGCGATCCGGCCCATGGTCTCATCGAGGGGCACGTAATCCACTTTGTTTTTCACGAGCGCACGCACAGCCTCGTTCGGCGGGATCGCCATCTCCGGGAGGTGACGTCGCATGAACTGAGCGGATTGGAGCTGGCTGATGCCACAGCTGCGATAGAAAGCGTGCATTTCCGCGCACAGGTCGCGCAGGCGTTCACGCCCGTAACGTCCAGGCCGGCGAGCAACGAAGTTGGGAATCACCTTGTCGAGCGGCGCGTTCGTGTCGTGGAGCTTCTTGAAGGTGATCAGGTGCGCGAGCAGCGTGCCCGCCTTGCTGCTTTCCACACCAGGGGTCAGCAGGAAGAGCAAACTGTTGAGATCGTTCTTCTCCGGCACGATGCGGTTTTGGCGAAGGTATTCAGCGACAACCGGGGCAGGAATCCCGTGCTCGTCATAGTCCCCCTGGGCAAAGCCTGGCGTGAGCAGGGTCAGCTTATTCGGATCGGTGATGGCCCAACCGGCAGGATTATCGCCAAAGCCGTGCCATTCGGCGGCAGGCGTCAGCGACCAATGGTACGGATTACTGGCCAGAATATCGGTCGGCGCATCTTCCCACGGCATCTCGCTGCCGTCGATGCACGCCGTCTTCGGCACGAAAGGTTCAAAGAACCAGCGCTTGGCGGGATCGGACTCGAGTTCGAAATCGCGCTTGGTGAAGCGCAGCTTCTTGCGCAGCTCGATACCCAGCCGGATGGTGTCGTCCCAGAGCACCTCGCCCGAGCGCCCCTTCATCATCTGCGCGCCGACATCGAGTGAGGCGAAGAGCGGGTAAAAAGGGCTGGTGGATGCGTGCAGCAGGAACATCTCGTTGAAGCGGCGGTGCTCGACGCGCCGCCGCTGTTCGCCGAGATGGCTATCCTTCACGTGGATCTGCGAAGCCTGAGAGAAGCTCGCCAGCTGCTTATGCGTGCTCTGAGTGACGATAATGCCAGGCCCTTCGCTGCCCAGCTTGTCGAGTCCCATGCCGAACCGTCCCTGGAAGAGCGGGTGGAACTTCATGAAGCCGGCCCAGGCTTCGTCAAACAGAATGTAGTCACACAGGGAGCCAATCTTGGCGATGATCTGGTCGGCGGAGTGGATAGTACCGTCGTAGGTGCACTGCTCAATCACCGCCGCGCGGAAAGGTCGGGGGCGCTTCCAGGCTTCCGGGTCCTTGACCAGGGGATTGTCTCGGATGGCCGCGCGTAGACGATCCTCGTCCAATGCTTCGGCGCGCATGGGGCCAATCAGCCCATGCGGGTTGCGCATCGTTTCGATAAAGATCGGTGTCGCCTCACCCAGGAACAGGGCACCGTGATGTGCTGCTTTGTGATTGTTGCGGTCGAAAAGGACAAGGTCACCCTCCGCCAGGAGAGCCTGCAGCGCAATCTTGTTCGAGGTCGACGTACCGTTCAGCACGAAGTAAGTGCGTTCAGCACCGAAGATTTCGGCGGCTTCCTGCTGAGCCCGCAAGGCCGGACCTTCGTGCGTCAGCAGGTCGCCCATCTCGAGCACGGAATTGTCGAGGTCATCGCGGAAGACAGCCTGGCCGAGATGTTCCACGAAGATGCGGCCGATGGGACTGCGGCTGTAGAACATGCCGCCATTGTGCCCTGGGCAGGTCCAGAGCTGGTTTCCTTGCTCGGCGTAGTCGACGAGGGCACCGAAGAAAGGCGTCTTCAGTGTCTCGGCATATTGTCGCAGCCTGGAAACAAGATTACGGGCGATGAAGTCGGGGGTTTCTTCGGCAAGGAAGACAAACCCGTCGACGTCGTCCAGCACTTCAACAGGGATGTCCTCGAGCCGCTGACGGCGCACCAGAAGAATGATCGGCACGTCCAGGCCGCGCTTACGAACGAGGGAGATCAGGGCAGCGGAGCGGCCTTGCAGCCCCTTCTTGCCCCAATCGACCACGATGCAACCGATGGCCGCATCGGTGCGCACGACGAGTTCCGCATCGTCATCACGCCGCGCGCGGGTGACGGCATAGCCCATACCCTCGATTTCCGCGAGAATTTGGCGGAGGCGTGCCCCCTCCAAGTCGGCTTCATCGAACCCCGGGGCGCAAACGAGAAATTTGAAGCGGCGGCCGTATTCCATGTCACGGCTCCTGCTACGTATCGGCTGTCGGGTCTATAGCAGCATTATGAAGATGCAGGCCGCGGTCTCCTGCCGTGCCGGCAACAACAGTGCTCAGACGCAGACTCTCAAATTTCATCTTTTGGTGACCCAATCAGCTGACCGATGAACGAGGGGGCGTTGCCGATGTCGAGCTGAGGCATGGGGCGATCGATACCTCAGAGCAGTCATCTCGCCCGGGCTTGCACCACGCCCCTATCGGCCCGGTCGCCGCACCACTGAGCCGTCGCCGGGGCTTGGCGTCCGTCCGGCCAGCCTTCCGATCTCTGCACGCGAATGAGTTCATTCTGGCGCGTCGTTTCCATGCCAGCTTAGCGGACGGAGTTCGTTCATTTTGCATACAGGCGGCTCAAGGTGCGCAGCAATCCGCAATTTTGTATCCTCGAGGCAGCCGCAAAGTTCAGCAACTGGGCATTATCCTTCGAGGCTTAGGTCCATTCTCGCTGCTAACCTCCGGCGAGTTGTGGCCAGCCGCAGATTTTGAAGCCGTTCGACCAACCATGGGGATCATTTCATTATGGCAGGCGACGTCTTTCCCGACTTTGTCTGCGAAGACTGCAGCCGAGCTGCCCTGATTTTGGAAACCCGCATTGGACCGCAAGATAGCACAACCGGAGGGAATGTCTTCTTTTACGGAATCAAACCCAGGATTGATGGCCGAACCGGCACTCAAGTGAGAAGGTTTAGCGCTCAAGGGCCGCGGATGCCGCTTGGAAAGGATAAATCCTCTTCGTTACTCCACTCACTCAATTCAATCTGAACGCAACTTTCGCGTCCGGAGCATCACAGGGCGTTCCAAAATCTGAAGGGAGTCAACACATGGCGAACGAGGTTACCGGCCGCGCAGCCATTTCCAGAGTGCAACGCGTTTCCGGAACAAAAACGCGCCTTTCCCGTGTCGCTGCGTTGGCCGCCACCCTATTGCTTCTGCAAGCCTGTTCGGGCACGCCGCCAACAGCGGAGCAATCCTTGGTAACCGGCACGCAGGTCACGCAGCGGACAGAGCTGTCACTTCCGTTCCCCGAGGCCGTGGCGGAGTTGGGTGCCGCGCTCGTGGCGAACGCGCAATTGGGGGCTCCGGATACGGATGGTCGGTATCCCCTGATCGTGGATCCCTGGGTAGACCGTGTCAGTGGCAACCAGGTGGAGGCCACGCGTTCGATTGAAAGTCAGCTCGGCGCCCTCGTCAGCGCGCGCTACCCCCAGATCAAGCTCCTGCCATTCAACACCGCGAGTTTGAAGCAGCAGCCATTGATCCTGCTCGGCGCCGTGGCACCGGAGGATAACGGCGGTTCCGTTTCGCAGGTCTCATCAACGGTGCCGCAGGCATCAGCCTATCGCGTCTGGGGCGTCATCGGCGACCTTCGTACGGGTCGGATCGTATCGCGGGCCAGCGTTCGAGCCCAGGCTGCGGGCGTCAGCACGCGACCGGCGGCTTTCTTCCGCGATAGTCCTGCCTGGATGCCAGACCAGAGCATCCAGAGCTACTATCGCAGCATCGATGGCGAGATCGGTGGAACCTTAGACCCGACCTACCTGCAGAGCATCCAGGCAGCGGCCTTCATCAACGACGGCATTCGGGCCTACGAGACTGGCCGCTATGACGAGGCGCTGACGGCCTATACGCAAGCCAGGCAGTCACCCTTGGGTGAACAGAGCCGGGTTTACAACGGCCTTTACCTCGCAAATCAGGCGCTTGGCCGGACGCAGCAGGCAGCCGATGCTCTTGGCCACGTCATTCGCCTCGGGCTGTTGAGTCAAAGGCTGGCCCTGAAGTTCGTGTTCCGGCCAGGGTCGAACCTGTTCTGGCCAGACCCGGCAGTGAGCGGGGCCTATCCGATGTGGCTGCGCGAAATTGCCGAGCAAACAGCGGCGAGCAACACATGCCTCGAGCTCACCGGACATACCAGCGCTACCGGATCCTCGGACGGCAATCAGCGTCTTTCCTTGCGCCGTGCAAACTACGTACGCGACCGGCTGGTGGCACTCTCACCAAGTCTGCGGCAGCGCATCAGGACGCGGGGGGCCGGCAGCACAGCCGTGCTCGTGGGAACCGGCACGGACGATGCCAGCGACCTCCTGGACCGTCGCGTCGAGTTCCAACCGGTGGCATGTCCAGGCGTGCCAGCAATGAGCGCGACGCAGAGCCTTTGATCGGCGCGCAGACATTGGAACATCGACCTGCATCAGCCGGCTGGTACGCGCGGATCACCGGCTTACCGTGGGGCGGCCTTTCGGGTGGAACGGCCGCTCGCGTTCAGAAGCCGGAACCTCACGACTGCTTTGGCTCCGGCCGCTCCTGACCGGCCTATCGGGCAGCCCTGAAGCTGGCGACGGAGATAAGCGACAGTGTATTGGCCGACATCGGACCCGCCGCGGAACCCGGGCCCGCCCGCAACGGCATGCCCTTCAACCCACCCCTCCCGATCGAAAGCGCAGGTTCTCCGGCCGAAGCTGCGCGATGGATGTGCACCCCATCAGCTTCATGGCTCGCTCAAGCTCATGACGCATGAGCTCCAGCGCACGCTCGACTCCCTCCTGTCCCGCGGCAGCCAAGGGAAAAAGATAGTAGCGGCCGACGCCCACCGCCTTGGCACCCAGCGATAATGCCTTGAGAACGTGCGTACCCCGTTGCACGCCACCGTCCATCAGCACGTCGAGCCGGTCACCGGCCGCATCAACGATTTCGGCCAGCTGGTCGAACGAGGAGCGTGAACCGTCGAGTTGCCGCCCGCCGTGATTAGACACCACGACGCCGGTGCAGCCGATGGAAGCTGCTTGTTTCGCGTCTTCCGCCGACATCACGCCCTTGAGGCAGAACTGTCCATCCCAATCCCGTACCATCGCTGCCACGTCGTCCCAGTTCATCGACGGATCGAGCATCTCGGAGAAGTAATGGCTGATCGACATGGCGCCACGCCCCATGTCGACGTGGTTTTCCAGCTGCGGCAGCCGGAAAGCGCCCTGACGAAAGTAGTTTACAGCCCAGGACGGCTTGGCCGCGAATTGTGAAACACCAGCGGCATTCAGCCGGAACGGAATAGCAAAGCCGGTCCGCTTATCGCGCTCGCGATTGCCGCCGGTGATGCTGTCCACCGTCAGCATCATCACCTGCACGCCAGCCTGCTTCGCGCGCGCCATCATTTCGCGGTTCAGTTCGCGGTCCTTGTGGAAGTAGAACTGGTAGATCTGCGGGCCGGTGCTGATACGCCGGGCTTCCTCGAGGCTGGTGGTGCCCAAGGAGGAAACGCCGAACATGGTGCCGTACTTGGCCGCAGCCGCCGCCACGGCACGCTCGCCGTCATGGTGGAAAAGGCGCTGCAGTGCAGTAGGCGAACAGTAGAAAGGCAGTTGCAGCGTTTGGCCCAGCACGGTGGTGGACAGATCCACCTCGCGCACACCCCGCAGCACATTGGGGACGAGGTCGCATTCCTCGAAAGCTGCGGTGTTGCGGCGATAGGTGACCTCGTCATCCGCGGCACCGTCGATGTAGTTGAAGATTGGGCCTGGCAGGCGACGCCGGGCCATGCGGCGGAAATCGTGAAAGTTGTGGCAGTCCTGCAGCCGCATTATGATATTTCCTCCCGAATCAGCTTCGTTCGTCCGTTTGATGGGATGCTTAAATCCGACGGCCAAATCCGCTGCTCGGCAGATTAAGGGATTGCGGAAGGCAGCGCTATGACTGGAGTCAAGGCTGGTAGCTGCCCGTCCGCTTCGGATCGCCCGAAGAAACGAGCAAGGCATCTCCGTCCGCGGAGTAGACGGCCATGCTCATTTTCGTGAGGAAGCAGAGACCTTTCCGTGCCCCCCATAGATGCCGATCAGGCATCTCGTTCCTCGATGGTGTCCACACGGTCGGGGTAGAAGGCGAGGTGATCCTTGATTTCGGCAACGGCAGCGTAGGGCGTTTCATAAGTCCAGATTGCGTCCGCTGCCCGAGCCTCGCCCGAATGAATGCTGAAGTAGGAGGCTTCGCCCTTGTAGGGGCAGTAGGTCTTTGTGGCAGAGCGCTCCAGAACGCCCATGTCGACGTCCTTGCGCGGGATGTACTGCACCTTGGGATAAGTTGACTCGCTTAAGGTGAGTGCATCGGTCGTGTCAGCGATCACCTTCCCGCCGAACGTCACGCTCACCCGCTTCTGGTTGCGCACGATTTGGATGGGGTGGTCGGGTCCAGGAATTTTGTTGATTTTGGCGGACATCGAACATCTCCTTGGATAGGGTCGATCGGGAAAGGTGGAGCCGGATAGCGGCTGGTCGCGCCATGGATCGCGGCAACTCGACTCGCCCTCTGCTTGGCCAGTATGCCTGTCTTGATCTGGAGAATACCACTGAACCGTTCCGGCTCCTGGCGCTCACTCAAGGGTGGCTGCTTGGCTGCTCCCGTACAACACAGCTGTCGATCCTCATAACCGTGCCGCCTACGCCGCCAGGTTCAAGTAGCCTGTCCGGGCGACGGCCAAGTACAAGGCACCTTTTGCTGACGCGGCACCTCTATCTTGGCAGGTCATGCGAGGCGTGGCAGGCATGGTGGACATTGTGACGCCCCCCTACCAGTCCTGTTCTGCCGATAGGGCCGTCGGAAGGCGTTTCAAAGCCCATGACAACATACCGGTGTGAAGGAGGGCAGGATGGCGCCGGCTGGCTGGTTTGATACGCCAAGTGGCTACGGCCGCATCAGCCGCGGCTTCCATTGGTTGATGGCGGCACTCTTTGCCTGGCACTTCGCGGGGGCGCTGCTCTTTGTCAGCATCGGCGATACGGCGATCACGCGCTTCGTCGGTGGAACCCACTTCACCATGGGCTTCACCCTATTCGTCCTGGTGCTGCTGCGCGGCGTCTGGGGTTTGATCAACCTGAAGCGGCGACCGCCGCACCCGGGCCGCCTGGGTCGTGCGGCGGTCGCCGGACACCTCTTGATCTACGCCCTGATGGTGATCGTGCCAGGCCTCGCCCTGCTGCGCCAGTACGGATCAGGCGATCCGTTCTCGCCCTACGGCATCCCGGTGATGCCGGCACGCGGCAACAGGATCGAATGGATGATGGTTCCGGCCGACCTGCTGCACTATTGGCTCGGCTTCACCCTCCTGGTCGTGGTGCTCGGACACGCCGCCATGGCCGTGCTTCACCGGATCTTGTGGAAGGAGGACGTGCTGGGGCGGATGACGTGAAAGGTCGCCCCTGGTGGCCTCAGAGCGCTGACCCTAGTTGCTTCTGACGCTACCCCGCGCCTGCGTCCCTGCCGCAACGTCCTGGCCAACTGACGGCATCCAACCAGGCGTGGCCTATGCCCTTCCTCGCTTCATCAAGGAGCTCCGGTATGGAATTTCGAAAGCTCGGCCGAACCGGTCTCGAGGTGTCCCGCATCTGTCTGGGGTGCATGAGCTACGGCGATGCCTCCCGCGGCGGCCATCCCTGGGCTCTGCCGGAAGATCAATCCCGCCCCTTCATCCGTAAAGCGCTCGATCTCGGCATCAACTTCTTCGACACCGCCAATGTTTATTCCGCCGGATCCAGCGAGGAGATCGTCGGCCGCGCGCTGAAGGACTTTGTTTCACGCGAGGAGATCGTGCTCGCCACCAAGGTGCACGGTCGGATGCGGCCCGGCGCGAACGGCCAGGGCCTGTCGCGCAAGGCGATCCTGCAGGAGATCAATGCCAGCCTGCGCCGGCTCGGCACTGACTACGTGGACCTCTACCAGATCCACCGCTGGGACTATCACACGCCCATCGAGGAAACGATGGAGGCGCTGCATGACGTGGTTCGGGCAGGCAAGGCACGCTACATCGGCGCTTCCTCGATGTACGCCTGGCAGTTCGCCAAGGCACAGGCCGTCGCGGAACGCCATGGCTGGAGCCGCTTCAGCAGCATGCAGAACTACCTCAACCTCCTTTACCGTGAAGAGGAGCGGGAAATGATCCCGCTCTGCCGCGACGAGGGTGTGGGGATCATTCCCTGGAGCCCGCTGGCACGTGGCCGGCTGACGCGCGACTGGGACGAGACCAGCGCCCGTGCCGAGACCGACGCCTTCGGAAAGACCCTCTACGCCAGCACGGGCGAGGCCGACCGCCGCGTCGTGGAACGCGTGGCGGAAATTGCGACCGAGCGTGGCGTTCCACGCGCGCAGGTGGCGCTCGCTTGGGTTCTCGCGAAGCCAGGCATCACCGCGCCGATCGTCGGCGCCACGAAACTGCAGCACTTGGACGACGCCGTATCCGCGCTGGAGATCTCGCTCTCGCCCGAGGAAATCGCCCGGCTGGAGGAACCCTACGTTCCGCACGCCGTGACCGGCTTCAGGTGAGGTGCGGCGGCGGGCTCGCCCGTCACGAGGTGTTCGGTGCCGGGCGCCCGCCCGGCTCGGACTGGATGTCCTGATCCTTCCCGAACAACTCCGCTCGCCTATCCTGCCTCAGGAAGCTGGGGCAGGAACCTGGCAAAGCCCGTGTCCACGAACACCGCCTTCCAAGGCAGAACCGTGCCGTGCTGAGCAAGACGGGAAACGTTCACCCAGGTGGCGCCGTCGCCGCGGCGCTCCCACGACGACGCCTGCATGCTCCATCGGCAAGCGCAGCAGCGGCAAGCTGTCCTCCCGCACTCAGCGCTGAATGAGCGTGGTGTAAGACCTGTCCAACACGGAAACCTGCAGTGAACGACGGGGGGCAACCTGCGCAGGTGCAGCCCTCGTCAGGCATGTGCCCTGTTTCGCCGTGATTGCCAGCCCGACCTTATCCCCGGCGTTACGATGCCAGCCGCTTCACGTTCCAGAACTTCACGAAGCCATCCAGCACGCCGTCGATGTTGCGGCGCCACGCCATGGGCTGGAAGATCTGCCCCGTCGGAATAAAGGTTGCGTCGGACCAGGCCTGCAGCTGGATCTTCTCGGCCAGGGCTTTCTGCGCGCCGGGATCACGCTCTTCCAGCCAAGCGTCGCGCAGGCGCTCTCCTTCGGGACTGTCGGGCCAGCCGTACCATCCCTGCAAGCCATTGCCGCGTGCGACGCTGGTCACCGCCGGGTCCAGGATGTTGAGGCCGGACACCATGGACGGAAACACGCTCCAGCCGCCCTTCGTCACCGCTTCGCGCGAATTGCGGCGCTGGAACAGCGTTCCGCTGTCCACGGCCTGCACCTCCACGTTCAGGCCGATGCGCTGGAACAGGTCGATGCCGACCTGACCAATCGGGGCGCTGATGGGATGGTCCATGGGCAGCATGAAGGCCACCTTGTCGCCCTTGTAGCCCGACGCTTCCACCGCCTTGCGCGCGGCGGCGATGTCCGTCTTGCCGAACAATCCGTCCAGACCCGCCTCGTTGGCCATCGGCGTGCCAGGGCAGAACATGCCGAGCTTAACGTGCCAGGTGTCGGGATCGCTGCTGTAGGCGCGCATGAACTCGGCTTGGTCAACGGCCCCGAGCACGGCCCGGCGCAGCGCGATGTTGTTGAAGGGCGGCTGCATGCAATTGAACCGCAGGATTGGCGTCAGCCCCTGGCGGTCCTTCACCTCGACGCGTAGGTTCGGATCACTCTTCAGCAGGGGCGCCAGGTCGGGTGAAGGCGTTTCCCACCAGTCCACCTCGCCTGCCTGTAGGGCGGTGGAGGCTGCGGAAACATCGGGCATGGTGATCCACTCGACCCGGTCGAAATGCGCCACCTTCGGCCCGGCCGTTCCGGTGGGTGTACCGTCGGGACGCGGCACGTACTCCTCGAAGCGGGCATAGGCGGCGCGGGCACCGGCCAGGTGTTCCCGCTCAAGGAAGCGGAAAGGACCGGAGCCGACCATTTCGCTTACCTGCCGGGCCGGGTCGGCCGTGGCCAGCCGCTCCGGCATCATGGCGCACATGCTGGGAGAGGCTTTCGCGAGCGCTGCCGGCAGCAGCGGGAAAGGCTTGTTGAGGCGGAACACGATCGTCCGGTCATCCTGGGCGGAAAGCTCGTCCGTCGCCGCCATCAGGGCCTGCCCGAAGGAATCGCGCGACGCCCAGCGCCGGATGCTGGCGACGCAGTCGCGGGCCGTGACCGCGGCGCCGTCGTGGAAGCGCAGCCCCTGGCGCAGCGTCAGCAGCCAGCGGCGGCCATCGTCCTCCACCAAGTGGCCCTGCACCATTTGTGGCTGTGGCCGGAACTGGTCGTCCAGCCCGTAGAGCGTGTCGAACACCAAGAAAGCATGATTCCGCGTGGGCGTGGCCGTGGTGGCGACGGGGTCCAGCAGCGAAAGGTCCACGAAGGGCACGAAGCGCAGAACGCTCTGCGATGCCGCGCGAAGGATCGAGGGCGTGGCGAGGGACACGGATGTGGCGGCGATGCCGCCCAGGAACTGGCGACGCAGCATGGATGATCCTCCGGGACGGCCCTGTTGGCGGGCGCTGGTTCTTGCTTCGCCCGAAGTCTGGCACGGCGTGGAGAAGAAGGAAACGACGTTTCACTTTCGGCATGCTCAGCAGTTGCGGCCGGGCTGAACCGAACGCCGCCACCAGCCGCCTGACATCTTCGGATAACGCGTTCAGGCCCGGCAGTGCCGAACGCATCCTTCAGCCGCGATCTCGGTCGGAGGCGAGCATCGGGGTGTGAAGCGGCCGGCACCAGGCCACGCGAGGAGCCGAACCTCGCATTGGAAAAATGGAACGTCGTTTCGTAAATCTTGATCCGGCTGCCCTCTGGTGCTTAAGAAGCTGCCAACAGCAAAGCCTCGGGGGATCTATGTCCGGCGTAGCCGCCACGGGTGACGACAACGAACGAATGACGATGCGCAAGGTAGTGGTCCGGCTCGTGCCGTTCCTCATGCTTTGCTATTTCTTCAACCTTCTCGACCGCTCCAACATCGGTGTCGCCGCGCTGCAGATGCGGCCGCAACTTGGCTTGTCTGCCGCCGCCTACGGCCTCGGCGGCAGCCTGTTCTTCGTCGGCTACTTCCTGTTCGAGGTGCCCAGCAATCTGGCCCTGCAGCGCTTCGGCGCGCGCCGCTGGATCGCGCGGATCATGATTTCCTGGGGCGTGATGTGCACGTTGATGGCGCTGATCCAGGGGCCACTGTCCTTCTACGTGCTGCGCTTCTTGCTCGGGATCGCGGAGGCGGGCTTCTTTCCGGGGATCGTGCTGTTCTCCACCTACTGGTTTCCGCGGCAGTACCAGGCGCGGATCGTGGCCGCCTTCTCCATGTCGGTGCCGCTCGCGAGCTTTATCGGATCTCCCGTTTCCAGCGCCCTGCTGTTGGCGGACGGCTTCCTCGGCCTCCACGGCTGGCAGTGGGTCTTCGTGGCCGAGGGTATTCCCACCATCCTGCTGGGTTTCGCCTGCCTCGTGGTGCTGAAGGACCGGCCTGCCGACGCCGCCTGGCTGACACCGGCGCAGCAGAGCTGGCTGACGCAGCGGCTTGATGCGGAAAAGGCCGGCCGCCGCACCATCGGCCACATGAGCCTGGGGCAGCTGGCGCGTAACCCCACGGTCTGGTGCCTGGCCATCGCCTGCGCTGCCAGTTCCGCCGCCAGCGCCAGCCTGTCGGTCTGGCAGCCGCAGCTGCTCAAGAGCTTCGGCCTGACGAACTTTCAGGCGGGACTGGTGAACTCCATTCCCTACGGCTTCGCCGCGGCGCTCATGATGTTCTGGGGAGCGCACTCGGACCGCACCGGGGAGCGGCGCTGGCACACGGCGCTGCCGCTGCTCGTGATCGCCTCCGGCTTCGTAGGCGTGTTCTTCTCGAACTCCTCCCTGCCGCTCACCGTGGCGCTTCTGAGCTGCGTGCTGGTCAGCTACTCGTCGTTCAAAGGACCGTTCTGGGCCTTCACCTCCCAAACCCTGTCGCCCACCACCGCCGCGGCCGGCATCGCCGGCATCAACGCCGTGTCCAACCTGGCGGGCGGCGGCATGGTATCGCTGGTGGGCGCGATCCAGGATGCGACGGGAAGCTATGGTGCCGCCATGCTGCCCATCGTGGTGCTGGCCCTGGTCGGCGCCAGCCTCGTGCTGGTGATCGGCCGCCGGCGTGGTGAGCCCGCCGCCACCGGCCTGCGCCAGCCCTCCTAACGGTGCCGGAGGCGCCGCCCCCGGCGGTGCCTCCAGCTACTTCCTGACGGTGGCCTCTTCCCCTACCGCAATCCCTTCACCCGTTGAGGCCGTGGAACTCGAACGGGTTCCCACCATTCGGGCGGTGCCGTGCATCAGCCGTTCCCACCAGCCGGCCCCAGGTCCAGCTGGCCGGTATCGCCGCTCAGGCTGAGGGCACCTCCCCGTACCCCCCGCTGTTTCCCCGCGTCCCCCTGGCGCCGGCGGCGCCAGGAGGATGCGCGGGGTACGGCCAGAAGGTCGGCCGTCAGGCCGAAACGAGCCCTGCCGACAGGCCGCCCGGCACCACCACCGCCCCTTCCAGCGCGGGCAGGCGCCCGTTCATCACCGCGATGATGCTTTCCGCCGCGCCGCAGGCCATACCCACCGCGCCGCGCGGGGTGTTGGCCGCCAGGTGCGGCGTGGCGACGACGCGCGGGTGCGAGCGGAAGGGGCTGTTCTCCTCCAGCGGCTCCACCGCGAAGACGTCCACCCCCGCCCAGCTCAGCTGCCCGGCATCCAGCGCGGCGAGCAGCGCATCCTGATTCACGATACCGCCGCGCGCGGTGTGCACCAGGATGGCGCCGCGCGGCAGCAGGGACAGTTCCGCAGCACCGATCAGGTCGCGCGTTTCAGGCTCCAGCGGGCAGTGCAGGGACAGCACTTCGGCCTGGCGCAGGAGTTCGGGCAGGGTTTCCACCCGCTCGGCCGGGCCGGACACGGGACCCGCTGGCAGCAGGGGATCGTAGGCCAGCACGCGCATGCCGAAGCCGGCCGCCATGCGCGCGACCTTGGTGCCGATCGCGCCGTAGCCGACGATGCCCAGCGTCATCCCGTCGATGTCGCGCGTCATGCGCGACGTCTTCTCCCACAGCCCGTCGCGCATGCCGGCGGTGACGGAAGGCAGGTCCTTGAGCATCGTCAGCATCAGCGCCATGGCATGCTCGGCCACCGAGCGGGAATTGGCGCCGGCCGCGCGCGTCACGGTCAGGCCGCGCGCACGGGCAGCGGGCACGTCGATGCCGTCGATGCCGGCGCCATGGCGGGCCACCAGCCGCAGCTCCGGCGCGGCGGCATCCATCACCGTGCCATCGATGCGGCCCTGGCGATGCAGGATGGCCACGGGCCGGTGCTCCCGGATGGCGGCGAGAAGTTCCGCCTCGCCCGGGTAGCCGCTGGTGCAGCGCACGGCGTAGCCCGCCTCCTCCAGCATCGCCACGGCCTCAGGGGCCAGCCTGGCGGCTGATACAAGGACGTTGGGGCGCGAGTTGGCGTCGGACATGGGGATGAACCTTCCGGAACGGGATCGAGGAAGAGAAAACGGAAGGGGGCTAACCCCTCCAGGTCAGCGCGAACGGGGCACCCGCGAAAACCGTGCGGTGTTCGGCGTCATGAAAAGGGGGAGCGTCACACCACGATAATCGCAGCGGCCGAAACTTCGGCCTGGGAACCGCAGCCAGCCAGCCGGAGGATGTCCCGTCCCCGGAACGCCGCAGGCGATACGCCGCGCCCTGATCGGGCGCGGCAGGGCGGATGGGACACAGGATGGCGGTGAGCGGGAGCATGGCCACTCGTCCCCGACGCTGCCCCGCGCGGGAGGGTGGTTTTAGTCGAGCCCCTCGCAGCCCAGGCGGCGCAGCGCGGCATCCACCCAAGCGGTGTCGTTGGTGCCCGCCGCGATGGCGACAACCTGCTTCTCCTCCGCCGCGTGCTTGGCGCTCGCGGCGGCATGGATTGCTTCCGCCTCGTCGATGGGCACGCAGAGCAGACCGTCGTCGTCACCCAGCACGAGGTCACCCGGCATGATCACCATGCCGTCGATGGCGACCGGTACGTTGATCTCACCCGGCCCGTCCTTGTAGGGGCCGCGATGGGTGACCCCAGCCGCGAAGACCGGGAAGTCCTGCGCGCCGATCGCGGCGCTGTCGCGGATCGCACCGTTGATGACGA
The DNA here is from genome assembly GCF_042433915.1 of Roseomonas elaeocarpi. Classification (NCBI taxonomy): domain Bacteria; kingdom Pseudomonadati; phylum Pseudomonadota; class Alphaproteobacteria; order Acetobacterales; family Roseomonadaceae; genus Roseomonas; species Roseomonas elaeocarpi. The sequence goes on along the minus strand of NZ_JBHLUN010000001.1, from coordinate 77,735 downwards.
TGCCGCCGAGACCGCGCTTGACCATCTGCGCCAGCATCAGCTCGCCGATCAGGGCATTGGTCAGGTCCCCGCCGGCGTCCACCACGATCACGTCGCCCGGCTGCGCCAGGCCGATGGCCTTGTGGATCATCAGGTTGTCACCCGGGCGCGTCTTCACCGTTAGCGCGGCGCCGGCAAGCACCACGCCGGCACGATGCATCGGCCGCAGCCGCGCGCCGCCAGCAGTCATGCGCGACATCACGTCACTGACGTTGGCGACGGGAAGGTCGCGAAACCGCGCCACCAGGGCAGCGTCGACCTGCCGGGCACGTGGATGGATGCGAAAACCGATTGTCATAAGCCCTTCCTCCTCCGGAACGCGGCGCCATTGCGCGCCATTTCGTTGACACTGTCACGCCCCGGGTGCCAGATCACGCCAAAAAACGCAACGACGTTTCGAACTCAACGGACAGGGAAGTGGAATCACGGGTGAGCCGTCAACCTCCCGCCCGGATTGCCCGCCGCCCTGTGCGCATCATCGTGCCCGGGGCCCGGGCGGGGCCGTGGACACCATGGCACGTCGCATCGCCCAGAAGCTGAGCGACAGCCTGGGCCAGAGCTTCGTGGTGGAAAACAAGTCCGGCGCTCTTCACTCCGTGCAGAGCCGTTGGCGTGCGTCGCCTCCTGTGCCGGGTGGTCCACCACCAACCTTGCTTTCCAAACCGACGGAGGGCGTGATCTCTTTATCGTCGAGTCCGAAGCCGGGAGTATTTTGAGGGCAACCCTGGAAACACCAGGTCTTACCCTCTACTCCCACGCGGAGTGACGAGCACGGATCGTCCGATGGACGCGTTTTGCAGGGAGGTAAACAGGTCCAGTGGGTGTTCTGGCAGCCCAGACATCATCAGGCTCTTCGCTGGAGGGCGTTGCCTCGGCAGGCAGAGCCCTGATCCTCCTCTCGGCTTTCCGCAAAGGCGACGAAGCCGTGAGTCTGGCTGAACTGACGGCCAGAACAGGGCTCGTGAAGACCACGATCATGCGGCTCGGCATCTCGCTAGAGGAGCATGGCTACCTCATCCGTGGAGCGGATGGTTCCTATCGCCTCGGTGCGGAACTGTTCCGGCTCGGCTCGATCTATCAGCAGGCTTTCCGGGCCGAGGCCTTTGTCATGCCCGCGCTGGAGAAGCTGGTCGCCGAGACCGGTGAAAGCGCCTCCTTCTATGTTTGCAGCGACGAGCAAAGGCTTTGCCTTTACCGCGTCGATTCTCCCCATCGCCTGAGGCTGCATGTCCGTCAGGGAGACAAGCTTCCGATGGACAGTTCTGCCATAGCCCAGGTCCTGCGGATCTTCGGAACACCCGGCCAGTCGGCCCCGAAGGCGGCGACCAAGGTTCCGATCTACACTGGCGGGGAGCGAGATCCTCATGTCGCCGGCATGGCGACGCCCGTTTTCGGGCCCGGAGAGGGTTTCGCGGGTGCGCTATGCCTGACGGGCCCGGTCACGCGCTTCACCCGGGAAGCGGCAAAACGAGCCAGCCCGATCCTGGTGAACGTCGCGGCTGATCTGACCCGTTCCCTCGGTGGCGTGCTTCCGTCGAGATGATGTTGAAATCGGAGCGGGCCTAGGCGGCGCCCGCTCCGGCAAGCTCGTGTCCGGCCGGAGCGGGGTGTGCTGCACAGCACAACCACCGCCCCGAAGCCCTCGAGAAACTGAGAACACCCCTGCCTCCTTCCCGGGGACCGCCCGGTCAGGCCATCAGGGCGTTCGGGTCGGAAACATCGGACACCCAGAGGAGCCGGACAGCGCCGCCTGCGAAAAGGAGCGCGCCGTCCTGGGTGTCATCGAAATCGACGTCCATCCGCACACCCAAGTAGTTGCGGATGCCTTCCAGGCTGAGGTGATCAACCCCCACCTCAAAATCGGTGATCGTGTCGATCCCCGCCAGGAGCCCTCCTTCGATAACGAAGAGGTCGGCGCCCGGCCCGCCGGTCAGGCGGTCGTTGCCCAGGCCACCGTGAAGGACGTCGTTGCCGTCACCGCTGTCGAGGATGTCATCGCCTGGCTCACCGTAACGGGTGCCGATCCCCTTTCCACCGAACAGCCGTTCGTCGCCGAGCCCGCCCCAGAGCTGATCGGCGCCGTCGAGGCCGGAGATGGTGTTGTTACCGAGCCCGCCGCGGATGATGTCCTCGCCCGCGTTGCCGGCGATCGCATCGGACCAGATCGTCACGGTGACCGGGGCGTTGTTGGCACCCCCGGCCACCGTGACCGTCACCCGGGCGGTCGAGGTCGCGCCGGCGCTGTCGGCCATGGTGTAGGAGAAGCTTTCCTGCACCGTGGCGCCCGGCCTCACCAGGTCGAACTCGTCGGCGTCGGCGGAACAGGCCAGGGTCTTCGTCGCCGCGTTGAAGGTGACCGTGCCCTTCAGGCTGGTCGTGTCCACCGAAACGATCGCGCGGGTGTCGCCGGCGTCGGCGTCCGTGTCGTTGCCGAGCAGCGCCGCCCACAGGTTGGGGAAGCCAAGGATCAGGGGGAAGCCGGATCGCCCGGCAGGAGAGGCGGGCACGGCACGATCGCCGTGTCCGATTGCGCCAGCCGGTCGCGTATCGCCGGTGGCAGCTCCGCGTCGCAGAAGACGGCGGAAACATCCTCGATCCCCCCGCCGCGCACATGCGCGGGGCGGCCGAACTTGGAAGCATCGAGCACCAGGAAGGAGCGGCGAGCGTGCCGCATCATCACCTCGCGGATGCGCACCTCCTCGCGCGAGTAGTCCAGCAGCGATCCGTCCGCATCCACGCCGCCGACGCCGAACACGGCGGTGTCCACGCGGTAGGCGGTGAACAGTTCCTCCCCCGCCGGGCCGCAGACGTCGAGGTCCCGGGTGCGGACGGTGCCGCCCGCGATCGCCACCTCAAACTCCGATTTCTGCGCGGCGGCCAGGGCCAGCGGCAGATTGAGCTTCGGAGCGCAGCAGGCGGGCGCATTCGGCGGGCTCCATCGCCCGTAGTGGGAAGCGCGCGGCGTGTCCCGGGCCGATGCAGAACAGCGCGTTGACCGTCCCTGCCACGGCGACCGGCGTGATCTTCTCGTCGCGGAACTGCGGAAACTGTTCGTGGATGAGGCGTCGGGCGACGGCGATGTCGATGGGCAGCTGGTCACTGTGCATCATCGGTTGTCGTCCTCACAGCGGCCAGCCGCTCCGACAGCCGCCGTTCTCCCGGTCCCTGGCGGTGATACTTCCCCTCGCAGCACGTTTTCAGTTGCTAGATATCTGACAGCTAAATATCTATATGATATGTCATCTCGGCCGAAGCCGCTCGACAGGCCCAGGCTCCTGCACATCACCGTCCAGGAAAGCCTGAAGGCCTTTATCACCGACAATCGCCTCGCAGCGGGCGATCCGCTGCCGCCCGAAGGCGCGTTGGCGCGGGCGCTGCAGGTCAGCCGCTCCTCTGTTCGGGAAGCGGTCCGCGCCCTGGAATCGTTGGGCATCATCGAATCCCGTCGCGGGGTGGGCGTGTTCGTCAGCGCCTTCTCGTTCGCCCCGCTGCTCGACAACCTTGCTTTCGGTCTGCGGGACTCCCTGTGTGAGCTGAAGGAATTGCTGGAGATCCGCCGCGCGTTGGAGGTCGCCACGATTGGCGACGCCATGCGCGCCATGTCGGTGGACGACAAGGCGGAGCTCCGCCGCATCGTCGACGCCATGCATGACCGTGCCGAGCACGCCGAAGACTTCGCGGCGGAGGATCAGGAATTTCATCGCGTGCTGTTCCGCAGCGGCGGCAACGTCACGCTGGGACGATTGCTCGACGTCTTCTGGGTGGCCTTCGCCAGGGCCTCGGCCGACCTGAAGCTGCACAACACCGCTCCGCTCGCAACCTGGCAGGACCACAAGGCCATCGCGGAGGCCGTGACGGCTGGCGAGGTGGAGACCGCCCGCATACGCCTGCACGAGCACTACGAAAGCATCCTGACGTTAATCGCCGAAAGAATGGCGCGACGCACAAGCTAGGGAGGGGCTGCCATGAAGCGCAGAAACGTCCTGCTGGGCCTGGGCGCCCTGGGAAGCTTGCCGGGTGTCGGACGCGCCCGGGCGCAAGCAACGGCCAAAACAATCTCGGGCGGTTTCGATGTCGGACCGGGCGGCCTGCCCGGCAACTTCAACCCGCTCGCGGCGACCGCCGGCTTCACCTGGTTCTCGCTCTACCTCGAGCCGCTGATCACCTACGACGAGACGCTGTCCAAGGTGGTGGGCGCGCTGGCCGAGCGGTGGGAGGTAGGGACGGAACTGACCAGCTATACCTTCCACCTCGCGGAGGCGAAGTGGCATGACGGCCAACCGTTCACCTCTGCCGACGTGGCCTTCACCCTGGGGCTGGCGCGCAACGGCGCTTCCGGTTCGGTCTTCGCGGGGCGCTTGTCCACCGTGGACAGGGTCGAGACGCCCGACGCGCGCACCGTGATCATCCGTCTGTCGCGGCCGAACGCCTCCATGACCGACACGCTGAGCCGGCTGATGATCCTGCCGCAGCACGCCCTGTCCGCCGTGCCCGTGGCGGAGTTGCCGCGCAATAGCTGGTGGTCCACCTCACCGGTCGGCACCGGCCCTTTCCGCTTTTCCCGCTACGTCAGCGGCCAGTACGTGGAACTGCTGGCCAATCCGGACTACCGCGGCGGCGCACCGCGCGTGGGGCGCGTGGTGAACCGTTACTTCGAGAACACCGCCGGCGCCGTGGCCGCGCTGCGTTCGGGCGAGATCCAGTTCAGCTACGTGGAAGCGGACGACCTGCCCAACTTCAAGGGCGACAACCGGTTCCGGATCATCGAAGGCAGTTCCTACGTGGTGAACTACCTCGGCTTCAACGCCGAAGTGCCGTTGTGGAAGGATCTGCGGGTCCGCCAGGCAGTCATGCACGCGATTGACCGCGCAGCCATCGTGACATCGCTGTACGGCGGTGCTGCGACGGTGGCGAACTGCGCCTATGTTGCGCCGCAGCTCGTACCCTCCGGGCTCGACACCTACGGCTACGACCCCGACAAGGCGCAGGCCCTGCTGCGCGCCGCCGGGTGGAACAGGATCAACGGCGACAAGCCGGTCACGGTCCTGACCTACTACACCAACGCGCTGGCAGCCAACGTGCTCGCCGCGATCCAGTCCATGCTGGCACAGGTCGGGATCAACGTGGTCCCGCGCGCCGTCGACGTGCCGACCTACAACAGCATCGTCTACGCCACCGGTAAAACCGATCCATCGCAGTTCCCGCTGATCTATGCCGGACTGCAGGACGGACCCGATCCCAGCAACATCAACGTCGGTCTCAACACGTCGGAGATCCCGCCGGCCGGTGCGAATGTCCTGCGCATCGACATGCCGCCGCTCACCGAGGCCCTGAACGCGGCCCTGGCCGAAATCGATCCGGCGCGGCGCACCGACCGCTACCGCGACGTGTGCCGCACGATGAACGCCAACCTGCCCTGGGGCACGCTGTGGGTGGCCAATCGCTACGGCGTCGCCTCCACGCGGCTGAAGGATTTCGTGTGGACCCCGGCACCGGGCGGCGGCCCCTACCAGGCGCGCCCGGAACGCTGGGACATCGCCTAGAGCCGCCCCGTGCGGACGCTCCGCTACGCGCTGCGGCGGCTGCTGGTGGGTGCCCTCATGCTGCTGGCGCTCAGCATGGTGGTGTTCGTGCTGCTGCGGCTGACGCCGGGTGACCCGGTGGACGCCTACGTCAATCCTTCCTCGCCGCTGTCGCCGCAGGACCTGCTCAACCTCCGTGCCAGCCTCGGTCTCGACCGACCCCTGCCGGTGCAATACCTGATCTGGCTGCGCGAGGCGCTGCAGGGCGACCTCGGCTACGCGTCCAGCGGCAATGGCGACCCCGTGCTGCCGCTCGTGCTGTCGCGGGTCGGGCCGACGCTGCTGCTGATGGCCGTGGGGTTGAGCATCGCCGTCCTGGCGGGGATGAGCGCGGGCGTCCTGGGGGCCGTGCGCCGCAACGGTGCCGCCGACCTGTCGCTCTCGGTGCTGGCGCTGGCCGGCATCTCCGCCCCGTCCTTCCTGCTGGCGCTGATCGGCCTCTACGTCTTCGCGGTCCGGCTCGGCTGGGCACCGTCCGGCGGCATGGAAACGCCGGGCGAGCCCTTTTCGCTACCCGATCTGCTGCGGCACCTGATCCTGCCGGCCTGCCTCCTGTCGATCGGCCACGGCGCGCTGGTGATGCGCTACACCCGCGGTGCGATGCTGGAGGTGCTGGACGCCGACTACGTCCGCACCGCCCGCGCCAAGGGCGTACGCGAGGTCGCGGTGATCGGCCTGCACGCCCTGCGCAACGCGCTGCTGCCGGTCGTGACGCTGATCGGCTCAACCATCGGCCTCGCGGTCGGCGGCGCAGTGTTTATCGAGAGCGTGTTCAACTGGCCCGGCATGGGCCTGCTGCTGGTCACCGCGGTCCGCGCGCGGGACTACCCGGTGATCATGGGCGCGACGCTGGTGGTCGGCGCCTGCGTCCTGCTCGCCAATATCCTGACCGACCTGATCTACGTCGTGATCGATCCCCGCATCGAGGTGGCCTGAGATGGTGGCTCGGAGCCCCCTCGCCCGCGCGGGGGCACGCTTCCTGCGGAACCGGACCGCGCTGGCCGGCGTCGCTCTCCTGGTGCCGGCGCTGCTGCTGATCGGGACCTATGACTGGTGGCTCCGGTGGGGTCCCAACAACATCGACCTGCTGGCCCGCAATGCGCCGCCCTCGGCCCAGCACTGGCTGGGAACGGACGGCGTCGGGCGCGACGTGCTGGCGCGCACCCTGCAGGGCGGCCGGACGTCGTTCGCGGTCGCCTCCGGCTCGGTCCTGTTGTCGGTGGCGGCCGGGTTCCTGGTCGGCGCGCTGGCGGCCTTCGGTGGACGCGGGGCGGATGCGGTGGCCATGCGCTCGGTGGACCTTGCCATGACGCTGCCCCCGGTGATCGTGCTGCTGGTGCTGGCCTCCATCACCGGGCCGGGCCTGTGGCCGACGGTGGCGGTGATCGCGCTGCTGTCCTGGCCCGTGCTGGCGCGCATGATCCGTGCCCGGCTCTTGGAAGTGCGCGAGCGCGACTTCGTTCAGGCCGCGCGCGGCATGGGCGCCGGGCTGCCGCACCTGCTGCTGCGGCACGGGCTGCCGAACACGATCGACATCCTGGTGGTCTACGTCACGCTCCAGTTCGCCAACGCCATCCTGCTCGAGGCCGGGCTGTCGTTCCTGGGCCTGGGCATCCCGCCGCCTGCCGCGAGCTGGGGCAACATGATGACCGCGGCGCAGAGCACCGTCGTGCTGGAACAATTCGCTTGGCAATGGATGACGCCGGGCGCCGCGCTGCTGTTGACGGTGCTGGCCATCAACTTCGTCGGCGACGGGCTGCGCGATGCCTTCGATCCCCGCACCGGCCTGCAGTAGCGCCGCTCACGGTAGCGGAGAACACCACATGCCCAGGCTCCAGGGGGTCGTTCCGCCCGTCGTGACTTCGGAGCCTGTCCTGTCCGTCAGCGGCCTGCGGGCGGAATTCACCGCGGGTGGAAACACGGTGACCGCCGTGAGCGACGTCGACCTCGTGATCCCGGCCGGCGAAACACTGGCGCTGGTGGGCGAGTCCGGATCGGGTAAGTCGGTCACCAGCCTGTCGCTGCTGCGCCTGCTGCCACGCGGCGTCGGGCGGGTCGCTGCGGGCCGGATCCGCTTCGCACCGCCAGGCGAGACGCCGATGGACCTGGCGGCGCTCGATGCGGAGGCGCTGCGGCAGGTGCGCGGCCGTCGGATCGGCGTCGTCTTTCAGGAGCCGATGACCAGCCTGAACCCGGTCTTCACCGTCGGCCAGCAGGTGGGCGAGCCGCTCCGTGTGCATCAGGGCGCCTCACGGGACACGGCCTTCAGAAGCGCGGTGCGGCTGCTGGATCGGGTCGGCATTCCCGACGCCCCCCGCCGTGCCCGACAATACCCGCACGAGCTGTCTGGCGGCATGCGCCAGCGCGTCACCATCGCCATGGCTCTCGCCTGCGATCCGGCCCTGCTGATCGCCGACGAGCCCACGACGGCGCTCGACGTGACGATCCAGGCGCAAATCCTTGACCTGCTCGGCCGCCAGCAGCGGGAACGTGGCATGGCCATGCTGTTCGTCACCCACAACCTGGGCGTGGTCGCCACCATCGCTGATCGGGTGGCGGTGATGTATGCCGGGCGCGTCGTGGAGGACGGCAGCGTGGCGGAGGTGTTTCGCGCCCCGCGTCACCCTTACACGGCCGGCCTGATGCGATCCATGCCGCAACTGGGCAAGGCAACCGCGCTGCGCCGTGCCGGGCAGTTCCTGCCCTCCATTCCCGGCACGGTTCCCTCACTGACCCGCATGCCGCCTGGCTGCGCCTTCGCCCCGCGCTGCCCCATGGCGGCACCAGCCTGCGACGCGCTCATGCCCGCGCTGGAGATCGTGGCGCCTGGCCATCACAGCCGCTGCCTGCGCTGGAGAGAGATGCCGTCGTGATCCCCGTGCTTTCCGTCCGAGATCTCGGCAAGTCCTACCCCCTCCGCGCCGCGCGTGGTGGGATGCTGTGCATCCTCGAGGGCATCTCCTTCGACATCGCGCGGGGCGAGGTGGTCGGCCTGGTGGGTGAGTCGGGCAGCGGCAAGACCACCATCGGGCGCTGCGTTCTGCGGCTGGTGGAGCCCAGCGCTGGAAGCATCAGGCTGGAGGGGCAGGACATCACCACCCTGGGCCGTCGCGCGCTCAGGGCCCTGCGGCCGCGCATGCAGTACGTGTTCCAGGACCCGAGCGCGAGCCTGTCGCCCCGCATGACCGTGGGCGAGATCCTCACGGAGGGGCTGCACATCCAACGCATCGGCCCGGCGCGCGAACGGCGGCAGCGGGCCTTGCGGGCGCTGGAGCAGGTGGAACTGCCAGTCGACGCGCTGTTCCGCTATCCGCATGAATTCTCGGGCGGACAACGCCAGCGGATCGGCATCGCCCGTGCGCTCGCGCTGGAGCCGACGTTGCTGGTGGCGGACGAGCCGGTTTCGGCACTCGACGTTTCGGTTCAGGCGCAGGTCATCAACTTGCTGCGCGGGCTGCAGCAACGGCTGGGCCTCACGATGCTGTTCATTTCCCACGACCTCGCGGTGGTGGAGTACCTGTGCGACAGGGTGATCGTACTCTACCTCGGCCGGGTGATGGAGATGGCGCCGAGCGAGGCGCTCTATGCCGCTCCCCGGCACCCCTATACCCAGGCGCTGCTGGCCGCGGTGCCGGACACCGATCCGCTGCGCCGCCGTGCCGGCGCGCCCCTGACGGGCGACATTCCCAGCGTTGCCAACCCGCCTTCCGGCTGCGTGTTCCGCACGCGCTGCCCGCACGCACTGCCCGCCTGCGCCGCGAGCGTGCCGGCACTCCGCGAGGTCGCACCGAGTCATCTGAAAGCCTGCCTGCGCGACGACATCCCCGTGGGGGTTCCATGACGGCGATCGTTCCCGGGAGTGCGCAGCATCCCGAGGCACCGGGGAATATCGCGTGCCTGCCTGCGACGCAGAAAACAGGCGCGCGAGCGTCGTGCAAGTCATCCCATGGCGCTGACCCGCGCAGATCGTCAGGTCACGACAAGGCTCGCCCCGTGATCAGCTCCTTGATCCGGCTCGCGAGAACCTCCATCGCGAAGGGCTTGGTCATGACGTGCATGCCGGGCTCGAGGTGCCCGTCACCAACCACCGCGTTCTCGGCGTAGCCGGTGATGAACAGCACCTTAAGGTCGGGACGGTTGAGCCTGGCCGCGTCGGCCATCTGCCGGCCGTTCATGCCGCCGGGCAGACCCACATCGGTCACCAAGAGATCGATACGGGCATCGGACTGCAGCACCTTCAACCCGGACGGGCCATCGGCCGCCTCGATGGCCGCGTAGCCCAGATCCTCGAGTACCTCGGTCACCAGCATGCGAACGGTCGGCTCATCATCCACAACCAGCACCGTTTCGCCAGCCCCTGCGCGGGGCGCATCGGCCAGGTCCGGCTGGACGTCGGGTCCGGCGGCATCGCCGTAGTGCCGCGGCAGGTAGAGGCACATGGTCGTCCCTTGCCCCACCTCGGAATAGATCCGCACCTGTCCACCTGACTGCCGCACGAAGCCGTAGATCATGGACAGGCCGAGACCGGTGCCCTGACCGATCGGCTTGGTGGTGAAGAACGGGTCGAAGGCCTTGGCGATCACGTCCGGCGTCATGCCCGTCCCCGTGTCCGTCACGCAAAGGGAGATGTACTGGCCAGGCGGCAGGTCACGCTCGCCAGCCGCGTGCCGGTCCAGCCACTTGTTCGCGGTTTCAACCGTGATCCTCCCGCCCGCGGGCATGGCATCCCGGGCGTTGATGCACAGGTTGAGCAGGGCGTTTTCCAGCTGCGGCGCATCCACCAGCGTCGGCCAGAGGCCACCGGCCTCCACCACCTCGACCTCAATTTCCGGCCCGACGGTGCGCCGGATCAGGTCGGCCATGCCCGCCACGAGCCCGTTCACGTCCGTTGGCCTGGGATCCAGCGTTTGCCGGCGCGAGAAGGCCAGCAGCCGGTGCGTCAGGGCCGCTGCGCGCTTGGCCGCACCCTGGGCGGCGTTGACATAGCGGTCCACGTCCTTCAGCCGGCCCTGGGCCACGCGGGTGCCCAGCAGCTCCAGGCTGCCGGTGATCCCGGTGAGCAGGTTGTTGAAGTCGTGCGCCAGCCCGCCGGTGAGCTGGCCGACCGCCTCCATCTTCTGGCTCTGGCGCAGCTGCTCCTCGATACGCATCAGCTCGGCGGTACGTTCGGCGACGCGCTGTTCCAGCGTCTCGTTCAGCGCACGCAGCGCCGCGGCGGCGCGGTCACGCTCCGCTTCGATGGTCCGCCGCTCCTCCACGTCGAGCAGCACGCCGGGAAAGCTCAGCGGCGTTCCGTCCGCGGCGTGATCGACACGGCCGTTGGCCTCGATCCAGTAGTACTCCCCGTCCTCGCGCCGTACCCGGTACTGGTGTGCGTAGGAGCCGCCGCGGGCGATCGCCTCGTTGATGGCGACGGCAAGCCCTGCCTTGTCGTCCGGATGAACGCCGGCAATCACCTGCTCGAGGCTGAGGCCGGCACGTCCGAGCGCCGGATCAAGGCCGAAGGCACGGGCAAAGCCCTCGTCCACCGTGAAACGGTCCGTAGGCAGGTCCCAGTTCCACGTACCAATGATCGCGCCGGCCGCGAGGGCCAGCTGCACGCGCTCGGCATGCAGCTTCAGCGTGGCCTCGATCTCCCGCGCATCGGTCACGTCGCGCGTCGTGCCGGCGACGGCTTCAACCTCACCGCTCTCGCCGATCACCGGAACCAGGATGTATTCGTAGATGCGCCGCCCGAAGGCGCCCGCGAAAGGGACCTCGCCGCGCACCGGCTGCTTGGTGGCGATCACCTGCTCGATCTCGCGGTCGTGCATGGCCGCGTGCCAGTCCGGATAACCCAGTTCCAGGCAGTTCCGGCCGATCGCCTCGTCCCAGGTCCTTCCCCACATCCGGAGCAGAACATTGTTCGCGTACACGAAGCGATGATCGAGACCCCAGACATAGGCCAGGTCGGGAGTGTTGCTCAGGATGGCTTCATAAAGACGACGCTGAAGTTCCGCCTTGGCTTGGCTCGCGCTCAGCGCCGCCTCAGCCTGCCGGCGCTCGCTGATGTCGAGCATGGCACCGATCATGCGGGCAGCCCGGCCGTCACGATCCCGGATGACATAGCCACGGTCCAGAACGTCGGCATAGCTGCCATCGGCCCGCATGAAGCGGTACTCGTCGATCCAGCTCGTTCCCGCGCCGTCGATCACGGCGTGAATACTGCGATCCACCCGCTCCCGATCCTCCGGATGGACCGCCGAGAGCCACCACTCTCCCGTCGGAGCCACCAGATCGGGCGTCCAGCCATAGGCGCCCCGCAACGCATCGTTCCACTGGATGAGGTTGGTTCGAAGATCCCAGTCCCAGACCGCATCGTTCGTCGCCCGCGACGCGAGCCTGTAGCGTTCGTTGAGGGCGGCCTGAGTTTCCCCGGCCTGATGCTGCTCCGTGCGGTCACGCATCACCTTCACGTAGCCGACATGCACGCCGTCCTCGTTCAGGAGCTGCATCATCTCGCCACTGCCCCAGAAGCGAGAACCATCCTTGCGCTCGTGCCAGCGCTCGTTGAGCGACCGCCGGTTCCGGAAAGTCCGTTCCCGTTCAGCCTCCGGCGCGTGCTGCTGCCGGTCTTCCGGCGTGAAGATCAGGTCGGCGGACTGCCCGACCATCTCCGCCTCGGTCCAGCCCGTCAGGTTGACGGCGCCTGGGTTCCAGCCAAGCACCTTCCCCTGCAGGTCGGTGCTGATGATGGCGAAGTCGGTCACGCTGAGCAGCGTCTGGCGCTGGAGCGCCTCCATGCGGGCCTGCTGCGCAATGGCCCGGCGTAGCTCCAGCTGTCCCATGACCTGGCGGGCCAGGGCCTTGAGCACGAAACTCTGCTGCGGGGTCAGCCCCTCGGGGCGGGGCTTCGCGTCGAGCACGCAAAGCGTTCCCAGGGGCAGGCCCTCAGGGGTGCGCAGTGGTTCCCCCGCGTAGAACCGCAGGGTCGGTCCGGACGTCACCAGTGGATTGCAGTTGAAGCGGGTGTCCTTCAGGAGATCCGGGATCACCAGCTTGTCAGGCTGCAGCATCACCTGGGCGCAGATGGAGTTGTCGAGCGGCATCTCGCGAACGCCCAGGCCCGTTTCCGCCTTGAACCACTGCCGGTGAGCCGCGATCAGGTTCACGGCCGCCATCGGTGCATCCAGCAGCTCCGCAGCCAGGCGAACGAGATCGTCGAACTCCTGCTCGGGAGGCGTATCGAGGATGGCGTAGCGTTCGAGAGCGGTGAGACGCTCGGCTTCCGTCCAGGAGCGCTCCGTGTCCTGCACGCTCACGAGGAACACGCTTGCCCGGCGATCAGGCCTTCTGAGCGGCTGCTCCGCCCGGCGGACCAGGGCGGATCAGCCAGCAGCTGCGAAGCAGCTTCGATGACCTCGCCGGCGATCTGATAACGCCCGAATGCCACCGGCGCATCGACAAGGCCACAGGGTCTCAGAACTCGGAGGGCGGTCGAGAGATCACTGGATGGCATGGGACCAACCTAGCAGGCGGCACCCGGACATGAAATGTCACACCGCGTCGGAAGGTCCGCGGGTGCGGCAAAGGGGGCATCAAGAAGGAGGTAGGAAGTATTCCCGCCCGCTTCCCTGCGCACAGCTGCTGCGGGTCCGCGAGCTGGTGCCGCAAGGGTCGGTGCCACCCTGGCGGGCCGGTTCGGTGCGTGGCGGAGGCGGAGCACAGCGAGACCCCGTGGCCGCTACAGGCGCATCCTGGCCTACTGTCATTGCTGGTACGTTTCAAATATGATTCATTGCGATTATGGAACTTTTTGGCCGTGCCTTCATGTCCTGCCGTGTCCTGGTGCTGTTGGCGCTGCTGCACCTCGTGGCCTGCACCAACCTGCCCACGAAGAACCAACCCGACACGGCGGCAGAAAGAGTTCCGGCAACACCGGTGCGTTGGCGTGTCGACCCGGCGTGCCTGGCCGCGCAGCCCCAGACGTCCGGTCAGACCCGCGAAGAACTGGCGGCAAGGTGCCGATCCTCCTCCCAGCGGGACCTCATCTCGGTGGCATTATCCGGGGGCGGCACCAAGGCAGCCGTGTTCTCCGGCGAGGCACTCTTCTACCTGGATTTCCTGGGGCTGCTCGGCCGGACGAGCGTGCTCTCCTCCGTGTCCGGCGGCAGCTTCGCCGGGTCCGTCTACGCCCTGTCCTGCGACCCGGACACGCCTTGCCAGGGCGTGCAGCCGCACGGGCGCGAACGCCCGGTGTGGCTCTACGAACCCGTCATGCGAACCCTGGGCCAAGGCTACAAGGAACTGATCCGCGAGCAGGCCGTGCGCGCCTTCATGCCGCTGGTTCCGTCCACGGTCAGCGCAGGCCGTTTCGCCGAGATCATCGATCGGCAGTTCCTGGGCGAAGGGCGCGGAGGACGTGACCCGTTCACCTTCGGCGATCTCAACCCGGCAAGACCGCACCTCTTCCTGAACGCCACGATCACCTCCGAGAACCGTGTCGGACTGGGGAGCCAGGTCGCCCAGGCAGGGTGCTGGCCCCTGCCGAACCGCGGCTTCCTGCGCCGACGGACACCCGACGAGTACTTCCACTTCGCCTTCAGCGACCTTTACTTCGGTATGTTGAAATCGCGCGTTTCCGATTACCCGCTGGCCTCCGGCGTCGCAGCATCCTCGGCCTTCCCGGCCCTGATCGACTTTGCCCAGTTGCAGGATTACTGTGCCACCAAGGACAGCGAGCGCACCGTGCTGCTGATGGATGGTGGCGCCAACGACAACCAGGCGCTCATCGAGATCTACATGATCCTGTCGGAGCTGGTTTACGGCCAGCACCGCTCCGACCTCTGGCAGCTCAACCCTCGGGCGCTCGAAACATTATCCGGGCAGGACCGGGCCTTCGTGATCGTGATCAACTCCTCCGTCACGGAGATGACCGGGGCCGATGTCACACGGCGGCGCCCCTTCGGGCTCATCGGCCTGCTGGATGCGGTGCTGTCGAAGTCACTGGCGGCGATCGACGTCTACTCCGCCGAGGGCTACACACTGCGCAAGCAGTCCTACCTGACCCTGGCGGACCTGCTCCGGCAAACGCAGCCGCAGGCCGCGCCGGTGTATCCGAGCGAGATCGCCCTGACCGCGCTGGACCAGTACGTCCTGGGTGGAACCGAGGCGGCACTGCGCGGGAAGGCGCAGGCGGCCGATGCCCCGGGCGCCGACATCGCGACCGCCTGGGCGGAACGGCGCGCCGAACGGCAGCGCCGGGCCTATGATGCGATCGTTGAGCGGCCGGAGGTACGGGATCTCCTGCGGCTCCCATCCTACCATCCCCAATGCTACTTCGACATGCGCAAGGCGCTCGACGCCTCGCTGGTCAGCCTGGATGAGCAGGACCAGGCCTGCCTGCAGGAGGGCGCCCGCTGGGCGACGGCCCTGCGGGCACAGGAAATGTGCGACAGCGCGGATCCTTTCGTCGCCCGCCCGGACGGGCTGCGCTGCGAAGGCGGCCACGTCGTTCCGGACCCTGCCCGCATCACGCGCCTGCCGCCCCTGCCGAGCCCGAGCCGGTGCGAACAGCGCGTCCAGGCCTACCTGAGCAAGCCGTCGGGCGCCCAGGCGATCGACCAACGCCTCCAGTGCAGGCGCTTATAGGGCGCCAGCGCTCATGCAGGGCGGCATTCGCCGGGCAGTCCCGTGAGGTGGTGGCGCATCCTTGATCCCGCCCGGAGGACATTTGCGCCTGCCCACCGGGGTGAGCGGGACGAGCCAGTGGTGCCTGGACCGTTGCGGGAGCGAGACCCGCCCGTCGCCGCATCGAAGCTCACGGATCAGGCCGCAATGAGCTTTCGCAGCCGATATGGCGGGGCACGATCAGGATAGCCGAGAGCGACACCGGAGCTTCAGGGCCGTATTTCGCGCCCAAGGCGCACAAAATCGACCCGCCAGGAGAAAAAACGACCAGCTGCGGGAATAAACCCGTCCTCGGCTCCGTTTCAGCCACCATGGCAGGCACGCGAAAACGGTTCGACGTCGAGGAGCAGATCCCCTTCCTGCGTCGTTACGCCCGCGTCCTTGCGCGGCACGCGGCGGATGCGGATGACCTCGTGCAGGAAGCGCTGGTGCGAGCCTACGACCGCCGCGCAGCCTTCCGCATTGGCGGCAATCTGCGGGCATGGCTGCTCTCGATCACCTACAGCACCTTCGTGGACGGCTGGCGCTCGCGGCGCTCGGAACGGGTGCGTGAGGGTGATTACGCAACGATCCAACCGCGTGAGGCTGATCCGACGCAGCTGGATCACGTTCACCTGCGCCAGATCGAGGAAGCATTCCTGCTCCTGCCCGATGATCAGCGCGCAGCCTTCCACCTCGTGGTGGTGGAAGGCCTCTCCTACGAGGACGCTGCCGCGGCCCTGGGCGTGCCAACCGGCACCGTGATGTCGCGCCTCAGCCGGGCCCGCGCTGCCCTGCGCGGCGTGGAGCATGCCGACTCCCGAGATGGCAGCGCCACCCGCAAACTGCCGCCGGGCGAACCGCGTCTTCGCGTCGTGAGTAGCAGAGGAGGGTCAAATGGTTGATCCGGTCTCGGACTTCGAACTGGACGCCTTCGTCGACAACCAGCTCGACATGGCCCGGCGCGTCGAGGTGGAGGATTTCCTGTCCCGCAACCCCGCCGTCGCCGCGCGCGTCATGGCGGATCTGCGCATCAACGACCAGGTCCGGCTTCTGCAGCGACGCAACGCGCCTCCCCCGACCATGACCGCCGCCGCGTCGGCAGCCGTGCGCAAGCTCGAGCGCAGCCTCGTTCGCGCGTGGTGGACACGCGGCCTGATCCGCGGAGGAATCGCCGCAGCTCTCATCGGATTAGGCTGGCTGGGCAGCGTGCAGCTCGGCCCCACCATCATCCAGGAAACCGAGGCTTCTCCCAGGATTCCATCCTTCGTGGACGAAGCGGTGTCGGCCCACCACGTCTCGATGCTTCGGGCCGCGATGCCGTCGCAGGAAGAAGATCCCGACTACAACCCGGCGGAAATCCGTGCCGTGACGTCGATCACGGTTCCCAAGGTTCCGGGAGACTGGCGCGTCCTCGACGTGCAGGTGTTTCCATCCAAGGCAGGATCGAGCATCGAAATGGTGGTGTCGGTGCCTGGGGACATCGTCCTGTCCATCTTCGCGGTCCGGGCTCCGGCACCCGGTCAGTCGGTGCCGCGGCACGTCCAGCAGGCGGGCAAGAACGTCTTCTGGTGGTACCAGGGCGAGGTTGCCTACGCCCTGACCGGCGACGTGGATCCGGACACGCTCGAGGATCTGGCATTGAACCTCGTTGATGGACTGCACTGAGCTTGCCGACCGGCACCGCCCCGCCAGGCCGTCGCGATTTCAAAATGCGCCCTGATCGTTCCCGGCCCTTCAATCACTTACCCCGGTGCTGCCGCAGTGCCGGGCGCAGCACGAATGGACACTGGCAACCATGTTCGTAGATCTCGAGGGCGTTGAGAGTGGCACGGTTGTTGAAGCCGACGTCGTCATCATCGGTGCGGGCGCTGCGGGTATTGCCATGGCCCGACGTCTTGCTCGAACCCCTTTGCGCGTGGTGCTGCTTGAAAGCGGTGGACTGAAGCCGAACGCGGCCGCGCAGGCGCTCAACGAAGGCACCAACCTTGGCCTACCCTACTATCCGCTGACGCAATCCCGCTCGCGGGGCTTCGGCGGCACCACCGCCACTTGGTCGGGACGCAACATTCCCCTTGACCCTGTGGATTTCACGCGCCGTGCCTGGGTGCCGCACAGCGGCTGGCCGGTGAGCTACGACACCATGCTGCCCTTCTTCCACGAGGCAAGCGCGGTGATGAACGTCGGCCAGGGCAGCTACGGTGCTCTCTGGGACGAAGTTGGTGTTCCGGACCCGGCTCTCGATCCCGCCAGCTTCGTGGTGCGTTTCTGGCGCATTCGCGCCGAACGTTTGGGCGAACGCTATCGCGACGAGTTGCAACGCTCGCATTCTGTGACGGTGCTGCTGGGCGGCACCGCAACGGAGCTCCTGGCATCGGGTGACGGACGCACGGTGTCAGGAGCCCGCGTTCGTACCCTGGGCGGCCGCAGCTTCGAGCTACGCGCCCGACACTTCGTACTCGCCACGGGCGGGATCGAGAACGCCCGGCTGCTGCTGGCGTCCGATGCGCGGGAACGCGGTGGCATCGGCAACGGCCAGGGACTGGTCGGGCGCTTCTTCATGGAACACCCCAAGTGCCGCACGGCGACACTGCAGGCCACCGACCCGTACCGGATGCTGGAGGTGTGGCGCCAACACTACCCACGCAGTGGGCCGCGGCTCTGGCCGAGCATCGTGTCCACGCCGGAGGTTCAGGCCCGCCACGGCATCCTGAACTCCTCCCTGGCCATCTACTTCCGTTCATTGCCGGGGGTGACGGAGGCGGCGTCACGCATCGGAACTGCGATCAAGCAGCGTCGTCGCCCCGCGATGGGTGACCTTCTGGCACTCGCGCCGGTGCTGCACGAGGTGCCGGCCAACCTGGTACGACGCTTCGTGCGGCGACGGTCCTTCATCGTCCGGCCCACGGCGCTGTACGTCCTGACGCGCGGGGAACAGGCACCCAACCCGGACAGCCGGGTGGTGCTCTCGACGGAGCGCGATGCCCTGGGTCAGCGACGGGCCGACCTCGACTGGCGGCTGTCCTCGCTCGACAAGCACTCCGCGAAGGTGATGACGGAGCTGCTGGGATCTGAGTTCACGCGCCTCGGCCTGGGCAAGGTTGCGCCTGATGGGTGGCTCCTGGATGGCACCGCGGACTGGCCGCTGGAAGACACCGAGGGCGATCACCACACGATCCTGCAGGGTGGGCACCATCACATCGGCACCACGCGGATGGGAGACAATCCACGCACCGCCGTGGTGGACGCGGATTGCCGGGTGTTCGGCAAGGAGAACCTTTACGTGGCGGGCTCCTCAGTGTTCCCGACCTCCGGCTGGGCAAACCCGACCCTGACCATCGTGGCGCTGGCGCTGCGGCTGGCCGACCACCTGGCCGTTCAGGCGGTGGCAGCACCCATGCCGGTGGCGGATGCCGCGTAAGCAGCCGGCTGGCGGCGCGCCGTAACCGCGCTGCCCAGTCGTCAGGATGCGGCGCCACCCGGCGTCGCCACGAGACACGGTCAGGGCGCGGCCATCGTGCCGCTGCTGCTCCTCAAGCCGCCTCGACCTCCTCGGCACGCAGCGAGGCGATGTCGATGACGTAGCGGAAGCGGACGTCGCCCCGCTCCACCTTGCGGTAGGCGTCGTTGATCTCTTGGATCGGGATCACTTGGATGTCGGGGCCGATCCCGTGCTCGGCGCAGAAATCCAGCACTTCCTGCGTTTCCGCGATGCTGCCGATCAGCGAACCCGCGACGCTCTTGCGATGCATGGCGCGCTCCATGTTGTTTTCCGGCGCCAGCGGCTCCAGCGCGCCCACCACCGCCAGCGTCGCGTTGCGCTTGAGCATCTGCACGTAGGGATTCACGTCGTGCTTCTCCGGCACGGTGCTGAGCATGAAGTCGAAGCTGTTCTTCAGCGCCTTCATGGCGTCCTTGTCGCTTTCCGGCACGCAGCTGACGCCCAGGCGCGCCGCCTCTTTCTTCTTTTCCTCCGTGCGGGTGAAGACCGTCACTTCCGCACCCATTGCCTTGGCGAGTTTCGCTGCCATGTCGCCCAGCCCGCCAAAACCGATGACGCCCACCTTGTCACCAGCCTTGACCTTCCAGTAGCGCAGCGGTGAGTAGGTCGTGACGCCGGCACAAAGGATGGGCGCGGCGACTTCAGGCTTCAGCGCGGCCGGGATCTTCAGTACGAAATCCTCGGCCACGACGATGCGGGTGGCGTAGCCACCGAAGGTGTTGTCGCGACCGTAGTGGTTCTGCCCATCCGGTGACTTGGCCGCCGGCACCATCGGGCCATTGTAGGTCGCGAGCCAGCTGTTCGGACCCTCGCAATACTGCTGCTCCCCGGCCCGGCAGGGCTCGCAGGCGCGGCAGCTGTCGATCATGCAACCCACCCCCACGACGTCACCGACCTTGTGACGCGTAACCGAGCCGCCGACCCGCGCCACGCGCCCGACGATCTCGTGCCCGGGCATGCAGGGGTAAACGGTGTTGCCCCACTCGTTCTTCGCCTGATGGATGTCGGAGTGGCAGACGCCGCAGAAGAGAACCTCGATCTCGACCTCCCCAGCCTTGGGGTCGTCGCACTGGAACGTCATGGGCCGCAAGCGGCTGAACGAGTGCTTGGCGGCGTAGCCGATCGCTTGGGGCATGGTCAGTCCGTGGGTTGAACAGGCTGCGAAGAGAGTCGGAGGTGAGAACGTGCCCGGCGCTCCCGTGCTGCAGTTCCTCGCGCCGGAACTTCGTTTTCGACGAGCCAAGCTGTTCAACACCGTGTCATGGACGATCCGGCACACCTTTCCGGGTGCCTCCACGGACCTGCGGCCGGCCCTGTGAAGGTCTCCATTCTCCTCGCCCGTGCCATCACTCACACGATGGGTGATGGCAGGCAGTTGCGAGAACCGGAGCCGACGTCAAGGACCGTCAGAAGAGGCCGCTGCGGACCGACGCGATGGAACCCGTCCCGGGGCTCAGCAGGCTGAGAAACTTCGAAAGCTCCGTTGCCGGGGCATTGGACGTGTAGATCAAGTCGCCGTCACGGATCGGGAACTTCGATGCCATGAAGAACACGGAAGGATTGAGGAAGTCCACGAGGTAGACCGTGGGCACATCCTCCGGTGCATTCGGCGGCACCGCCAGCCCGGCGGCTTGCAGGGTTTCGCGCTTCTCGAAGCGATAAAGAAACACCGCTCGTGGGTTGGCGCGGTCATCGGTCAGCCCGCCGGCGCGGGCCACCGCATCCACCATGGACAGGTTCACGGAGTCGAAGGGAAAGCGGCGGTTGATCTGCTCCACCGAATTGGTCTGGCCCATGGCGCCGAGGGTGGTGAAGTAGCGTGGCTCCCGCGATATGTAGACCACGTCGCCGGGACGAAGCGCGATGTTCTGCGAGGGGTTCTGCGCGATCTCACCCAGCAGGGCGTGCACCACCCTGCCCCTCCGCTGCACCGTGACCATGCTCTCGTAGGACGGGTACTTCGGCCCGCCAGCCCGTGCGATGGCGCTCAGCAAGCGTTCGCCGCCTGCGTCGAGTGGCAGGCGCTCCGCCTTGTTGACCTCGCCAAGAACCGAGACGGTGCTCGATTGGCGGTCCGTCAGTGTGACCACGACCTGGGGTTCCAGGGCGCGATTTGCCAGGCGCGCTTCGATCGCACGCTGCACCTGAATCGTGGTGCGCCCCTGGGCACGGATGGTTCCGCCGTAGGGGATCGAGATATTGCCCTGACGGTCCACCTGCTGCCCGGGCAATGTCACGAAGTTGCCCGAGCGTGAACCGGCATCCGGCGGGATGAAGAGGCCTCCGGCGCCACTCTCGAAGATGGTGACCACCACGGTATCGCCGATCCCGATCAGGGTTTCGCTGACGGGCTGCTCAGCCGCGCTCTGATCAAAGGACGGCGGTTGGTCCTTCGTTTGAAGTAAGCTGACCAAGGGCTGCGTCAGCGGCACCAGAACATAGGGCAACGATGCCGTGGTCTCGGTGGGGCCGGTTGCAAGGGCGGCGTTGCCAAGAACGCTGGCTCGGTCCGGGCCACTTGTTGGCAGAAACGGTCCGCTCTGGGCGCAACCCGTCAGCGCCAACACCGACAAGATTGAGAGCGCGTGCAACGCTTTCATACCCAGGCTCCGGAATTGAGACGCGCCCTCATAGCCCATTCACCGTCAAATGGAGAGCAAAGCTTATCAGAAGCGCGACCGATTCTGATAATTCTATCTTGCAAACGCGCGCCGTAAACACCCTCACCCACGACAAGAGGTGAATAGCAACCTCAACGGGTGCGATACGGCTTTGGCAACCTCGAGCTAGGCCGCCCTGGCAGATAAACTCTCGGGGGTACCGTTTCGCGCTGCTCAACCCAGGCGAGAATCCAAAAACCCCGTGGCTGCGACCAATTCCGATATGGACTTTCCCCCTGAAATGCCATGGACTGCATTGTCATTGTGCGGCACAACATCATGGCAAGCACCACTCCGCCCGCTCAGCGAGGACGCTGCGGCGACGCTGGATCTGCGGATGTGGATGTTGCGCCGAGATGCTTCCGGCCATGGCAGCATCGAAGGCTTGCTCAACCGCGGTGGACACGCCAGGAAACGCCGATGGCCGGACGGGCAAGACGATCAGGCTGGGCAGCGATCGTGCTCGCGGTCACGGCCACGCTGTTCGACTTCACCACCATCCTGCCGGCACTGGCGGGCGGTTACACCCTTAAGCGCAGCGTCAACTTCGATCTCATTCCTCACTACGACACCCTCCCGGACGAGGTGATCGAATCAGCCCTGCGCTGGATCAGCGTCTGGACAGTGCAGGAATTCGACGCGGAACCGTGACATCCGTTGGAACGTCACTGGCTGACCGCTCTGGTAACAGCCCGGACTGTGGCGCGCCCTGAGACACTGCCAAGCCTGACCAGCGCGAACCCCAAGACCTGCGGCCACGCACCGCCGGAGCGTTCCTGTCTTCGTTGAAATCCTCCGATGGGGCGAGCGGCTGTTCCAGGCGCTGCGCGGTCGAGCAACGCTTCACGTCCACGTCCTGAAAACGGCAATGAATTTGCCTGCTCAATATTATACTTCGCTGCCGCGGCGGCATTACGCCAGCACCATGCGCCCGAACCGGACACCCGACTGCAACGCGGCGTTCAGTGGTGATCCGACTCCCGCCGTGAAAATCTTTCATTTAAAATCCACGCCACTCTCCCTGGAATTTAACTTTTTGCATCTTTGGTCAAACAACATTCAAACGAGGTCGCGGATTTACACACCGTTTCACCACCGCCATTCAACACAGCCGCACCAAAAGGATTACCCCCAGCACCTCTCAGGCAAATCGGGCAGGAATGACTTGCCGGCTTCAGCCACCGCTAAGTCGGACATATGCAGCCCCATATTCACGGCAGTTCTGCTCGAAAGCAGGCGATCAAAGATCCAGCAACATCCATGTGCCGTGGCCGTAAATTATGGCGCTCCTGAGCGCGGCATGGTGCTGCCGTGCCGCGCTGGCGGTCCGTTGCAGAGCCTCGGGCAGCAGGTTGCCCGTTTGGCTTCGGCCGCTTCCTCCTGTTGCCTTGGCGAGGGCGCGCAAGACACCCCACCAGGCTGTGTCCTCGAAGTAATGCCCCCTCCACCATGCAGTGGATGAGCAGCAGGCAGCCGCCGGCATCGCCGATGGAACGGTGGCTCGCGCGGGAAGCCAACGACCCATGCCGCCGCCGCGCGGGTGGCTTCACCCAAGCGGCGGAAATCATCGCTCAGGATGTGCAGCACTCCCGACCGACACCTTCGGAGGCACTCACCCGCGGACGAAGTCCAGCAGATCAGCGTTGCGTTGTTCCTGGTGGGTGGCGGCAAGGCCGTGCGGCGCGCCCGCGTAGACCTTCAGCGTGGCGTGGGCACGATCTTCGCAGGGCGTCCCCGTGACCTGCTCGCCATCCAGCGCCCGTGGCGCAGGGCCACCCTATGCCTTCCCGCGAGATGCCGATCGCCTCGGAGATGATCAGCCCCGCCGTGGCGCGCTGGGCGTAGTAGCGCGCCATCACAGGTGTCGGAACGTGCTCGCGCGTTTTGCGGGCGCGCGTCATTGGCACCATCAGGATGCGTTTCGACGCCTCGATCGCACCGATGCGTATAGGGTCGCACAAGGAGGGCATGCTCGGGCTGTCTCCAGGGGCGGGATCGAGCGCTGCGGCGTCAGACGAGGCGTGAGCCACCGTCGACGTGCAGCGTTTCGCCATTCAGGAAGCCGTTGCCCATCAGGAAGACCACCGCAGCCCCGACCTCCTCGGCCGTGCCGAGGCGGCGCAGCGGCAGCTTCTCCTTCAACGCCGCCACGTAGCCATCCCGGTTGGCCCCGAGCGTGCGGGCGAGCAGCGGCGTGTCGGTCGTGCCCGGCGACACCGTGTTCACGCGCCGCGGTGCGAGTTCGAGGGCGAGGCCACGGGCCAGGGCTTCCATGGCGGCGGAGGCAGCGGCCAGCACGGCGGTGCCCTGCCCGGTGGGACGGTCCGCCAAGGCGCCGGAGATGAAAGTGACCGACGCCTCCGGGGAAAGGCGGTCACCGAGCGCGCGCAGCGTATGGACCGCCGCCCAGATCCGCTCCTCGAAGGCGCGCCGCAGGTGATCGACCTCGGCCTCGAGCACCTTGCCGGCCACGAAGGTCCCGGCGAGCAGCACCAGGTGGTCCACCTGCGCGATGCCCGTGAGAGCCGCCGTGATCGTGTCCGGCTTCGTCACGTCCGCCGCGCGCCAGCCGGCAAAGCCGTGCTCGGCTGCGACGCGCTCCGCACCGGCGGCATCGAAGCCAACCACGATCACCGACGCACCGGCCGCCCTGGCTTGGCGCGCCGCGGCGAGGCCGATGCCGGAGGTGCCGCCGAAGATCAGCACCGTACGGTTCCGGAGGTTCCCGACGAGCGAAGAAGGCGAAGCGATGATGGGGGTGGGCTGGCTCACGGAAGATCCCTTTGCTCAGGCGCCATCGCGGCACCCGTGGGCAAAACTGTGGAAACTGTGGATGAACTTGAAAATCAGGCTCCATATCGCTTTAGTTGTGCCATCATGGAACAGATCGGCCTGGACCGGCTCACGGGTA
This sequence comes from Roseomonas elaeocarpi, assembly GCF_042433915.1. Classification (NCBI taxonomy): domain Bacteria; kingdom Pseudomonadati; phylum Pseudomonadota; class Alphaproteobacteria; order Acetobacterales; family Roseomonadaceae; genus Roseomonas; species Roseomonas elaeocarpi. The sequence continues at coordinate 53,393 of NZ_JBHLUN010000001.1, read as the reverse complement.
TCGTGGCCTTCGCGCGGTCGGCCTCGCTCGGCAGCTACACGGCCGCGGCCCGTGTCCTCGGGATCTCACCCTCGGCGGTCAGCAAGAGCGTCCAGCGCCTCGAGCAGCGCCTCGGCCTGCGTCTGTTCAGCCGCACCACGCGCTCCCTGACGCTGACGCCGGAGGGGCGCGACCTTCACGAACGGGCGCTGCGGCTGCTGCGCGAGGCCGAGGAGATCGAGCAGGCGGCGGTCGCGGCGCGGTCGGAGCCGGCGGGCGTGCTGAAGGTCGCGGCCTCGCTGCCGATGGGCGTGCACCTGCTCGGCCCCGCGCTGCCGCGCTTCCACCGCCGCTATCCCAGGCTCTCGATCGACCTGCGCCTGAACGACCGCGTGGTGGACATCATCGAGGAGGGCATCGACGTCGCGATCCGCGTCGGGGAGCTCGCGGATACCCGGCTGATCTCGCGCCGGCTCGCGCCGCACCGGGTTTGCGCCTTCGCCTCGCCGGACTACCTCCGGCGCCGGGGCACGCCGAAGCACCCGGACGAACTCGTGCAGCATGACTGCGTGAACTTCCGCTACCAGAGCTCGGGTCAGGCGCTGCGCTGGCCCTTCCGCATCGGCGAACGCGTGGTCGAAATCACCCCGGAGCCCGGCATCATCGTTGACGCGAGCGAGACCGTGGCCACCGTGCTCGTGGCCGGCGGCGGCATCGGCATCTCGCCGACCTACCTGGCCGCCACCTACGTGCGGCGCGGCGAACTGGTGCCGGTCCTGCAAGCCTTCGCCGTGCAGCGCTCGGTCATCACGGCGCTCTGGCCGGAAAGCCGGCGTGGCAGTCCCAATGTCCGGGCCTTCCTGGCCTTTCTCGACGAGGTCTTTCCGTCACCGCCGCCATGGGACAGGCTGATCGACGACAGGGGCCGGCAGCCGGTGCTCGCGGATCAGGAGAAGTCCGGGCCTGTGGCGCCGTCTTCCAAATCAGGCACCGGCACGAAAGGCTGATAAAGCTCGGACCGAGCGATCACCGCCCTGGCCAGCGCAGAAGCATGAACCCCGCATCGAACAATCAGCGGAGGGTGAGGCGAAGGCTGCGACGGGCCTGCGCCACGGCGCACCGATGACCGGCGAAGCTGCCCTGCAGCAGGTGCCGCCGGGGCCTCGCCGATCCGGCTGCGCCTGGCAGGAACGGCCGGCGGCCGGCAGGGTCCCGCCGGAAACTTGCATCATGCCATGGCCGGTGGTTCGCTCGGCGGACCGGAAACATCCGGCCGCTGCTGTCCAGGCAGAAGGTGGCAGGAACGGTTTTCCGGTCAAAAGAAAGCATTCCGAGGAACGCCGTGCGGTTCACCCTTCGATCAGCCCTGTTCGCCACGCTGCCCGCCCTGGCGCTGGCACTTGCCTCCACCGCCTGGGGCCAGGCCGCAGCCCCGTCAGCCGGCGCGAACCAGCAGCCCGCGGTGAACCCTGGGACGCCGGCACCGGACTGCCGCATCCACGTCAACTACGACCGCAACGCCGAACTGGTGGGCTACGCGGCCCTGCCGGACGGCAAGGCGCCCTGTATTCCTTTCACCGCGACCTACCAGCTGGTGCCCGGGAACTACGCCGGGGCCGACTTCTACGCCGAGGAGTTCACCGACGCGAAGATCCGCGAGCGCTGGGCCACCTGCCGCGAGAACCCCGCCTGCGCCGATCCTGCCCGCAAGGGAGCGCAAGGCTTCACCGCCTATGAGCCCCGCCGCACCGGCAGCGTCCAGCCCGAGGGCCGCATCGACCCGGACGGCGCGGTGGACCTGCGCGCGGTGCGCCGTCCCGGCTTCTTCGCCCGCGCGCCCTTCAGCGAGCCGATCGCGGCGGCGGAGCCGCGCACCACGACGGTGGAGTTCACCGTGCCGCGCGACAGCTACGAGCGCCTCCACCTCAAGCTGACGGACTCCATCCACCTGCGCGGCTGGTACATGGAAGGCAGCGGCATCGACGACGGCGCGGGGGGCAAGCGCCGGGCGCTGGTGATCCTGAACAACGGCGGCGGCAGCGAGCTGACGGCCACCGACGATCCGGCGCATGACGGCATCTCGCGCGACGCGCAGGGGCGCTACGTGGTCGACGCTTCCGACAACGGCGCGGGCGAACAGCCCGGAATGCGCCACTGGCGCGGCTTCCTCCAGGCCTTGAACGCCGCGGGCTTCGACGTGCTGGTCACCGACCGCCGCGGCAACGGCATCTCCGGCGGCCGCAACGGCTTCAACACGGCCGAGCAGGCACGCGACATGTTCCGGGAGTTGGAACAGCTGGAAACCGGCGAGGGCCTGCGCCTCCTCACCCCCGCGGGCGAGCTGCTCGAGGGGCGCGCCGCCGCCGGGCGCCTGCTCGCCGGGCAGAAGGCGCGGGAAATCCCGGTGGTGATCGGCGGCTACTCGCGCGGTTCCTACGCCACGGCCTGGGCGATGCAGCAGAACTTCGTGGCCGATTGCGACCGCGACCAGCCCGACGCCGCCTGCAAGCCGCCGCGCGGCTGGACAAACATCCGCGGTGCGATCCTCTACGGGCCGAATTCGGGTGGCCTCGGCTGGCGCCCGGCCGGGCACGACATGATCGAGGCGGCGCTGCGTGTGGAGCGCAACACCACCTACTACCCGGACAGCGAGGTTTATGCCGGCATCGCGAAGTGGCCGGGGCTGCTGATCATCAAGGGCACCTGGGACTACGTGGAAGGGTTGGAAGGCTCGCTCACCGCCTGGCGCCGCGCGCCGGAGCCCAAGGAGATCGCGGTGTTCCGCGGCCCGCACGTGCTGAACACGCAGAACGCCGACAACATGCGCTTCGCGGGGGAGCGCATGGTGGCCTTCGCCACTGCCGCCGTGCTCGGCCGCAAGCAGGTCGAGGGTGCACACGCCCCGGCCGACCTGCGCGCCCTCGTGCTGTCGAGCCCCGATCACTGGGAGCTGACCACCGCGCCGTCGAACTGAAGGAAAGCAAGGTCAGGTCCTGCGAGGTCCGCAGGGCCGGCCCTGCTGTCGCCGCCGGGATCGCGAATGCCCGGCGGCGCACGGGTGTGGTCAGGAAGTGCTTATCCTTCAGCGGCCGCTTGGCCGCCCGACGATGTGGGGCGGGCTGACGATGCCGTTCCCGCTCCAGGCGTCGCAGAGCGCCTGGACGGCCTCGGTGCCGGCGTCCCTGAGGATGCGCTGCACGTTTGCCGCCCTGACCCTGGGCCAGGAGGACAGAGTTCGTGCGCGTTGCTGCGCCTAAGGGGATGCCCGGCGCACGAAGCCCAGCTTCTGACACGCCACCAGCGCCACGAAGCGCGGGTTGCTGCTCAGGTAGCGTTTCCAGAGCCGGCGCGGCTCCTTCACCAGCCGGTAGGTCCACTCGAGGCCCGTGCGGCGCAGAAAGGGTGGCGCCCGGGTGACCAGGCCGGCATGCATGTCGAAGGCGGCGCCGACGCCGATCAGAACCGCGGCCGAAAGACGATCCCGGTGGGACGCCATCCAGTACTCCTGCTTCGGAGTGCTGAGGCCGACCCACACGATATCGGCGCCGCTGGCGTTGATGGCCTCCACCACCGCATCGTCCTCATCGGGCGTCAGCGGCCGGAAGGGCGGCGAGTAGGCGCCAACAATCCTGGCCTCCGGCGCCATCTGCAGGAGACGCTCCTGCAGGAGGGCCAGGGTGGCCGGCGAAGCCCCGTACAGGAAATGCCGGTCGCCGCGCGCCTGCGACGCCCTGAAGAGGGCGGGCATCAGTTCGGGGCCGCAGACCCGGTCGCTGCCAGCATGCCCGCCGAGCCAGAGCAGCCACGCCAGCGGCATGCCGTCGGGCGTCACCATGCCCGCCCGGTTGTGGATGTGCATCAGCTCTGGCGAGCGCTGCGCTTCCATCACCCCGTGCACGCCGGTCACGCAGACGTAGTGCCGTTCGCCCTGGTCAATCCACCTGCCGATGGTACGGACGGCGAGGTCCATGTTCACGGCGCTGACCGCGACGCCGAGCACGTTTTCCCGCGCTATCAATGCTTCGTCTCCGGGTTGTTTGCGCGTTGTCGGCCCGACCAGGCAGGTCGGGTCGGGCCGAACCGGCTCAGGCAGCCACGCGGGCGCGAGCGCCCTGACCGACCATGCTGTCGTGGATCCACTGGTAGGTCTTCTCCAATCCCGCGCGCAGCGAGATCGACGGTTCCCAACCCAGTTCGGCGAGGATCATCGTGTTGTCGCTGTTGCGGCCACGCACGCCCTTGGGCGCGTCCAGCTTGTAGTGCCGCTGCAGCCGGATCCCCGCGATGTCCTCGACGATGTCCACCAGCCCGTTGATGGAAACCAGCTCGGCACTGCCGATGTTGATCGGCTGCTCGACCTTGCTGTCCATCAGCATCCGCGTGCCCTGGACGCAATCGTCGATGTACATGAAGCTCCGGGTCTGGTGACCGTCACCCCAGATCTCGATGGAGTGGTCGCCGGAAAGCTTGGCCTCGATCACCTTGCGGCAGATCGCCGCGGGCGCCTTTTCCCGCCCGCCCTCGTAGGTGCCGTTCGGCCCGTACACGTTGTGGTAGCGCGCGACGCGGGTGATCATGCCGTAGTCTTCGGTGAAGTGGCGGCACATGCGCTCGCTGAACAGCTTCTCCCAGCCGTACCCGTCCTCGGGCATCGCGGGATAGGCGTCCTCCTCGCGAAGCGGCACCACGTCCTCCGACACCTGCCGGTCGGCGGCGTAGACGCAGGCAGACGAGCTGAAGAAGTAGCGTTCCACACCGGCCTCGCGCGCGGCCTGGAGCATGTGCGTGTTGATGAGCACCGACAGCATGCAGTCGGCCTTGTGGGTCTCGATGAAGCCCATGCCGCCCATGTCGGCCGCGAGGTTGTAGACCGCGGACATGCCGCGGACAGCCTTGTGGCACTCCGCTTCCTTTGACAGGTCCCCCTGCCAGCTCTCGACGCCGTCGGAGACCTGGTACCATTCTTCCAGCGGCTTGCGGTCGACCGCCCGCACCGTGAAGCCAGAGCGGCGGAGGTCGGCTGCGAGGTGGCCCCCGATGAAGCCGCCCGCGCCGGTGACCAGCACGGTTCCGGCCTGCGCACCGGTGGTAGCGATCGCCCGGGCGATCGTGTCGTTCGTCATCAGCTGCTTCCCCTGGTCGTGCACCGTAGCGTCCCCGACCGGGACTTCTCCCGGAGCAGGCGGTTCAGGATGTTCCGGTGGGGCGATGACGCGCGAAGGCGCATCGGGGGATACCGTCTTCAGGATTAGAAACCGGGTCGCGGGTGAGGTTATCGCGGGTCCTTACTCCCATGGTGGTACACCCACGGCGCGGAGTGGCTGATCGCGACGCCGTGCCGCCGAGATTGATCCTCCAGGCGGTTCAGGACGGCGGAGTGAAAACTTCTCGGGGCGCTTGGCGCCGCGGCAGCCGCCCAGAGGTCAGTGCGCGCAGACCTGCGCATAGGCCCGGGCGATGCGGTCCACCCGGTAGCGCTCCTGCAACCGGACCACCTGTTCGTCCGTGGGCCGGAACTGCTCCGGACTGCGGAGCATCACCTCCAGCCGGCTCGCCCATTCGGCGACGCTGAAGGGATCATCAAGGTACTGCGCCACGCCCATGGTCGTTTCCGGCAGCGCGGTTTCCCGTGTCGTCAGGGTCGGCAAACCCATCCCGAGCGCCTCGACCGCCGGCATGCCGAATCCCTCGAACACGGATGGAAAGGCGAAGGCGGTTGCATGACGGTAGTAGTGTCCCAGCGTCGCGTCATCCACGTAGCCGGTGAGACGGACGCGATCCTGGATGCCCAGGGATTCGATGAGCGGCCGCAGGCCGGTGCGTGCCCCCGCAACGCCGCGCAGGCCGCCATAATCCTGCCCGCAGAGCACGAGCAGCGGATCACGGTTCCGCTCCGCCACCCGGGCGAAGGCCCGCACCAGCACCTCAAGGTTCTTGTGCGGGTATTGCGCGGCCACCGACAGGACATAGGGACGGTCAACCGGTGTGCGGTCCCCATCGTGACCCGCGAAACGGCTCCAGTCGATGGGGTTGGGGATCACCGAAAGCTTCCGCTCCACGCGCTTGCCGAAGACGCGCAGGGCGTCATCGCGCACGAAATTGGAGATGACGACGACACGGTCGGCCTTCAGCACCGCCAGGTTCTGCGCTGCCCGGAGCCAGGCGCGCTTCTTCGCCGAGAAGTTGGCGGGGAAGTGGCGGTACTGCATGTCGTGCAACACTGTCACGATCCGGCCAAGGCGCCGGGGCGTGATCGGTGGCACGAAGTAGTTCGGGAACAGGATGGCATCACCGGCGACCGACGGATCCAGGCAGGCGCGCTGCTCGGCCAGGAAGCGCGGCCCACCGCCACCGCTTTCCCGAATCCGCAGCGAGGGGTGGCGGCGCAGCTGTTCCACGGCCGCCGGGTCCATGTTGCGTTCGGATGCGCAGAGCACGGTCACGTCGCTGCACTCGCGACTGAGGCCGCGCAGCAGATTGTAGAGCATGTGCTCCGCCCCGCCCACGCGGCCCGCGTAAACGAAGTGGGCTGCGATCAACAGGCGCAGGGTGGTTCGTGTTGCCGCGGCCGCGTGGGCAGGGCGTGCCTGTCCATGATCCGGGCTGAACCCGGCTTCCAACGCGGAAGTGTCCCTTGCGTGCTTCGTGACGTCCATCTGCTGTATCGAGGACGCCGTCATCGCTGCCTTCCGGGAAACCGCCTATCCAAGGCCACTCTAGCGGCGCGGTACGTGGAGGGCAGGGAACAGGAGGGTTAGTTCGGAAGGGTGAGGCCGTTCACCGCGCATGATCGCCACCCGCCGCTCATGCATCACCAGCGTGCGGGGAAACTGCCGCCTCGCCGCGCAAATGCCTCCGGCAGAAGTGTCACGACCGGGCCAGAGTCGCGTAGGCCCGCGATAGGCCGTGGCCCCGCAGGCTGTACGTGCCGCAGCGATCAGCCGCTCGCTCCCGAGACACCGGCCATCGCGACAGCTTAGCCTTTGGCAAACCCGATTTGATTGAGGAAGAGTGGGCGTTCCCGGCCTTGCAGCGTCACCAGACGCGCTGGCGCAGACGGGAAGCCAGGATCTGGCGGCCTCCAACCCAATCCATGGACGCCAGCAGCAGGCTGCGGAGCTGCTCAGAGGATCGGCTCCCGAATCAGATGATTACCCGGCCAGCGGATCATCCGCGGCGGAACCCTCGATCCATCTTACATCTGCCGGTTGAAGTAACGTCACCGGTACGGAACGACGTCTTTACACCAGAACGATCATTTTTTGCATTATCTGCAATTATAGTTTTGTGACCCGTGGTAAAATGTAGAAAAACGTTGAAGTGATCCCGTTGGTGAGGCAACTTACCTTTTGTAGGCCATCCCACCGCATTTGCATCCGTCATGCCCCATGCTCTGATTTTGATACAGCACTTCTGTGCCCAAGAAGAACATGGGGATGAACTTTACGGAGGTGAAATTGTATAAGATTATGATTGTCGGCCGGGATCGCCTCATGCGTGAGGGACTGCACCAGCTCGTTCGCAGGTCTCCAGCAATACTGGTTGCGGACGGAAGAAATGCTTCGGAAGCGATCGGGATGCTCGCTTCGGACGTGACACCTGATCTGGCACTTCTCAATCTGCAGCTACAACACGAGGCTGATGATGAGTTGTCTCAGCTTCGCGAGTTGCAGCTCCGGTTTCCGGAAACCAAGCTGGTCATCCTCGGCGACGTCGTGCGCTCAAGCATCGTGAAACAGGCGGTCCGGGCTGGCGCCCATGCCGTGTTGTCGCGTGAGATCTCCGGGGACATGCTCCAGAAATCGCTGCAGTTCGTCATGTTGGGCCAGTTGCTGCTGCCAGCTTCGATCGTGCTGTCCATGATGGAGGATGTGGCGAACGGCACCCATGCCGACCGTCCGGGATCGGGCGAGCATCCGGACGTCATCACCGCGACCCTCCCACCGTCCGGCCTGCTCCTGCCAAACAACCCGCCCGCTCCCCGGCAGCACCGCACGGGTCCCTTGTCCGACCGCGAACGGGAAATTCTGCAATGCCTGATCGATGGCCTGTCCAACAAGGCGGTGGCCCGCAAGCTCGACATCGCTGAGGCCACCGTCAAGGTCCACGTCAAGTCGCTGCTGAGGAAGATCCAGGTTACCAACCGGACCCAGGCAGCCGTTTGGGGATTGAGCCAGGGCGCCGCGATGGAACTGCCCTCCCCTGCGGCGCTGGTGCAGGATCACGGGAACGACTGACAACGGCGATCCTCAGGGCGACTTTCCACCAGCCCCGCCACCATGCTTCGTGCCACCACCCGCGGGAAACCGAACCCAAAGGCTCAGCCACACTGTCTCCCCGCGACATCGGCCGCCGGCTGCATGCTTTCCTGAACCCCGGACCACCAGGCAGCATCACGCCTCGGCCCTACCAGAGCCAGGTCAAGGCCACGGAAGCCGATCAGTGCGGCCGTCGACCGTTCTCTCATGGAGTAATCGCCAGCGCCCGGATCGGCAAAGCCTGGGTCCCCGGACAGGGGGTTGGTGTCACTGGTGGGACCGTACGACGTAAACGCACCGTAAGGGTTGACGTAAAGGTTGCCATGGATGTCCGGAACGCCGCCGTCAATCCAGTCGAACGATACGGGCGCTGCGCTGGCGGAATAGATGATGTTGCCGGACACGACGTTGTTTCGCATCGTGTTCGCCGGGGCGGTATCCGCGGGAGCAGCCTGGAACAGCACGGCGGAGGCATTACTGCTTCCCAGGTCAAGCAGATTACTCGTCACGAGGTTATCGTCCCCGCCGTGGATCTGGACGGCGTGACGACCGGTGTCGCGCACAACATTGCCCAAGACGTCCACGCCGCTGGTTGAGTCGTCGAGATAAATGCCGATGGTGTGTTGATCCGGCCTGCCCGCCCCATCCACCAGGTTGCCCTCGATCCTGGCTCGCGTGTCCACCTGGCTGCGCCCGAGCATGTAGATCGCCCCGCTGTCCACGGCGTCCTGGTTGGCTCTGCGGACGACGTTATAAGCGATCACGTTGCCGATGTTCGTGGTGGCTGCGTCCCAGCTGAGCACGCCGATGCCCATGCCGCGCGTGTTCTCGACTAGGTTGTGCGCCACCCGGTTGTTGTTGACGCCGTGCAGGAAAAATCCTCCTCCCGTCGTTTCAGGCGCTCCGGTGCCGTCCACCCTGTTGCTGTCGAACAGGTTCTGATCGCTGCCGTCCTTGGCCTCGATCGCGCTCTGCGCGGAACGCTCGATCCAGTTGCCGGACACGGTGTTCCGGCTCGAAGCATCAAGCACGATGGCGGTGCCGGTGCGGCTGAAACGGTTTGCCAAGACCCGGTTGCGATTGGCATGGCGCAGGCGCAGGCTGCCCTCGGCCGACGAGTCCACGAAGTGGAAGCCCGCGATGGTCACGCCATCGGCGCCATCCAGGAGGATCAGGCTGTTCTCGCCAAGGCACGCACCCTCGATCACGGGTCGCTGTTCCGGGGCCGCCAGGATGGCCACCCCGGAATGCTCCCGCCCGAGGCGAAGCGAAACCGTGGGGCGATAGGTTCCCGCCGCGACGTAGACGACCCGGACAGGACTGCCCCGGAGCGCTTCCGCAGCACGGTTGAGCGTCGCGAAGGGATGCGCCGCGCTGCCCTCGGCCGCGTCGTCGCCATCGGGGGAAACGTGGAAGGCCGTCAGACTTGTCACCGAAGCCGGTGGGGCTTCGGCGGGCGCCTCTGCCGCGCCCGCCGCGGTGACCATGATCGGAACGGCGGCGGTCCAGAACAGGACGAGGAGGCTACGAACAGCCTCAGCACGGCTTGGCACGGTGCCGCCCCCGCGTGCAGGCAGAGTGAAGAAACGAGATGCACGCCGCCCGTCTCGCCAGCACAGCGGCCTCCTCCCAGTCATTCTCCCACAACTGGCCGGCGATGGCGGCACGCAGCGCAGCGGGTTCCGTGCCATGGTCCATCATGTCCGGCTGGTGGAAAGCGGGCACGGGCACGCGCCACAGTTCCTGCAGGCTCCGCAACAGCACGTAGGGTTGCGTGGACAGCATAAGGAGGTCCGCCTCGGTCCCGACCTCCAGCCCAACCTCCGGACGATGCACCGAAGCCCAGGTCGCGCCCGATCGTCCCGTGCGTCTCGTCATGACCATCAGCATGACGCTTCTATGCCGCTCTGCATGGCGCAGTCCGCTCCCCTGCCAGGTTTCCGGCGATGGAAGCCTGGTGGTGCTGGCTTCCCGGTCCGTTGCGACGACGCGGTGGTGCCAACGGGCCGCTTCGCCAGTATCGGTATTGGTGGACTGCCCGAACGGCGTCGCGGCCAGACTTTTGGTCGGTGGCGGGAAACGCGGCAAGGACGCCGAGTAAGTAATACCATTTGCTCGGCGCAAATCGCTTGTTCAGCACCAGCGTGGGCGCGACATGGTGTTCAGCGGCGTGGAACCGTCGCAGCGAAACCGGACGCGGCGGCACCGATCGGGTGCTCGGCCGGGACGAAGGAGGAGCATGCGCTTCCTGCTCGGCATGCTGACCGGCGCAGCACTGGTTCTCGGCCTGCTGATGCTGGCGGGTCCCATCGAGCAGGCCTTTGTTCCACCTTTGCCACGCAACGCCATCACCGATCCCCCTCCCGCGACGCTGCCACGATCGCCGGCCCGTGCCGCGGTGCCGTCATCGGATGACGACGATCCCGAAGTTCTTGCCGCACGCGTTGAGCAACTCGGCAGCGACATGGACAAAACGATGGCCGAGGTCGTGGCCAGCACGGGAAGCGGCGACGCGGCCGGTCGGGCGCGCGGCGCGGCCATGATGGGGCGCTTCGAGACCTTAAGCCGGGAGCGCGATGCAGCCCTGGAGCAGCTCGCCTCCGCTGCCCGTCGCCGGTCCGAGAAGAACCTCGCCGAGGCGGCGCAGATCACGGCCCGGATGTCCCACGAGTGGTCCGACGGGACGGACGTGCAAGCCGCCGCTTTGCCCGGAAACACGGTGGAACCGGATGGGACGGAGGAAGGCCGGCAGGGTGGTGTGCCCGGGATCTCTGTTCCTGGCGACATGCCGCTGGCCGGAGCGGAACCGGCAATCCCGTCCTACCCCGCGGATGCTCAGGCGCGCACGCAGATCGCGGTGCCCGACCCATCCGGGCAGGAGGTCCTGCAGAGGCCCGCGGGCGATGAAGCGCAAGCCAAGACCTCCGGCGTTGTTGCGGTTCCAGCTGCTCCCGCGGCTGTTGAGCCGCCGGCTCCATCCTGGTCGGGCACGGCCCCGCCGCGTGGCCGGGCGGACATCGTGTCACCTCCAGCAGCCGCTCCCGTCTCACCCGCCCGCGTTGCTCCACGTGACAAGCCGGTGCCTGCTGTACCGCGTGCACTGCGGGCCACGGGCGGCGGGCGCTGCCTGCTTATCGCGCAGCGCGCACAACTGGGGGAGGAATTGACACCCCCGGAACTGCGCTATCTGCGGCAAGGCTGCCCGACGGGGCCCTGAGGCTGGCCATCAACGCGCCTGCGGATCACGGCCACAGGGAGCTCTCCTCTCCCAGATTTTAATTACCTAAGCGATATGTTAAGCTAAGTTGTACCCGCCAAGGTTGTTCGATTGAATACAGTCACTACCTGGCTGTTGGTGGCAGTGCCATAAACCCGCCGCTGCGCTTCCTCGCGCAGATCGTTCTCGCAACCTCCGTGTCGGCGCCGCTCCGGCTGCCCATCGTTCCTCGACACGGCGAGACGCAACAGCCTACTAAGGAGAGGTCATGGCCAACGCCCTGACGACGTACGAGATTTCTGTCAACGCATCAGCGACTTTGGCCCAGGGAGTGGGCGCGCATTTCCGATTGCTGGTAGATGATGTGCAGGTCGGCGACGCAACAGTCGGTACCAATCAGCAGTCCTATGACTTCGATGCGTCGCTCGACTCGAGCAAGGCGCACAGCATCAAGGTCGTCTACGACAACGATACCTACGTTGACGGGCAAGACCGCAACCTGCTGCTGCAATCCATCTCGGTGAACGGCAACACCGTGCAGGCCACGGACGCGCGGGAGGTCTACCACGCGACGGGCGGGCCGGGCGATCTGCAGAGCACGGGCGACATGGTCTGGGCCGGCACTGCGGAGTTCAACCTGCCGTCCAGCGTCTTCGGAAGTGGCTCGACCTCCAATCCAGTGTCCAGCCTTGCACCAGCCGCTTCCGCATCGGCCCCGAACGCCTTCTTCGTCTCGACCACCGGCAGCGACGCCGCCGATGGGAGCGCGGCACATCCCTTCGCATCCCTGGCTCGCGCCGTGGCAGCGATGGAAGGCAGCGCCATCCACACCACCTACGTACAGGGAGGCACCTACAACCTGTCCTCGACCCTGACGCTGGGTCAGGCGGATTCAGGGATGACCATCAAGGCCGTGGAAGGCCAGACGGCCGTGCTCAACGGCAACGGCCATGATTCGCTGATCTCGGTCAATGGGGCGAGCGGCGTCACGCTGAGCGGCCTCACCTTCTCCCATGGTGGCGACGGCGGCGCGGTGGCCTTGAACAACACCAGCGGGGTCTCGGTGTTGGGCAACCACTTCACCGACAATGGCCGTGGCCTCGAGATGGTCAATGCCGATGCCAGCGTCATCTCCGGAAACCAGATCGAGAACTCGGCCCGGGACGGTATCGAGGTAAAGGACGGCAGCGATCACAATCTTTTCGACAGCAATGTGATCAATGGGGTGTCCTCCACGGGCACTACGGGCGGCGGCATGTTCATGCACGGCGTCAACTACAACACGATTTCCCACAACCTGGTCGAGAACATCGGCGGCCTGGGCATCGGCATCGAGAACTGGGACAACCAGACCATCAATGTCGGCAACGTCATCACGGACAACGTCGTCCGCAACACCAACACCAACACGCCTTACGACAGCGGTGCTATCTACGTGCTGGGCCGCAGCGGCGTCGACACCCAGACGGTGATCAGCAACAACCTCGTGGAGAAGACTGGGGCCGGCGGCGACGCCCACACGGTTGCCATCTACCTGGACGACTATACCAGCGGCGTCACCGTCACCGACAACGTCCTCCGGGATGTCGGCACGCATGGGATCGAGATCCATGGCGGCCACAACGTGGCCGTGACGAACAACGTTTTCGACCTTGGCAACGATGCCAATTCGGCGATCTTCTTCCACGACATCCAGTCGGGAGACCTGCACGACATCGCCGTGTCGGGCAACGTGATCACGTCGTCGAAGGCTTCGCAGCAGGCCTACGACGTGTACGCCACGGGCAACATGGGCGTCAGCCACAACGAGTACTGGAACACCGCGGGCGGTCAGATCAACACCGGGCCGGACAGCAGCGCGGTCGTGGCCGACCCGCACTTCCAGGACGCCGCCAACGGCAACTACGCCCTGGCCTCCGGCTCCGCCGCCGGGGCGGTCGGGTTCACGCAGATCGACCAGTCGGCGACCGGCCTGCAGCCGACCACGGAGCACTGGTACCTGTAAGCAGGTAACCCTCCGGCCCAGCCGTGCCCGGTTCGCAGGAGCCGGGCACGGCACCGGGCGTCCTATCCAACGCCCTCCGCATCAGTAGGCGACGTCGCGGTGGGTGACGCTGGTGACCACGGTCAGCAGGAGGATCTTGAGGTCGAGCAGGACTGACCAGTTGTCGATATAGGCCAGGTCGTACTCGACACGGGCCTTCATCTTGTCGACCGTATCCGTTTCGCCCCGGAAGCCGTTGACCTGCGCCCAGCCGGTGATGCCAGGTTGCACGCGGTGCCGCCCGAGATAGCCATCGATCAGCTTCGCGTAGTGGTCGTTGTGCGACAGGGCATGAGGCCTGGGACCAACCAGCGACATCTCGCCGCGCAGCACGTTGAACAGCTGCGGCAGCTCGTCGAGGCTGGTGCGCCGCAGAACCTGCCCGACCCGGGTGACGCGGGCGTCGTTGCGCTCGGCCTGTTTCACGTCGCTCTCGGGCTCGGCCTGGTGCCGCATGGTGCGGAACTTCAGCACCGTGATGTCATTGTTGTTGAAGCCGTGGCGCCGCTGGCGGAACAAAGCCGGCCCCGGACTGTCGAGCTTGACCGCGGCCGCCACCGCCAGCATCACCGGCGCCACCAGCACCAGCAGCAGGCTTCCCAGTACCAGGTCCTCCAGCCGCTTCACCACCCGGTTCCAGCCGGACATGGGCCGGCGGCTGATCGTGACCACGGGGCTGCCGAGCACGACGTCCAGGCCCAGTGGCGGTGCGATCAGGTCGGGCAGCGCGGGACAAAGGCGGATGTTGGTGGGAATGGCGCCCAGCCGCCGCACGATCGCGTCGATCTTGACGGTGCTGGTGTCGGACACGAACAGCATCACCTCGTCGATGCGGAACAGACGGGCCAGCCCGATCAGGTCCTCGATGCTGTTCCGGCGCCGCGCCACCCGCTCCGGCGAGAAGACGCCGAGCAGCTGCACCTCGTCGGGCCCGCGCTGACGCAACCGGCGTGCGAACTCCTCCCCGTTGCCGGCCAGGTCCACCACCGCCACCGTTCGCGCCAGCCGTCCCCGCCAGCGCCAGCGCGCCACCTGCGACAGGGCCAGGGCACGGATGGCGCTGCAGCCCGCCAGTGCCAGCAGGAACCAGCCGATCATCCACAAGCGCGAGTATTCTTCCGAGGTCTTGGTGAGGTAGCCCAGGATGATCAGCGCGGCCATCACCAGCGACCAGGCCTTGGCGACCCGCAACAGCTGTGGGCCGAGCCCGTCCAGCAGGTGGCGACCATAGGCCCCGTTAAGCTGCATCAGGTTGAAGTTCAGGGCCACCGCCAGCAGCACCGTGCTGAGCAGGTCGGGCGGCAGCGGCGCGGCACCGTGGCGCAGCATGTAGGCGAACAGGGCCGTCAGCGACACCACCGCGGCGTCGGACACGATCAGCCCACCTGCCAGGAAGTTGAGCGGGTCGGTGCTCGGCGACACGGCGCGCGCATCGGCCTGGGCGTCGACCCAGGCCCCCAGCGGCTCCGCGCCTGTGGGAACCGACAGCAGCGTCCGGCCGGCCTGCTTCAACGATCCAGGCATCACGGCGACGCTCCGCTCGTTTGTTCGCGCGGCACCCAGGCCACCGTCTCACCGATACGCTCGGCCACACGATCGGCGTTGTGCGACAGGGCCCGTGCGCGGGCCGCCACCCGCATGCGGTCCAGCGCCGCTTCCGGCTCGGCCAGCGCCGCGTCCAGCGCCAGAACCGCGCTACCGGGCGCCCGCGGGTCGAAGGTCCAGCCGGTTTCGCCCGGCACGACAGCCTCTCGCACCATCTGACTGCGCAGATTGCCGATCACGGGCAGCCCGCCCGCCATGGCCCGCAACACCGTGTCAAACAGTTCTTCCGAGGAACCCGAAACCGCCAGCAGCCCGCACTCACTGAGGAGTTGCGGCAGCTCCTCCAGCGTGGGGGCCGGGAGAAAGGACTGCTCCAGGTTCGGGGGCAGGGGCTGGGCGTCGAGCACGGCGCGCAGGTCGCCATCCCCGGCCCACCACAGTTCCAGCCTGCGCTCACGGTTGCGCTCGGCCCAGGCCGCGGCGAAGGCCAGGAAGTCGGCCACGCCCGCGCGCGGGGTCAGCGCGCCCACGTAGAGCACGCGGTGCGCAGCGGCCCCGGAGCGGCGCTCCGGCAGCATCGCGAACGGCTCGAGGTCGAGCGGCTCGGCCACCGCCAGCACCCGCACCTCGTGCCTGGCCCGGTGCCGCACGCCCTCGGCATTCGCCTCGCCCGCGACGAGCACGAGATCCGCCCGGCGCAGCAGCAGGCGCCCCAACGCCCCGTGCGGAGGCAGCTGCCGTGCCCAAAGCACCACGCGCACCCGGCGCCGCATCGCCCGGTACAGCAACGCCTGCAACATTCCGGCCCCGAGGTCTTCGCACACCACGAGCTCCGGCCGCTGCAGCACGAGCCGCAGGAAGCCCGCGGGGGCGAGGCGCGTCACCTGCGCGACGTCGCGCCGCCGCGGACGGTCGCCGGTCCCTGCTGCCAAGTCCAAGTTGGGCAAGTCTAGGTTGGGCATGATCCGCTGTGCGGCCACGAGAAGCGCCGACTCAATCTCCTCGGTCACCGGCTGTCCGGCCAGCTTCAGCGGCGACACCGATTGCGTGACCATGGCCTAGATGCCCCGTCGACGGGTCGATCTGCCGGCGTGAACATCCCGGGACCAGCCCGGCGTTGCTCGTGCTGCCATTCGGGTTTCTCGTTCTCTGTCAGGGTCGTGTCCCGACAACGGCGTTAGCACGGTGCGCGCGCCGTGCTCGATCCGTCTGAAGGAGTATTCCGGACGGCGCGGGCCAGCGCGGAATCGCCCGTCGCCGCTCGGACAAAAGAACCGTGGCGAATACGCGGTGTTCGTGCGACGCATCCGGGTTGAAGCGGCGGACACGATGCACGCGCCGCGCCCCGGCGTCGCGCCGATTACTCCCGCAACGCGACAGGTTTCGGCTGCGGATCACGGCTCGGCAACGGCTTACGGGGCAGCGTGGTTGCCCAGTGGCAGGCGCGGCAGCGTCGGTACTCCGGAAGGAGTAGCCATTCTACGCAGAACGGCACGGCCCTCGTGATCAGGCATAGAGGAAGAGGATGATTGATCGCATCCCGCGCGGGTGGTCGTATTCGCTCACCACTCGGTGAGCGACGACGGGCCACGCGTCGCACCGCCGCATTCCGGCAATACAGTGCTGAGGGATACCCGCGTGACGAGCCAGTCCAGCATCATGACGGTTGCACGCAATGGCGGCGAGCTCAGGCTTGCCGAGGATCTGCCTCAGACGGATGGGGCCACCGCGACGCTGCGCACGGCCTTCCAGACGATCCTGCGGCGTCGCTGGCTGATCCTGGGCACGCTGCTGCTGCTGAACGTGACGGCCTTCGTGGCCGTGCGGAGCCTGACCCCCCGCTATACGGCCGAGGCTTCGCTGCTGATCGGGCCGCGCCAGGCGCGCGTCGTCGACCTGCAATCCGTGATCGCCGGCCTGTCGGGCGAGAGCGACGTGATCGAGAGCGAGGTGCAGGTCCTGCGCTCGCGCGACATCATCCGCCGCGCGGTGGAACGCCTCGGCCTGGACGGGAATCCCGAGTTCAACTCGGCCCTCCGGGAGCCCGGACGCTTCGCCAAGCTCAAGGAAACGCTCACCGACCGGCTGCTGCAGCTCGAAGAAGCGCTGCCCTCCTGGGTGCCGCAGTTCTGGCGCAAGGCGGAACCCGACGAGCCGATCGCTACCCTTTCAGGCTCGAGCCAGCGTCCCAGGGACCCGCTGGCGGAGCCGATCGACCAGTTCCTCCGCCGGCTCTGGGTGACGCCGCAGGGTCGCTCACGCGTGCTGCGGCTGGGTTTCGAGAGCACCGATCCCGCGCTCGCCGCCGCCGCCGCCAATACCCTGGTGGACACCTACATCGCGGAACAGCTGGGCGCCAAGGTCCGTGCCACCGAGCAGGCGCAGCGCTGGCTCGCTGACCGGGTGGCCGAACTGCGCGAGCGGATGGTGACCGCGGATCGCGCGGTGGAAGAATACCGCCGTGCCCTGGGCATCACCCAGGGTGTCAACGGCACCCTGCTCAACGAGCAGATGTCCGCCGCCAACGCGCAGCTCGCACGGGCCAGCGCCGAGCGCGCCGATGCCGAGGCACGTCTGCAGGCGGCCGGGGTCAGCCTTTCGGAAGTGCAGGACACGCCGCTGCTGCGCAGCCTGCGCGAACAGGAAAGCGCGCTGCAGACCCGGATCTCCTCGGCGACCCGCCCGGGCACCCTCGACAACGAGATGGCGCGCAACCAGCTGCGCGACGTGCAGGACCGCATCCGCGTGGAAACCGAGCGCACCATCAACGGTGGTCGTGCAACGGGGCTGCGCCGGGCGGTGCTGACCGCGCGGACCCAGGAAGCGCTGCTCATGGCAAACCTCGGCGACCTGCAGCGCGAGGCGGCGCGCAGCAACGAGGGCACGGTGGAACTGCGCGCCCTGCAGCACGAGGCCGACGCGAACCGGGCGCTGTACGACCGCCTGCTCGCCCGCTCCAAGGAAACCCATATCGAGGCCGGGCTGCAGCAGCCGGATGCGCAGGTGCTGTCGCATGCCGAGGTCCCCGAGCAGCCGTCTTTCCCGAACCCGGTCATCGTCCTGCCGGTCATCTTCGTAGCCAGCTGCGTCCTGGCGGCGCTGCTGGTGTTCGTTCTGGAAAGCCTCGACCGCGGCTTCACCACCCTGGATCAGGTGGAGCAGAGCCTGGGGGTTCCGGGGCTCGGCGTGGTGCCGCGCCTCAAGCGCAGCATCGGCAGTTCGCAGAACCCCGCGACCTACGTCCTGGAGCACCCGGCCTCGGTGTTCAGCGAGGCGATGCGCAGCCTCTACACCAGCCTGATGCTGTCGGGCCAGGAACGGCCGCCCAAGGTCGTGCTGATGGCCTCGGCCCTGCCGGGGGAAGGCAAATCCTCCACCGCGCAGGCGCTGGCCCGGCTGATGGCGAGCTGCGGCAAGAAGGTGGTGCTGGTGGACTGCGACCTGGTGCGGCCAACGGTTCACCAGGCCTTCGGGACGGAGCGCGGACCAGGCCTCGTGGACTACCTCGCCGGCAATGCCGAGGCCCAGGACGTGCTGCGCCGCGACGCCATCTCGCCGGCCTGGTGCATGCCGGTCGGATCGGGCGCGCGTACTTCGCCCGACCTGTTCGCCTCGAACAACATGCGTAACCTGATCCAGTTCCTGTCGGATCGCTTCGACCTGGTGATCCTGGACTCCGCACCGATGCTGGCGGTGTCGGACACCCGCAACCTGTGCCGGCTGGCCGACCGGACGGTGCTGCTGGTGCGCTGGATGGATACCAGGCGCATGGCCGTGCAGCCGGCGCTGCGGCAGATCGCGGAGGCGGGCGGCATCATCGCCGGCGTGCTGCTGTCGCAGATCGACCTGCAGCGCTACATGCAGTTCGCGGGCACCACGCGGCTGCAACGCCGCCTGTCGTTTTATCGCCGCGGACGGGCCGGCGCGTGAGCGGCCCTGATCCGGGCACGGCACCGTCCACGCCGCCCCATGCAGGACCGGTCCCCTACTGGCCGCCACGCGACGGCGCCTGCCGTTCCTTCCTCTAGGATCGCCCGATGCGCGTCACCATGCTGACCAACTTCATCGCGCCGTACAGGGTGCCGCTGCTGGAAGCGGTGCGCGACCGGGTCGGAGACCTGCGCATCTTCGTATCCACGCCGATGGAGGAAGACCGCGACTGGGCGGTGGAATGGGGCAGCCTGGACGTGGTGGTACAGCGCAACCTCACCCTGCGCGGTTCGTACCGGGACTCCTTCGGCTTCTCGGACCGTTTGAAGATCCACGTGCCCTACGACACGCTGGCCCAGCTGTACCGCTTCCGGCCGGACGTGGTTATCTCGGGTGAACTCGGCGCGCGCAGCCTGCAGGCGGCGGCCTACGCGGCGGTGCATCCGCGCGTGCCGCTGCTGATCTGGGCAACGCTGTCGGAACACAGCGAGCGCGACTGGGGCCGCGCCCGGCAGGCGCTGCGCCGCGTCATCCTCGCCCGGGCGGACGGCGTGCTCACCAACGGCGAGAGCGGGGCGCGCTACATCCGACGCTTCGGCATTCCCGACGATCGCATCTTCCGCATCAACCAGCCGGTCGCGGTGGACCTGTTCGCGGCAGGCGAAAGGGTCCGCCCCGAGGCGGAGGTCACCCGCCTCCTCTACGTCGGCTACCTGTCCGGGCGCAAAGGCATCGCGGAGTTCGGCCAGCACCTGCTCGATCACGCCCGGGCATACCCGTCGCGCGCCTTCGAGGTCTGGTGGGTGGGCGAGGGCGACAAGCGCCGGGGCCTGGAAGCGCTCCCCTTCGGCGCCAACGTGTCGCAGCGCTTCTTCGGGAGCCTCCCCTACGCCGCGCTGCCGGACATCTACCGCCAGTGCGACGCCCTGATCTTCCCCACTCTGCGCGACGAGTGGGGACTGGTGGTCAACGAGGCCATGGCGGCCGGGCTGCCGGTGCTCGGCAGCATCTACAGCCAGGCCGTGGAGGAGTTGGTGCGCGAAGGGGAAACGGGCTGGGTCTTCGACCCGCGCGACGCCGCCTCGGCCCATGCCGCGCTCGATCGCATGTTCGGCGCCGGACCGGACCAGCTGGCCTCCATGCGCCGGGCCTGCCGTGAACGCATCGGGAAGCTGACCCCCCTGACCGCCTGCGACCGCATCGGCCACGCTATCGATGAAGTCCTGCGCGGCCGCCAGAACGGCGCGCCGACCCGGGTGCAATCGGTTCCTGGCTAAGTCGGACCACCTCCGCGCCGGGGCACCCGGAAGCAAAACGCCGCTTCCCGGGACAGGAAGCAGGTTCTGCGGCGCAGCAGCAGTGAAAGGGCGCACGGGAGCGGGAACGCGCGCCGGACGGACTAAGCCTGAGGCGTCATGATCACGAAACGCCGCGGCAAGGAGGAAGCGTGAGGGACTGTTTTTCTTTCTTCATCCCGGTGCAGCGGCGGCGTGCCGGCGAACCGCGACAGGGTGGAACTCAGCGGGGGCTTCGCAGGGCTTGGCGGACGATACCGACACGCGCCCTGCGCCTGGCCCTGCTGCTCGTGATGGCTGGCCCGGCCCTGGCAAGGGCGCAACAGGATGGCTGGTTGCCGGCCGACCTGCAGCGCGACCGCACCGCCGCCATGCGCGACATGCTGCCGCTGGGGCAGGAAAACAACGTGCCGCTCTACGCCTGCCGCGGCCGGATCGGCAATGGCGTGCATATCGGCCGGATCAGGTCCGACTTTCCGTCCTGCCACATCGGCTATGATGGCCGCGAGCTGGAGGTGAAGCCCTACGAGGTGCTCAGCCTGGCCTGGGTGGAAGCGGCCAACGGCAGCATCCCCGCACAATCCCTCAGCGCCGGGCAGGCGATCGACGCGTCAACCGGGGGCCGCTTCGTCAGCCTCGGTCTTTATCCCTGCCGCGCCTCCTACCAGACCGGCGTCCACGTCGGTGAGGTACGCCCTGGCGGCAGCGGCTGCGTCTTCGGCTTCGGCGGAAAGGAGGTCAGCGTGGCAACCTACGAAGTGCTGCAACTGCCGTCCTGGGTCGCCTGGACGGAAGTCAGCGCGCGCAGCCTTCCCGTGGATGCCATCGTGGGCGGCAGCGAAGGAGGCGAACCGCTCTACGTGTGCCGCGCGGCCGACCGGAACGGCATCCGGCTGGGCAAGGTCAGGGCCAATTCCGGCGGTTGCAGCATCGCGAGCGAGGGACGGGAGCTGGTGGTGTCACGCTTCGAGGTTCCTGCGCCGCGCTGGGCCCGTGCGACGGCCAGTCCCGTTCTTCCGACCTCCGCCGTCCCGGCCGGGCGGGAAAACGAAGGCCTGCTGTACCTTTGTCGCGTGCAGCGCAGCGGCATGATCCAGATTGGCAAGGCGGGTCCGGAACTGTCGGGATGCCATGTCGGGATGCAGGGCCGCGAGGTCGTGTACCAGGAGTTCGAGGTCCTGGGACGCTGACCATGGTCCTTCCGGGAGACCCCGGGGTTTTGCCCAGCGGACGTTGAGCCTGGGCAGCGGTGATCGCCCTTGACCGGCAGGGCGCCTGCGTCTCCGCTCGCTGGCCCGTCCGCCCCGGCATTCCCCTTGCTCACCCGGGTGTCGGCAGGAGGACCCGCGCAGCGCCCTAGCGTTGAAAGGCGTAGCGCAACTCGGCCATGCCCCAACCTGGCTCCATGCGCACCCGCGGCAGGCTCCAGGGATCGGTCGCCGCCGCGGCACGGCGCGGGATCGTCGTGAAGAAGCTCTGGTATCCGGCAGCCCGCGCCAGGGCCGGCTCGCGCTCGGCCCGGAAGTCCCGCGTGGGCTGTCCCCAGGGGCAGGCGAAGTGGAGGCAGGGCCGCCGGATCTCCGCTTCTATGCGCGCCCGAGACAGCGCCAGGTCCGCCGCGGCGGCCTCGTCGGCAAGGGCCGAGAAGCGGTCGTGCTGCATGGAATGGGAACCCACCTCCATTCCGCCGGCGGTGAGAGCGCGGCAGTCCGCCCAGGTGACGGTGTCCGGGCGCCCGGCGTCGATCCACCCGGGCACGACGAAGAAGGCGGCCGGCACGCCGCGTTCCGCCAGGATCGGGACGGCGTGCTCGTAGGCGTCGCGATGGCCGTCGTCGAAGGTGAGGCAGACGAAACGGCCGCCCACGCGCCCGTCGGGACCGCCACCGGCCAGCAGCCGCAGGGCGTCGGTGACGCCGACGAACTCGGCGAGGTCACGCAGCCGCGTCAGCTGCCGGGCGAAACGCGCCCGGTCCCGGCGCGGCAGGTGATGATAGAAAAGGAAGAGCACACCGTCGTCCGCCCCGCCCGCCGGCCGGCCGATCGTCAGCAGCGGGAGCGCCAGGCTGCGCGCGAGCGGCATCTGTCGCAGGAGGCGGCCGAAAGGGAGGGCCGTGCCGTTCATCCCGCGCGACGCCGTTCCGACACGGGCTCGGTGACCGACCGCGGGCGACCCGAGCCCACGCCGCGTACCACCGACGCGATCTGCTTCGTCGCGCCGGCGACGCTGATGGCCGTGCCACGCTCCCGCGCCCGGCGCCGCATCTCCGCCAGGCGGTCCGGCGGGGTGTCGAGGAACCGCGTCAGTGCGCCGTTCAGGCTTCCGGGCCGGAGCGGATCGAAGATCCAGCCCGTCCGGCCCTCCTCCACCATCTCTTCCACCGCCTGGCTGTAGACCGATCCGAGCACGGGAAGGCCGCTGGCCATGGCCTCGTTCACGACCAGGCCCCACTCGTCCCACATCGTCGGCAGGATCAGCGCGCCGCAGGTGGCGTAGAGCTGCGCCAGCTCCGCGTAGTCGAGGTGTCCCGTGAAGCGCTGCCTGACGTTGCCGGGCATTGGCGCCGCTTCCAGGGCCGCGTGGTCCTCGCCCGTTCCAGCCCAGACGAGTTCGACCTCGCGCTCCGGATGCGCGCGCGCCCATTCGGCCACGCCCTCCTGAAGCTCGAAGACGCCCTTCTGCGCGATCAGGCGGCCGGAGAAGATCAGGCGCCGCTCCTCCGCCGACGATCGTTCGAGCGGCGCGCGCGAGAAGAGAGCCGTTTCCACGGGCTGGTTGACGATCTGGATCGGCAGGTCGGGCTCCAGGGAGCGTATGTAGCGCGCGCCGCTCTGCCCATTCACCAGCACCGCATCCGTGGAGCGAAGGATGAACCGCCGCAACGCACGCCGCGCCGGACCCCAGTCCCGTTCGGTATGCTCCGAGAGCGTCGCCCAGATGATCAACCGGCAGCGCGGGTTGGAGCGGCGGTAGAGCGCGGCCTGCAGCGACCGCGCGCCCATCTCGCCCGAGATCACAACGTCCGGGCGGTAGGCGGACAGACGGAGCAGCGTGTCGTAGGGCACGTGGATGAAAAGCTGCTGGATGACCTTGCTCGATCGGCGACGGCGCCAGCGCAGCATGACGCTTTTCTGCACCACCACGTCGAGGTCGCCCCAGTCCGGCTGCCACAACCGGTCGGGCTCCATGCGCGTGGACACGAAGATCCGCAGCTGTCCGATCTGATCGCGCAGGCTCTGCAGGAGCTTCACGCGGTACGGCGCGACGAAGTTGGTGAGGAGCGCCGTGCGCACCGTGCCGTTGCTGCCTTCGGGCGGCCTGGCCGCGTCCCGGGCAGGATCGGCGGGAAGAGGATGCACGGGCATTCAGGCCACCGGGAGGCCGGTGCCGGCAAGGATGGCACGAGGGCTGCGCAGCGGCACCCCGGCGACGGCTCGAAGGATCGGACCGAACGATGCTTCCGTTCCCGGGAACCCGCCGCCATCGAGCGTCCCACGCATCATGCCCGTGGAGGGCTGGCACGCGGCACGGGACATCCTACGGATCATTTCCCTTGCTCCCCGTCTCCGTCGGAGTGCCGATCCTGGCATGGCTGCAACCGGGACGGGTCAGTTTATGGCGGGATGCTCCACGGCTCATTGTGATTAACACTGGGCAATAGTGCGGAGACGTTTCCTGTCCAGGTTCTTCACGGGACCCGGATGATGTCGGCGACGCCGATGACGGCTCCGATCTCCGCCTCGCCCCGGCGCTCCGGAAGCGCCGGTCAGCCGGCGGCGCTGGTCCGCGCCAGGGCGGGCCTTTCCGGCCAGGCCGCGCCGGGAATGATCCTGGGACTGGGCGGAGGTGATGCGCCCGGGCGGGCGCGGGCCTTCACCGCCACGGGCCAGATGGAGATCATCAGGAGCTGCAGCGTCAGGAGGGTGGGCGTGGTGCCCACCGCCACCGTGTCGGACACCGCACCGACGCACACGATCACGGTGTAGAACGCGAGTATGGGTGCCGGCCGCAGGAACAGCCTCACGATCAGCAGCAGGAGAATGGCGATCAGCAGCACGGTTCCGACGGCGCCGACCGACAGGAGGCTCTGCAGGAACAGGTTGTGCGCGTTGTCGACGACTAGTCCGTTCTCGAAGCCGAGATGCTGTCCCAGCACCACCTTGCTGGAGTTGTAGCCCCAGCCGATGATCGGGCTCTCGTTGATCTGGCTCCACGCGAAGTCCCAGATCTCCATCCGGCCGGTGAGCGTGGTCATCTCCGCCGCGTCGCCGGACCGGCTGAAGCGCGATCCCAGCACACTGAGAATGCCGGGAAACAGCATGAACAGCACCGCCAGCAGCAGCGATCCGAGGATGGTGAGCGCCATCAGCCAGGCCGAGCGTGACGCGACCACGACCGCGATCCCCAGCACCACGGCCAGCATCATGGTACGGCAGTCGCTGGCCACCAGGGTGACCGCGCCGAACCCCATCAGCAACACCGCCATGAGGAGGCTGCAGCGCCCCGCCCACCACAGGAGGAACACGGCGCCGATGAACTGCGCGTCGAGGTAGCCAAGGTTGGTGGCCTGCCCCGCGAGGCCGCACATGCGCATGAGCGTGCCGCTCAGGGTCCAGGTCGGTGCCGAACCCAGTTCGGGAAGGGCGTAGAAGGCGACCCAGCTGCCGATGTGAAACGCCACCATCCCCACCGCGAAGGTCCAGAGCGCCCGGCTCTCCGACAGGCGGGTGAGCAGGGCGCAGGCGAAGCCGAAGAAGCAGAGAAGCGCCAGGGCACAACCGAAGCTGTAGCCAGGAAGCGGGGAGTACAGGCTGGAGACTAGCGCCATCAGGATGTAGCCGATCCAGAGCACGGCCTCCGGCCGTCCCAGCAGCTGCTTCGCCAGGCGCACATGGCCCGCACCGATCACCCCGGCCCCGATCCAGAGCGCGAACTTCAGGGCGCTCTGCCAATCCGCGTCGGTTTCCCCGGCCCCGCGGACGCGGAACTGCCCGTCGTTCACGAAGGTCAGCACGGCGAAGTAGGCCATGATGGCCAGCGGCGACCCCGCGAAGGCCATCGCCACCACCCACGCCCCCAGCACGGCGCCGATCAGGCCGAGCGGCACGAGAACCAGGAGCGGCTGGTCGGCCGAGTACAGGATGGAAGCCGCGCACAAGGCGGTAAAACCCAGCACCGCGGCCGCGGCCACGACCGTGTCATGACGCGGCAGGAAGCGACCGTTCGGCATCATGGCGAAGGCAGCACCAGCTCGGGCGACGAGGCCTGCTTCCGCACGCCGTAGGTGTTGCGCACGTAGGGCGCCGTCGCCGCCATGCCCGCCTGCAGATCGAAGCGCGGCTCGTAGCCGAGCCGGTCGCGCGCCTTGTCGATCCGCACCTCGCACCGGGCGGCATACAGGGCGAGCTTATGGCCCGTCGGCACGTGCACCGCCTCGCCGCGCACCAGCTGGCGGAGCCGCCGCAGCAGCAGATTGACCCGCGTCCGGGCTCCGGCGCCGATGCGCCGGGCCAGGAAGCGCTTCACGCCGGACAAGGCGGAGCTGCGTGGAGGGGCGGCGGGACGGTCAGGGGGCTGGCGCGGAACCGGCAGCTCGGCGCGAGACAGCAGGCGAAGCGAACGGGTGCCGAGCATCGCCTCGTAGGCCGCGAAGAAGTCGTGCCACGTCACCGGCCCCGCGCCGCTGATCAGGAAGCGCTGGCCAGTCGCGGCCTCGGTACGCAGCGCAGCCATGGCGGCGCGGCACACGTCGTCCACGAACACCGCGTTGCAGTAGCCCTGGCCCTTGTCCGGCAGGACGACCTGGCCCGTCAGCAGCTCCTGCACCGGGGCATCCGTCCAGGCGCCACCGCCGGGCCCGTACACCACGGTGGGCTGCAGGATCACGAGCGGGAGCCCGTTTTCCCGCGCGCGCCGGAGCAGCGCCTGCTCGATGGCGAGCTTCGTGTCCTTGTAGTCGGAGCCACCCTGCGTCTCGGGCTCGTGTTCGCGCAGCTCGCCGTCACGAAACGGCTCGTACACCGCGGCGGTGCTGAGGTGGACGAGCCGCATCCCGTTCTTCAGGCATGCCTCGGCCATCGCCTCGGCGATGCGGAGATTGGAAGGCATGTCGTAGAAGTCGAAAGCGCAGTGGAACACGGCGTGGCAGCCCTCCAGGGCCTGCCGCAGCGCCGCCGCGTCGTCCAGCCGTGCCACCACGGCGTTGCGCTGATCGGACGGACGCCGGACCAGGACACGGACCTCGTCGATGCCCGGCTCATGCCTGAGCAGCGCCGCGAGGCGCCCGCCGATGAAGCCCCCGCCGCCGGTGACGGCGACCCGCAGGCCGCTGTTCTGAGACGTGCTCATGCGCCCACCATCCAGGCAAGAGCCGCGAGGCCGGCGCAGCCCAGCAGCGCGACGCCGAACAGCGCCGCGGCGTCGGGCGCACGCAGGACCCGGGCACGGCTCAGCAGCAGCAGCTGCATTGCCACGAGCGGCAGGCTGCTCAGCGTGGAGGCCGCACCGGCCCCGAGGCCGCCGTAAAGAGGAACCAGCAGAAAGATCGCCGCGCAGAGCAGCACCGTGGCCGCGGGATACACGACCAGCCCGTCGATCCAAGGCTGCCGCCCCGCCGACAGCGAGATCGGCATCAGCCACGAGGCCAGCACCAGCGGCGGCACGGCCACCAGCAGGACGCGGACGTCGGCGGCGCTGTGGGTATAGGCCGGGTACACGTAGCCGACCATCGGACCGGCGAGCAGCAGCCCGACCGCCGTGATCGCCGCCGTGGCGCCCAGCAGCCGGGCGCAGTCCCGCAGCAGCAGGCGCGACAGCGCGAAGGGCGCGGCGCCCGCCAGCCGCTCCATAAACTTCGGATAGTAGAAGGCACTGAAGCCGGACGCCGTTCCGACCAGCAGGGCGAAGATATTGGCCGCGAAGGCGAACTGCCCGAAGTCACCGGCGGGAATGACCTGCGCCGCGAACCAGCGGTTGGCGGTGACGTGGAAGGCCCACATGAAGGAGGTGGCGAACAGCGCCAGGCCCTGCCCGACCAGCAGGACCGCTTCCGTCGGGCCCGGCCGCTCGGCGAGGCGCGGCGGCATCTGCCAGTGCAGCAACACCGCGAAGGCGCCGTACCACAGCCCGAGGGCCACGAAGCAGCCCACCGTGCCGCCGAGCAGCATGCCGCTCAGCCGGGCGACCACCAGCCCCGAGGACAGCACCGCGATGGATACGGCGTAGTTCCGCCGCAGCGATCGCGCGCGATAGATACAGGCCGGACCGAGCGACACCATGTAGAGCAGGCCCGCGAGCCCGGCGAGCAGCGCGGCCTCCAGCCTGAACGGCAGTCCCCGCGCAACCGCCAGCGTCGTCAGCACCAGCACCAGCACCACGGCCGTCGCCGCCGCGATGTAGAGCCGCAGCCAGAGCAGCCGCTGCCCCAGGCGCTCGGCTTCCTCGGGCCGGTTGCCGCCCAGCTGCGCCGGGATACGACGGTCGGCGAGCTGCGAGGCACCGAGGTCGAAGATCAGGCCGTACTGGAACAGGGTCACCACCAGGGAGTACTCACCGAACTGACCCGGGGTCATCAGCATCGGCAGCAGCAACCCGACCAGCGCGTTCAGCGCGGTCACGGTGGGAATGAGGCTGCCGAAGACGGCCGGCTTCAACAGCAATGCCGGCACGGGGAAGCGCCGCGCCAGCACGGTTGTGCCCGGCATGGATGTTGTCGTCATGTCGGTGGCCCGGCCGGGAACCGCCTCAGCCCGCACCCGTCGCCTCCGCCCGCGCCGGCCACTGCTGCACCGTGACGACGTTGCGCGTCGCGATCTCCGACTTCAGGCGCGCCGCCAGGCGCAGCGCCATCGCCGCGATGGTGAAGGTGGGGTTGGCGGCGCCCGAGGTGGGGAACACCGAGCTTCCGGTCACGTAGAGGCCCTGCACGCCGAAGACCTGGCTGTTGATGTCCACCACACCGCCGGCGGCGTGGCGCGCCATGCGCGTGGTGCCCGCCGGATGATAGGAATCGACCACGGCGGAGCGGGGCGGCACCTCGGCATCCAGCCAGTCCAGCAGCCGCACCTCGCCCAGGCCCAGGCGCGCGAACTCGTCGCGCACGGTGCGCGAGAACACGCCGAAGGTGCGCCAGGTGAGGTCGTCCAGCCGCCAGTCCACCAGCACCTTGCGCAGGCCGAGCGCGTCGGTGCCCCGGCCCAGCACGACGCGGCTGTCGGGCTGCGGCGTCTGCTCGCTGAACACTTCCAGGTGGATCCGGCGCGGCCGCGGCGCCGGTGAAAGGCCCTTGGCCAGCACCCGCCAGGCATCGCCCGCGAGGGCCGGGCTTCCCCGGCCCAGACGCGCCAGCGTGCCGCCGAGGCCCTTGGGCCAGCGGCGGCCACGAGCGGCCTCCATCAGGTCGCGCACCGCCTGCATGCCCGAATCCGCCTCGTACTCGTATTCCAGGCGCGCGACGCAGTTCAGCACCTTCTGCTCGCGCTGGACGGCCTCGCTCAGCGCCAGCTTGGGAAGGTAGTTGGCGCGCTTGCCGTAGAGCAGGTTGAAACGGTCCTGGAGGCGGCGCGGATCGGTCGTCTCGATCGTGGCGGTACGGCCGCAGGGGTGATCCTGCAGGAAGCGGCCCACCAGATCGCGGTCGTTGCCCAACCCGTTCGGATGCTTGCTGTCGGACAGCAGCAGCAGGCGGGCGTTTTCGATGGCGCCGGCGCAGAGCACGACACGCCTCGCCGCCACGGAGCCCCGCCGCCCGCCCAGGCTGCAGAAGGCGACGCGGCTTACCTGAACGCCGCTGGCATCGGTCTCGATCGAGCGCACGTTGGCGTGCAGCAGCACGCGCACGTTATCCGCCGCCCGGATTTCCTCGCGGAAGCGGCGGCCCAGATCGGGCTGGCGGATGAACACGCCGTGCACCGCCTGCAGCTTGGCACGATCCAGAACCAGGCTGCCCAGGCCGAATCGCTCCCAAACGGGCTGGTCATACTCGTCCTGCTCGATCCGCAGGTGCTGCTTCGCCCGCTCGTAGAAGGGCGCGAGCTCGTCCGGGCCGATCGGCCAGCCGCTGAAGGGCACCCAGGGTCGCTCCGCGAGGTCGATGGGATCAAGCGGGATGCACTGACCGCCCCACAGCGTCGTGGTGCCGCCCAGGACGCGCGACCGGCCCGCCTGCAGGCCGCGGAACGCCCCCTCGCTCACCTCGCCGGCACTCAGCGCCTGCGTGGCATCTTCCGCGCCCAGCCCCCCGCTCTCGAGCAGGATGACCTGCGTCGCCGTTCCCAGGAACTCACGCGCGATCAGGAGGCCGGCCGCACCGGCGCCCACGATGCAGATATCGGCCTGGAGCACTGCGTGATCAGGCAGCTGCTCGATGTCGGTGATCACGAATACCGTCCCCGCCAGTTTCCGGTGAAACCCGATGCTCCCGAGCCATAACCATGTCATTCGCGGTTGACGATTGATCCATTCGGCAGTGGCAGGCGGCGGGCGCGGCTCTTTGGAAGTACCACCATCGGAAGATGCATCTATTTGCCGGCAACGGGTCTGGCGGGTGGGCCAAGCCGCCTGTCCACCGGGTAACCTGGCGGTCTGAGTTGGCGGGAGCGCCCGGCGCGGCCGGGAGATCGTGGGGGGATCGTTCCGGGTTGTTGCAACCGAGGAGCCGGGTCCGCGATCGGTCCGATCGTGGCAGCAGCCGTCCATCCGCTCCGCTGCGGGCTCTCACATTGTCGCGGTGCCTGGATTGCACACCCCGCGCGTCGCTCCAGGTCGTTGCTGGCCGCGGCCACACCGGCTACGCCTCATAATACATCCGGGACGTCGGGAACCGCATCGCGTTCCTTTCGTTCCGCCACGAAGCACCCACCGCTTGTCCATCCTGGATCGATCACGGCAGCAAACGGCACAGAGTTCCGGGCGAAGACAAGAAAGGACAAAACCTTGGAAATTATCGGCAACGTCGAGCGGAACAAAGTCGTCGGTAGCCCCGAAGGCCTTCGCGTCCATTTCTACAGCGTGGACTGCTCGATCGAGGTGGGTGACGAATGCCAGCTCTCGGGACTGACTGTCCATTTCAGGTCCCCTGGCTGCAAGGTCGTGATCGGACCGCGCTGCATCATGCGGGGCGACGTGCATCTCAAATCTCCCAATGTTTCCGTCCTGATCGGGCGCAATCTCCGGGCCAGAACCGGCATTTTCATGAATGTTGCCGGGGGAAACGTGGTGATCGGGGATGATTGCCTGTTTGCCTCGGTCAAGTTCAGAACCTCGGACAGTCACCGGATCCTGGACGCAGCATCGGGCGAGGCCATCAACCCGCCCGGCAACATCGTCGTGGGGGACCGCGTCTGGATGGCCGAAGATGTTCTGCTGCTCAGAAACGCCGAGGTGGGTTCGGACTCGGTCGTGGGCGCACGGTCACTGGTGAACGGCTCGATTCCGGACGGCAGCCTGGCGGTTGGCACGCCGGCCCGCGTCGTCAGAACCGGCGTCCGCTGGGAGGAATAGCAGCCGAACTTGACGGCCTGTCCTCACTCCCATGAGATGCCGCCGCTACGGCACGTGGCCGGGACGCGGTCGGATCGTTCATGATGGAGGACAGGCATCGGTTCGAGCGCCTGCAGCGGACTGTCGCAACACCGAGGCAAGCCACGCACCGGATCCTTCCGGCTGCTGGCACGTCCCCGGTTGCCGTTGCTGGGTTGCGCGCTCCTTGAGCCTTCCGGCTTCGTCGCGCGACGCCGGAGAGCGCCGGCGCCGAAGCCATCTGACTGCGCCGCGGGACGGATCCCGCAGATGGTCTGGGCCCAGCCGCACGAGCCGACCGGCAAAGCGCCCGACCGGAACCACGCGGTGATCTGTGCTCCCCCCTCCCAACGGACCATCAGCGATGACCTCGCTTCCGCGGCGGTACCTGCCCGAGCTACGCCTGCCCTGTCAGGGAAGAAATCATGGTCACCGCAGTTCCGGCTCCTGAGCGAGCTCAAGAGGAACGAGGTTCCGGAACACCCTCACACAGAAAGCACTCAGGCAAACCGCCTGAAGGCCGGGCGCAACTCGCCCGGGCGGTGGTCCACGAAACGAGGGAATGTGCCTCGAGGTCGGGCTTGATGCCGGTAGCGCCTAGTAAGCCGCCCGTACCTCGCGCCGCTGGCAGCGATGCCTTTGATGCCAGCATCATCAGAATTCCCGCCATTCGCTTTATCCGGCCGCTTAACGAACAGGCTCTCTTTCTCGCGCCATGTTGATGCACATGGCTCATGATAATTTTGCTGAGCGCAGCCACTCGGACATCCCGGTGTGCTTACCGCCGGACGTGAACGTAAAGACCGAAATGCTTTGTTGGAGTCCCACCGATGTTACGAGATGATGGCAGCCCGTCAGCGCTCAATGTCATTCTGATCACAGGTGCCATCAGAGAACCGCTGGAGTTCCTGGCCACAGTTGAACGTGCCCTGTCGCTGGTGCGGCAAGGCCGGGCGAGCCACATTATCGTTTCCACCTGGGCCGGGCAGATTGCGTCAATTCCGGGACTTGCAGCGATCCTGGACGACAGCGGCATATTGGTGGTGCAAAGTACGACGCCGGAAGATCTTGGAAAGGGTGCCATTCACGCGCAGTTTAAGAGCGTGATGGCAGGACTCCTGGCCTGTCCGCCAGGCTCGCGGGTGCTTCGCTGTCGAACGGACAAGACCCTCAAGCTGATGGGTACATTGGAGGATGCGCTGGATCAGCCGCTCTCCAGGACGACCGACATCGGCCAGTTCAAATCCCCTTTCAGGAATAAAATCTCGATCCTGGGTTACTCGTCCACAGCCTTTATGTGGATGAGCGACTTCTGCTTCTTCGGCGATCGTGATGACCTTCTTGCCGCAATGGGCGTGGCAAGGCACTTCGAGGAAGTGTTCTTTAACCCGATCGCCTCCCCGGAACTCAGGGTTCTTTCCTGGCCGTTCTACCAGAACAATGTCTTCCTGCTCGAATTGTTCAGCCAGATCTCACATTACAGCATCAGCCATGCCCTGGTGGTCTGGTCCAATCGCGGGACGGAGGATTTGCCTTCTCCCCTCGCCAGGCTTCTGGCTCTGCATGCTGCGATTCACGCGAGTAGCTTCCTGTGCGGGCGAGACCTTTCGGGTCGCCTGCCGCAGCCTTCCGGGCCACTTCTGCCATTGTTGACCGGCCGACCGGAGCGTCACCTGGTCGACACCGTGTATATCGCGGGGTTCCGCGGAACCAGGGCCACGTCTTCCATCCTGTTCGACCGTTTGCTGAATGATGGCATAAACAGGAAAAGCGGCAGCACGTCGTTCGATGACGCCGCGAATGATATTGCCGACGGCGGATACTCCAGCTGGCGATTCAGCCCGGAAAATGGTCAGGAAACTCTCGACTTCATCGAGAAAGCTTTTTCGCAAGACAGTCCCATGGTTGCCATCATGGCCAACAAGGACCTCAAGCCCTTTATCGGAAGAAGTCGCAGTATCGCTGCGCCCGCATCATCGCAGAGGGAGCAGGATTTTAAGGCTGTTCTTGTCGCGCAGTTCTCGAAGGTCCTCAACGACCTGGGAATCTCCTACGTCGATCCGGCCTACGGTGCGATCGCACAGGACGTGATCAACAGGCCGAACCTGATCATGGCATCGCTTGAAGCCACCGTCTTGTTTTGGTGTGGCATGAAGCGGTTGATGAGCAACGATCCAACAGGCCTCAGGGACGCGTGGATTCTGATCGGCGCTGCGGCAAAAGGCAGAAGTTCCGATGCACAGATCATGCGCGGCTGGTTGTTCAGGAATGGAGTTCAGGGCTACCTGAATGCCGCGGAAGCGGAAACAGCTTACGGGGAAACCCTGCGTGACCTTACGGATGCCGCAAGAAAGAATATCTGGCCGGCCCTGGTCATGATAGGGCTGTTTCGCCTCGACGGGGCGGATCGCCATTTCGATGCGCGCGTTGCTGCCAGCACGCTGGAGCAGGCAGCCAAGTCCGCGGGAGAATACAGCGAACTCATCGGCAATGCTGCCAGGGATATGTACGCCAATCCGCCCACCGCCAGAGTCACCATGCTGCTCTGGAGGGAGAGCTTCGGCAAACTCCAGCAGATCATCAAAGCCGCGGGGCTGGACCGGCGTATGCCTCCGAGCCTGCTGGCGGCCTCATGAACGGTGCGGTCGTGGTCCATGGTGCCGCTCCGTGGGGTCCGGGATAGCTCGGGCGGATCGTGGTCCACGCCTGGCTTCTGTGGCCCATCGGGATAAGACCCAGTCCGAACCGCAGCGGCCGCTCGCACGTTTCGAGCGGTCGTTGCGAGGGCTGCCTAAGGCTGGGGTCGTCCGGCCCTCTCGCTCGGCGACGTGGGCATCGGCGCCGAAGCTGACCAAGCGCGTCCCAGGACGTATTCCGCAGGCCGCCTCGCCTGGACGCGAAAACTGACCTGGGGAAGCTCCAGTGTTGCCGGCATGGCGGTTTGCACATCGCGGCGAGCCATCGGCACATCACCACACCATCATCGTCGTTGGGACCACCCCTTCTGCGCATGCGGTGCGGAGCGCCGTGACGCTCGGCCTGTCGCTCGCAGGCCCGCGGCATGTTGGGTGCGGAAACGATGCTCGCTCCTTCACCGCTGAGCGCTGCAGCAGATCCCTCGCAACCAGTGTCTTCGCACCGGAAGAAGGTGCCAGCGGAATGTTCAGGCAGGTTCCAGGGCAGGCCGGATAACGGAGACCGACCAAGCAGCCGACACGTCCGTCGGCCGGCGGACCACCAAGCCTATCGGGCGAGTAGCTTGGCGCTGCCTGGACACGCGATGATTGAAGTTCCATTCTTCAGAATATGCTTTTACGCGAAACACCCACGATCGCCGTCGTTCAGGTGGATGCCAGGTTTCGGCAGCTCCTTGCAGACCACCACGTCTTCATCGCCGACAATGGGTCCTACGAGCGGTGGGGGGACAACACTGTTGTTTCCTTCACCAAGGACACGCTGATAGAGCCATACACGGCCTTCTTCAGGGGTGAGACGCTCTGTACCATGGGCGCCTTCAGCTACTCCCACTCACCCATGCCGCTGGGCATGCGCGTCGGCCGGTACTGCTCCATTGCCGGGGGGTTGAAAGGCATCGGCAGTGAACATCCCATCGCCGCCGTGAGCACCAGTCCGGCCTTCTACGACCGGCGGGTGATCTTCTCTTCCGTCGCGGCCGCAGAGATGGAGCATGGCTGGCCCTGGAAGCGTATGCCGTTTCACGAGAAACCGGCACCCGTGATCGGCAACGACGTTTGGCTGACCGCGGAGGTCGGTCTGAACCGCGGCGCCGTGGTTGGCGACGGCGCGATCATCCTGCGCAACGCGATGGTCAGCACGAAGCTCGACGGCTTCTGGCTGTACGGCGGCATTCCGGCCCGAGCCGTCAGACCCCGCTTCCCGGGCGAACTAGGGGTGAAGATGGCAGCCACGGAGTGGTGGCAGCTCTCGCCAAAGGACCTCGCCGCTTATCCCATGCACGACCCAGCAGCTTTCGTGGAACAGTGGGAGAGCGGTTCTGCCTCTGCCCAGGCCTGGAAGCCTGCAGTGCTCAACCTGTGGGATGAAGTGCAGCGGCTTGGATGACCGCCATCCGCGACGCTGTCGCCGCGGCTTTCCTCACACTGGGTGGACGCGCGTGACGGCACGGCTTCATCCATCGCCTGCGGTGGGGAAGTGGTGCCTCCGCGGAGCATGTTCACGCGGACCGCTGATCCAAGTGGCCCAACAGCGAACGGCCAATGCGGGCGAGAGAGGATCGTGACTGCCGGAGCTCGATCCTGACCGGCTCGCATCAGCCCTGACTGAAGCTAGACACCGAAGTTCTGGGCTTCATTCTCGAGACCGGCCTCGATCGCGATGCGCAGGTCCTCGGAGGCCTCTCCTCCCAAGCTCCGCCGCGCCTCGACCAGCGCCTCAGCCGGCGCTTGGTGGAGGAGAGCGATAACGACCTGCTCAAGAACCCGGATCCGGGCTGCCATGCTGTGTTCTTCGTCCATGGGCAGGTACATGCTCTCATTTGCAACCAGAGGCGAGTGAACCCATCGTAGCATGACAAAGAGCAAAAACATTGCCGAAGCACGATAATGTTGAAAGCGGAAGCCAAAGCAAAACCAGAAGGCGAAATTTACAACCATAGAGAGAAAATTTCAACTTTTGCGCGATTAACGTCACTACTTATCAGAACGTTCTACTTCTAATTTTTCACAAAAAAGTACGAGTGACTTCCCAGACGTTCAGCGATACGGGCCGCCAATCGGGCTCATCTTTCAGCCGTTCCGCCTCCCTGACAAAGGACTCAGGGTCATCGACGGGCAAGCCTTTCAAAGCATCGAGTCCGAGGCGCCACCACTTCGTTGCTGCCAAGGCTGCAGAAAGATCATCATCGAACCTTCCTTTCAGCCGCCGCGCCGGATTTCCTCCGATCACCGAGTAGTCACCGAAGGACTTCGTCACCAGTGCC
Organism: Roseomonas elaeocarpi; assembly: GCF_042433915.1. Lineage (NCBI taxonomy): Bacteria > Pseudomonadati > Pseudomonadota > Alphaproteobacteria > Acetobacterales > Roseomonadaceae > Roseomonas > Roseomonas elaeocarpi. The sequence goes on along the minus strand of NZ_JBHLUN010000001.1, from coordinate 17,647 downwards.
TGCGTTCCAACAACGCAGCCATTGCCGATGCTCACCCCGTTGGAGAAAGCGGAGTCCTGTCCGATCCAGACGTCGTGACCAATCACCGGTGCCGCTCGATCAGGATTGGGAATTTTCGGGAATGGCCTGGCCGCGCCGATGTCTCGCCACGCGGCTCCGACCTGGGCACTTCTGGGGAAGTAGAAAGCTGTGCTCGTGCTGACGGCTTGCATCGGGTGCCTGCTGCCAGGCCAGGCGATCCTGCCGCCGAGCGAGCAGTAACGGCCCAGCTTGATTTCAGCCGACAGGGGGGAATGGGAATAAGTGAAAGCCCCCATGCTGCAAAGGTTATCCCCTTGATACCATCCGACATAGGGCTCTACGACACAGTCTTTTCTGAAGCGCACAAGGTGACGATCGTGCAGCCGGTCTCGATTTATGTCCTCGATGGTATAGATATGATGATCGCGAAGCATTTCGCGAAACCTGGCGGTGGACCTGACGACGACATGGGTCTCCGTTTCCAGCTCAATCATCCCGGTATTCCAAATGCCTCGGTCGCCGTGATGTCTTACATCCCGTATTAAGATGATGATAGCTCTCGCAGGCACCTATTTCGCAACCTGCCCTTCCGAACCAGCGTTCCGTTGATCAACCGGCCCAATTCAGCATCAGCAGAAGCAATAGGGCTCTTTTTTTAGCGACTCAAATGCCTTGCGTGACGCAATGAGACAGCCTGAACGCTTGGGCCCGAGGCCTTCGGCTGCCTGCCCCGTGGATGTCCTGGCGCCTGGTACCGATCGCGCAGGACACCACCGCTTCGGTCCGGAGGACGCACCGGGTTACCATGGCTGCGAGCTGCGAAGCAGCTTTGTCCGCCCAACCCACAGATCATGGCGCTGCCGGAGTCATCGGCTTCGGGAAAGCTTTCCTTGGGCCGCTGAGTTCGGACCATAGCTATCTAGACTCTCATGAACACCGGTATCTCTGAACGCCTGGACAGCGCTTTCGATGTTCTTGCAGCGCAATCCCCTTTGAATTTTTTGGCACCAACAATCGATAAACACTCACGGAGACGCGGCGACCGAGCAGATCTAACAAATTTGTTCATCCAACGCGATTGGGTACCGCGCAGCAATTACGGTGCAGAGTTGAGAAGCTGCACTAATTTTCATCGTCGCGCGAATAAGGCATGTTACCGGATCGAATGCACCGTTAGACGCCACGGAGCGCAAACGCATGATGCTTGCGGCTGGCTGCCGCCACGCAGTGAAAGTGCTGGAGGCCGAACATCGAGAATCACATATTTCATTCCATCAACGCGCCGCAGACTTCTCGAATACGCCTAATAAATGAACGCCAGCTTTGGTTTTCCACACCGAAGCCAGAACGACCTTCTTGCGCCCGTATTGACAAACCGCGAACCGTGCATGCAGAATGCGAACGGCCGCGAATATGGCAAAAATTCCCGGAGAGGCGTCTGGCAAATCGAGGGCAGACAAATTCTCGCAAGCCAAGGTCAGGCAGCGACCGCAGAATTTCTCAGATTTTCGCGGATTGACGCTCCTTCCACAACGTCGGAGCTTCAGCAAAGCGTCGAACGAACCGTGGGATCAGAGCCTGTGCTTTCGGGCTGGCACTTGTGACAGCGCGGCCCTGACCTGTCCGCAACAACCCCCTCTCGCCCCCGCCGCGAAAACCTTGGTCGTTTCCTGCCAAAGCGACGAGCCAGCCGCTCACAAGCACGATGCCTTGCCTCAGCCGCGTATCACCCGGCTGGTAAGCGGCAGACACCGGCCAGATGGAACAACCGGAAGCCTCCTGCCTGGCTCAGCAGGGTGCGAACTCCTCGACACAGAGCTGACCTTCGACCTCCGTCTCCATGGTTCTGACCAGCTGCAGGTTTTCATGGAGCAGTGCTTCAACGAGACGAGTCTCCGCCGCCTGCCGAACGGCCGGAGGGCGAGTTGATCGCCTCCGGACCTGCGGATCTCTGCCAACCCAAGACCGTCCCCACAGTCAGGCGAGCGTGGCGCTTGCAGCCCTGAGGCCGGTGCACCACCGCCACCCGGACTACTGCAAGGCGCCCCAGCGCGGCACGGCCGGCTCCGCCGCCGCCCATTTCCAGTGCTCACCCTGACGGCACGCCGTGGTGACAAACCAGTCGCCCTCCGAGACGGAAAAGAGCGCTTCGCGGCAGGTGGCGAGCGGCGTCACCATTTCCCGCACCAGCCGCACCTCGCCGTGCTCGTTGCCGATGGGAATGTCGTGCTCGATCCGCCAGGGCCTGACCTCGCCGGGAACCAGGCTGCCGATGGCTTCGGCCACCGCGTCCTGCTCGCCCCGTGCCCGCACGCGCACGGCCCAGTTCAGCCCCGCCTGCACGCCGGCCTGCGTCCCCACCGCGATCCCGAAGCCCAGCGCCGGGTTGCCCGTCACCGTGCCCGCCGCGATGCCCACCGCCGCGCCCGTCAGCTCCGCCCCCACCCCGCATCCGGCAAGCGGGACCAGCAGCAGCAGCCAGATGCCACGCTTCATTGCAGGCTGCCCCAGCGCTCCGTGGCAGGCTCGGCCGAGGCCCAACGCCAGTCCTGCCCATCCTGGCAGACATAGGCCGTGTAGAAGCCCCGCCGCGGCTTCTCCTCCGGTCGCGTCGTCGCATCGACCGAGAAGATGATCTCCTTGCAGCGGATCGGGCCGGCCTCGATGACCCGCGCGACCGTGACCTCGCCTCGCTCATCCGGTTCGATCGGCACGTCGTGGGCGATGGACCAGCTGGCGAGTTCACCCACCCCCAGCGGCCCCGCGGCCCGGGCTATGCTGTCCTGCTCCGCCCCATGGGCACGTCGCTGGGCGTAGTGCAGCCCGGCCCGGACCCCGGCCTGCACCCCGAGCCCGATCCCCGTGGTGGCGGTGGCGCCGGCCCCCGCCGCGTCGGCTATGGCTGCGCCGCCCAACCCGGCGCCCGCGGCGCTGCTTTCCGAGAGCAGCTCGGAGCATCCCGGAAGAATGAGCGGCGCCAGCGCGACCAGCATCACGGAACGGATCACGGGACGGCGTTGGTTCGGCGGCATGATCTTTCCCGGACGTGGTTCCTGGTGCGCCCCGCTGAACCGTAGGCAAGAGGCGACCTCCGCGGCAGAGCGGCATTGGAGAGCTTGCCCTCGCTCCCGCCCCACGGCTAGCGCCAGGTCGCTTCAACTCGGCGAGGCCGCTCGCACCCGTTCGCGACCCGGCCACGGGATCGCGAGGCGTTCTGCGCCGAAGGCCAGAGCCTGCACCACGCGGCGGGACTTGATCTTGTGAGCCCAGCCTGGCTTGAGGCCCGGGCAGCGAGGTGCTGAAACGTGGCGCAGAACGGTTCCTCAACCAGCACTCGCTGTTTTTGGTCATCAGATGAACACGCCACCCTCCCCGCTGCCCGGCAATGTCTACGAGCTGCTCGTGCAGGCTGTGGTGGACTACGCGATCTACATGCTGGACCCCCAGGGACGGGTCATGAGCTGGAATCCTGGCGCGGAGCGGATCAAGGGCTACACGGCCAGCGAAATCATCGGGCAGCACTTTTCCCGCTTCTACACGGAGGAGGAACGCGCCGGCGGCGTTCCCGCGACGGCGCTGAAGATCGCCGCCGAAAGCGGCCGGTTCACGGCCGAAGCCTGGCGCGTCCGCAAGGACGGCAGCCGCTTCTGGGCCCTGGTGGTCATCGACCCGATCCGGCAGGCCGGAACGCTGGTCGGCTTCGCCAAGATCACCCGTGACATGACCGAGCAGCGCGAAGCACACCTGGCGCTGCTGGAAAGCGAGGGTCGCTTCCGCCTGCTGGTGCAGAGCGTGACCGACTACGCCATCTTCATGCTCGACCCCAACGGCACCGTCACCAACTGGAACGCGGGGGCCGAGCGCATCAAGGGCTACACGGCGTCCGAGATCGTCGGCCAGCATTTCTCGCGCTTCTACACGCCGGAGGATATTGCCGAGGGCGTGCCCTTCAGGGCGCTCGACACGGCCCGCCGCACCGGCCGCTTCGAGGCGGAAGGCTGGCGCCTGCGACGTGACGGCAGCCGCTTCTGGGCCAGCGTGGTCATCGACGCCATCCACGACGCGGGCAGGCTGGTCGGCTTCGCCAAGATCACCCGGGACCTGACCGAGCGGCGCGAAACACAGATCCAGCTGGAACAGTCCCGCGAGCAGCTCTTCCAGTCGCAGAAGATGGAAGCCGTGGGCCACCTCACGGGCGGCATCGCGCACGACTTCAACAACCTGCTCACCGCCATCACCGGCAGCCTGGACCTGCTGGAGGCCAAGTTCCGGCAAGGGCGACTCGAAGGCGCCGATCGTTTCATCGACGCCGCCAAGGAGGGTGCCAGGCGGGCCGCGGCGCTGACGCAACGGCTGCTGGCCTTTTCCCGTCGCCAGGCGCTCGATCCCAAGCCCACTGACGCCAACCGGCTGATCGGCAGCATGGAGGAACTGATCCGCCGCTCCGTCGGCCCCGAGATCGCCGTGGAGGTCACGCTGGCGGCCGGGCTCTGGACGACGCTGGTGGACCCGCCGCAGCTCGAGAACGCGCTGCTCAACCTTTGCATCAACGCCCGCGATGCCATGCCGGGCGGCGGGCGGCTGCGCATCGAAACCAGCAATCAACGGCTGAACGAGCGCGCGGCGCGCGAGCAGGACCTCGCGCCGGGGCCCTACGTCGTGTTTCGCGTGTCCGACACCGGCACCGGCATGTCTCCCGAGGTGATCGCCCAGGCCTTCGACCCGTTCTTCACGACCAAGCCGATCGGCAAGGGAACGGGGCTGGGGCTGAGCATGATCTACGGCTTTGCCCGGCAGTCGGGCGGGCAGGTGCGCATCTCCTCGGAACTCGGCCGCGGCACGGTCGTGTGCCTTTACCTGCCGCAACACCTCGGCGATGCCGAAGCGGCCGAGCCCGCGCCGGTCCTGCTCAAGGCACCGCGTGGACCGAATGGCCGTACGCTGCTGGTGGTGGACGACGAGCCCATGGTCCGGATGCTGATCAAGGAAGTGCTGGAAGAGCAGGGCTACGCGATCACCGAGGCCGAGGATGGTCATTCGGGCCTGGCGATCCTGCAATCCGACGCCCGCATCGACCTGGTGGTGAGCGACCTTGGTCTTCCGGGCGGCATGAACGGGCGGCAGATGGCGGATGCGGCGCGGACGATCCGGCCCGATCTCAAGGTGCTGTTCATCACGGGCTATGCCGACAGGGCCATGATCGGTGAGAGAAACCTCGAGCAGGGCATGCAGGTCATGACGAAGCCCTTTTCACTGGACGTCCTCGCCAGCCGCGTCGCGGAGATGACCAACGAGGCAACCGACCACTAGCGCCCGAAAGGCCGCTGCTCCATCGCCCGTTCCGCTCACCTCCCCGTCGCCGCACCAGTCTCCCAGGAGATCTCTTCAGGGGGGGTCTCCTCGGGGGGTTCCCTCAGGCGGCCTCGGCCTGCATGGCGTAGCGCCGGCAGTGCTCGAGGTAGGCCGCCTCATGGCTCGAGACCAGCTCGACCACGGCCTTCCAGAGCCAGGACGGTGCATCAAGCGTCTTGGAGCGGGTTTTCTGAAGCTCCACGAACCAGCGCCGCCGGTCAGCGGCGGCCATCTGCCGGGCATGGGCGCGCCCGACCACGGTGGCGAGGAAATGCGCCATGGTCGCTGCTTCCTCCTGGTCCAGGCGTTCGATCTCGAGCTTCAGATCCTGCGGCAGCAGCTCACGCACGAAGACGGATTTGTTGAGCAGCCGGGTCGCCAGCATGCGACGACCGAGATGCGGCGAAAGGTGCTTTCCACCCTCCACCACCCGTTCCGCGTTGTTTCGGGGCATGACCGCATCCGCGTAGCGCGGTGCCGCGGCCGAGATCGCCTCCTTCATGTCGAGGAGGCAGTACCGGGGCTGCTTGCCGGTCTCGCCGTGAACCGCGACCAGCGCCGCAACGCGGAGGTTTCCAAGCGAGCTGCAGCCCTTCCGCCAGAAGGCGCAGTCCGCCAGGGTGATGGTGGCCTCATCGTCGCGGGACCGGATGGAGGCCACCAGCCGGCGCATCTCCTCCGTGCCGATGAGCTCACTGACCGCCCTGCGCTCTTCCTTCCGGAGCGGCCAGAATCGCCGTCCCAGGGGGATTACCGGGTCGATGCCCTCGATCCGCTCATCCGCAAGATGTTTCCACGATCGCTTCGCGGCGGTCTGCATCAGGAGGCGAACAGGATCCGGCGCGCGCCGGCCGGCTTCCTCTTCCGGTTCCTCCTCGAAGGCGCTCTCGTAGCCGGCGACCATGCTTTCGAGCATCCGGGCCGTGGTCACGCCGGGCAGGTCCGATCCGCGCGCAGCCGTGGCGAGCGAAAGCGCCAGCCGGATCAGGTCATGGGCAGGATTTCCGATCACCGTCTGATCCAGGTCGCGGATCTGGATCTCGAGCTTCCCCTTGGCGCTCGCCACGGGACCGAGATTGCCGACGTGGCAATCGCCGCAGATCCAGACCCCCGGCCCTTCCGGAAGGCTCGTGCGCCTCGACCCTTCAAGCCATTCGTAGAAGCGGATGGTACTGCCACGCACGTAGGCATGTGCGGACTGCGCCATCTTGAGGTTCCGACGTTCGATCAGGACGGTGCTGCGCTGGTCCGGTTCAATCCAGGAATGAGTCGATGCCTTCATGCCTGGATGATGGTCGGTGACCTCCGGCTGTCCAGCGGCCGCCGGGAACAAGTCGTCCGTCTAACGGGGATGTAACGCTGAGGGGAACCAAGTCGGAACACCCCCGATCCTCACCAGCCGGAGCACGCGACCTTCGCGGCGATGGCACGTCCCCAAGCCAAGGCCGCGCAAACCTTCCTGCACCGGCACGATCCCGGCCGCGCCCGGGTTGGCGAGGCCGGGCCGCGGGCACACCTTCCCCGAAGGCAGAACCGGTCGGGCCTTCACCCGCTTCCGACCGACCCGCCCGCGGGGAAGGTGCCTTCCCCGATCAGCCATGCCGCGCCGCGGCAGTTATGCGAACAGGATGCCGAATTGGGACGGCGTCTCGTTCATGATGTTCGCCTGCGTCAGCGTTTGGTGCTCAGGGCTCTCGGAGATCTGGAGAACGAAGTCCGAGCGCGCCAGGCCGTTGTCCAGCTGCCCTGTCCAGTACTGCAACCCGGCCGCGTCCACCGGGCGGTCGAGCGCGTTGAGGTAGATGGCCGATACCAGCTGCTCATTGCTCAGCGTCCCGTAGGTTGCCTGGAACTCCGGCGAGGACACGAAGGCATTGGCCACGCCCGAGGCCGTCTGCGTTCCGGCATCCAGCTGCGTGGTCCAGAAGGACAGGCCGCTGACGTCGGGCAGCCGCTGCAGCACCGTGTCGTAGAGCCGCGCCGTGGTCGCGGCGTTCTCGTCCAGGTCCCAGATGCCGCCCGGATGCTCGGCCAGGCTCGCGGCCTTGTTCTCGGCGCTCTCGCTGAAGGTCAGCAGCACCGAGGAGCGGCTTGCCCCGGCAGCCAGCGCCGCGTTGAAGTAGGCGGCGCCGCCGGCATCCGGCTCACGGCCGAGCACGTTCTCGTAGAGGAGCTGCACGAAGTCCTGATTGCTGGGATTGCCGTAGCGGGCCTGGAATTCCGGGCTGGTCAGGAAGGTATCCGCCAGGTCCTGCAGCGGCCGGCCGCTGTCGAGCTGACCGATCCAGTAGTTCAGCCCGCCCTGGTCCGGGTCGCGGCCGAGCGAGGCGTCGTAGAGGCGCGTGACCTGCGCGGCGGTGCTGTCCACCGACAGGTGCAGCGTGCCGTCCACGAAGTGAACGTCCTCCACGTTGCGCAGCACGTCGGTCTGCGTCCCGATGTCGAGGCGCAGGCTGCCGTCGGGCAGGGTCGTGTGTCCCACGCCGCGGAATCCCGCCGACACGTTGACCACGTCGTAGCCCGACCCGCCGTCCACCACCTGGTTGCCGCTGCCCAGCGTGTAGGTGTCGTTGGTGCTGCTCAGCTGCACCGAACTGTCGAAGGTCACGCCGGTAAGGTTCGTGGGATCAGCGGGGGTATCCAACGCGGGGAAGGGCTGCGACACCGTGATCGCGCCCGTGCCCTGGAAGTTCGACACCCAGTTCTGCACCAGCACCGGCACCACCGTGTCGCTGCTCACGATGTCACCGGGCGCGCCGGTGGTGGAGGAGATGAAACGGACGCCGGCGAAGGTGCTGTCCACGGTCGCCCCCTGGAAGGTGCCGTTGTTCAGCACGAAGCCGGCATTCTCGCCCAGGTAGAGCTCCATGCGGCCATCGGCGCCGCGCTCCACCGCGCTGAAGCCGCTGTAGCCGTAGATGGTGAGGGTGTCGCCTTCCGCCGGGTTGAAGTCGAGCAGCAGGTCCACGCCGTCGCCCGGCTGCCAGACGAAGGCATCCGCCCCGCCATTGCCTTCCAGCATATCGCCGGTGACGACGCCGGTGATGTGGCCGTCGCTGCCCAGCGTCATGCGCCCGTTGTCGCTGCCGCCGATGACGATGTCGTTGCCATCGGCGCCCTGCAGGGTGTCGTTGCCGGCGCCGCCGGCCACCAGGTCGTTGCCGGCATTGCCGGTGAGGATGTCGTTGCCGCCACCGCCGAACAGGCTGTCGTCGCCGTTCTCGCCCTGCATGTTGTCGTTGCCGGCACCGGCCATCAGCACGTCGTTGCCGTTGCCACCCTCGCCGATGTCGTCGCCGTCGCCGCCCAGCAGCGTGTCGTTGCCGTCCTGGCCCTGGACGTTGTCGTTGCCCGCGCCACCGTCGAGGTAGTCGTTGCCGTCGTGGCCGTTGAGCGCGTCGTTGCCGTCGTCGCCGTAGAAGGTGTCGTTGCCGCCCAGGCCGTTGAGCGCGTCGTCGCCCCCGTTGCCGTGCAGCACGTCCGGATTGGCGGTCCCGGGGAAGCCGTTGTTGCCGTCCCCCAGGTTGAGGCTGGTGCTGTATGTGGGAGACTGGCTGAGGGCGAGCACCAGCCCCGCACTGCTGCGCTGGTCGTTGGTGCCGGGCGTCAGCGACACCAGCAGGCTGGACACGCCGTTCGACGGCGTCGCATCGCTGTCGAGGGATTCGTTGCTGCCCTGATCCTGCTGCGTAAAGGCCGTGCCGATCAGCGGCGCGAAGCCGACCCGGTAGTCACCGGCCTGCAGCCCCAGGAAGCTGTAGTGGCCGTTGGCATCGGTGACCGTGCTGCGGCCGAGGTCCTGACCATTCGCGTCGAGCAGGCGCACCGCGACGCCGGCCAGGAGCTGCTCGCCCGTGTCGCGGATGCCGTTGCCGTTGCTGTCGAGCCAGACGTCGCCGCCCAGCTGCGTGGCCGAGCTCGCGAGGGCCGCCGACAGGTTGGCGACCGGCGTGCCCGACGTCACCGCGAAGCTCGCGGTGCGGCCGGTGGTGGGATCGACGTCGCTGTCGGTCGCGTCGTTGCCGCCCTGGTTCTGCGGGCCGAACACCGTGCCCGAAGGCGCCACGAACTCCACCTGATAGGTGCCGGGCGCCACGCTGGCGAAGCTGTAGGCACCGCTCGCACCGGTGGTGGTGGTGGCCACCGTGTTGCCGGCACTGTCCAGCAGGTGCACGGTCACCCCGGCTGCTCCGGTCTCGCCCGCCTCCTGGATCCCGTCGCCGTTGGTGTCGGTGAAGGCCACGCCACCGACGGTGGTGGGCGTGAAGCTGCCGGCCGACACATTGGCCGCCGTCTGCCCGGAGGTCAGTGTGATGCTGGCGGTGCGGCCCGCGGCGTTGACGTCGCTGTCCACCGCATCGTTGCTGCCCTGGTCCTGCGCGGTGAACACCGTGCCGGTCGGCGCCACGAACTGCAGCTGGTACTGTCCGGGCGTGAGGCCGGTGAAGCTGTAGGCGCCGGTCGACCCGGTCACGGTGGTGGCCACGATCGTGCCGGCGGCGTTGAGCAGCTGCACCGTCTCGCCCGCGACCCCGGTCTCGCCGGTGCCCTGGATGCCGTCGCCGTTGCTGTCGGTGAAGGCGGTGCCGCTGATGCCGACGGGCACGTAGATGCCGGCGCCGATATTGGCGATGGTGCCGCCCGAAGGAACCGTGATCGTGCCGCTGCGGCCCGTGGCAGGGTTGGCGTCGCTGTCCACCGCGTCGTTGATGCCCTGGTCGGGGGCGGTGAAGACGCTGCCCGCGGGGGCGGTGAACTGCACCTGGTACTGCCCGGGCGTGACGCCGGTGAAGCTGTAGGTCCCGTCCGCCCCCGTGGTGGTGGTGGCGATCACGGTGCCCGTGTTGTTCACCAGCTGCACGGTGGCCCCGGCCGCACCGGCCTCGCCCGCGTCGCGGATGCCGTTGCCGTTGCTGTCCACGAACACGACGTTGCCGCTGCCCGTGCTGCCCGGCGCGAAGACGCCGGCCGCAAGGTTGTCGACCGTCTGGCCGGAGCCGACGGTGAAGATCGCGGTGCGCCCGTTGCTGCGATCCGCGTCGCTGTCCACTGCGTCGTTGGTGCCCTGGTCCTGCGCGGTGAAGATGGTGCCCGCCGGGGCCACGAACTGGAGCTGGTACTCGCCCGGCGCCACGCCCGTGAAGCTGTAGGTACCGTTGGCCGCGGTGGTGGTGGTGGCCACCACCGTGCCGTCGGCGTCCACCAGCTGCACGGTGACGCCGGCCGTGCCGGTCTCGCCGGTCTCGCGGATGCCGTCGCCGTCGGTGTCGGTGAAGACCAGCGTGCCCGAGCCGCCGATCGTGGCGGGCGTGTAGGTGCCGGCGGAAATCCCGCTCACTGTTTGGCCCGAGGTCACGGTGAAGGACGCCGTGCGGCCGTTGCTGCCGACGTCGCTGTCCACCGCGTCGTTGGTGCCCTGGTCCTGGCGGGTGAACACGGTGCCGGTCGGCGCCACGAACTGCAGCTGATAGGTGCCCGGCGCCACGCCGGTGAAGCTGTAGGCGCCGTTGGCACCCGTGGTGGTGGTCGCCACCACCGTGCCGGCGGCGTTGATCAGCTGCACCGTCTCACCGGCGACGCCCGTCTCGCCGCTATCCTGGATGCCGTTGCCGTTGCTGTCGGTAAAGGCCGCACCGCCGCTGATGGTGGCCGGCGTGAAGGTGCCGGCGGAGATGGCACTCACCGTCTGGCCCGAGGTCACGGTGAAGGACGCCGTGCGGCCGGTGCTGTTGACGTCGCTGTCCACCGCGTCGTTGGTGCCCTGGTCCTGCGGGCTGAACACCGTGCCGGTCGGCGCCACGAACTGCAGCTGATAGCTGCCCGGCGCCACGCCGGTGAAGCTGTAGGCGCCGTTGGCACCCGTGGTGGTGGTCGCCACCACCGTGCCGGCGGCGTTGATCAGCTGCACCGTCTCACCGGCGACGCCCGTTTCGCCGCTGTCCCGGATGCCGTTGCCGTTGCTGTCGGTAAAGGCCGCGCCACCACTGATGGTGGCCGGCGTAAAGGTGCCGGCGGACAGGTTGGTGACGCTGCCGCCCGAGGCGAGCGTGAAGGTGGCGGTACGGCCGGTGCTGCTGACGTCGCTGTCCACCGCGTCGTTGGTGCCCTGGTCCTGGGCCGAGAACACGGTGCCGGTGGGGGCGGCGAACTGCACCTGGTAGGTGCCCGGCACCACGCCGGTGAAGCTGTAGGCGCCATCGGCCCCGCTGGTGGTGGTCGCCACCACGTTGCCCAGGTTGTTCAGGAGCTGCACGGATACACCGGCGGTTCCCGCTTCCCCCGTGCCCCGGATGCCGTCGCCGTTGGTGTCGGTGAAGGCCACGCCGCTGACGCTCACCGGCACGTAGGTGCCGGCGGAGATGTTGGTGACCGGTGTCCCGGAGGCGAGGGTCAGGAGCGCGCTGCGACCGGTGGCGGGGTTCACGTCGCTGTCGATGGTGTCGTTGGTGCCCTGGTTCTGGGCGGTGAACACCGTGCCGGAGGGGGCGGCGAACTGCACCTGGTACTGCCCTGGCGCCACGCCGGTGAAGCTGTAGGCGCCCCCCGTGCCGGTGGTGGTGGTCGCCACCACCGTTCCCGCGGCGTTGAGCAGCTGCACCGTCACCCCGGTCAGACCCGGATCGTTGCTGTCGCGGATGCCGTCGCCGTTGGTGTCGGTGAAGGCCAGACCGCTGAGCGAGGTCGTGGCATAGGTGCCGGCGGACAGGTTGGTGACGACGCCGCCCGAGGCCACGGTCACGTTGCCGGTGCGGCCGGCGCTGTTGACGTCGCTGTCCACCAGGTCACTGAGGCCCTGGTCCTGCGGGCTGAACACCGTGCCGGTCGGCGCCACGAACTGCAGCTGGTAGGTGCCGGGCGCCACGCCGGTGAAGCTGTAGATCCCGCCCACGCCGGTGGTGGTGGTCGCCACCACCGTGCCGGCGGCGTTGATCAGCTGCACCGTTTCGCCCACCACGCCCAGGTCGAGCAGGCCCTGGATACCGTCGCCGTTGTTGTCGGCGAAGGCCACGCCGCTGATCGCGGCGGGCACGTAGCTGCCGGCGGACACGCCGGTCAGGGTCTGGCCGGAGGTCACCGTCACGGTGGCGGTGCGGCCTGCGGCGTTGACGTCGCTGTCCACCGCGTCGTTGCTGCCCTGGTCCTGCTGGGTGAACACCGTGCCGGTCGGCGCCACGAACTGCAGCTGGTACTGGCCCGGCGTCACGCCGGTGAAGCTGTAGGCGCCACCCGTGCCGGTGAGCGTGGTTGCCACCACCGCACCGGCGGCGTTGAGCAGCTGCACCGTCTCACCGACGATCCCGGCCTCACCGGTGCCCTGGATACCGTCACCGTTGGTGTCCACGAAGGCCGTGCCGCCGACCGTCGCGGGCACGTAGGTGCCGGCGGAGATGTCGGTCGCGCCCTGTCCGGAGGTCAGCGTGATCAGCGCGGTGCGGCCGGTGAGGGGATTCGCGTCGCTGTCGACCGCAGCGTTGTTGCCCTGGTCCTGTGCCGTGAAGACGCTGCTGCCGGTGGTGGCGAACTGCACCTGGTACTGCCCCGGCGCCACGCCGGTGAAGCTGTAGGCGCCGCTCGTGCCCGTGGTGGTGGTCGCCACCACCGTACCAGCGGCGTTGAGCAGCTGCACCGTCTGCCCCGCGATGCCGGCCTCGCCCGTGCCGCGGATGCCATCGCCGTCGGCATCGGTGAACACCGCGCCGCTGACGCTCACCGGGGTGTAAAGGCCCGCGCCGACGTTCGAGATCGTGCCGCCGGAGGTGACGGTGATGTTGGCGGTGCGCCCGGTGGCGGGGTTCACGTCGCTGTCGATCGCATCGTCCAGGCCACGGTCCTGCGCCGTGAAGACGGTGCCCGTCGGGGCGGTGAACTGCACCTGATAGGTGCCGGGTGTCACGCCGGTGAAGCTGTAGATGCCGTCGGCATTGGTGGTCGTGGTCGCCACCACCGTGCCCGCGGCATTGAGCAGCTGCACCGTGGCACCGGCCAGTCCGGCCTCGGACGCGTTGCGGATGCCGTCGCCGTTGCTATCCACGAAGACGATATCGCCCGTGCCGGTGGCGGCGGGGGTGAAAACGCCGGCGGCGATGTTGTTGACGACCTGGCCGGAGGTGGCGGTGAACAGTGCGCTGCGGCCCGTGGTGACGTTGGCGTCGCTGTCCACCGCGTCGTTCGTGCCCTGGTCCTGCGCGGTGAAGGCCGTGCCGGTGGGCGCCACGAACTGCACCTGGTACTGGCCGGGGGCCACGCCGGTGAAGCTGTAGGTGCCGCCCGTGCCCGTGACCGTGGTCGCCACCACCGCGCCATCCGCGTCGAGCAGCCGGACGGTGGCGCCGGCGACCCCGGCCTCGCCCGTATCGCGGATGCCGTTGCCGTCGAGGTCGTTGAACACGAGGTCGCCGGACCCACCGATGGTAACGGGCACGTAGCTGCCGGCGGAAACATTGGCGACGGTCTGACCGGAGGTCAGCGCGATGCTGGCGGTGCGGCCTGAGCTGCTGACGTCGCTGTCCACCGCGTCGTTGGTGCCGCGGTCCTGCGCGGTGAACACCGTGCCGGTCGGCGCCACGAACTGCAGCTGGTACGTACCCGGCGCGACGCCGGTGAAGCTGTAGGCGCCGCCCGTGCCGGTGAGCGTGGTGGCCACCACCGTGCCAGCGGCGTTGAGCAGCTGCACCGTTTCACCGACGATCCCGGCCTCGCCCGTGCCCTGGATGCCGTCGCCGTTGGTGTCGGTGAAGGCCACGCCGCTGAAGCTGCCGGTGGTGTAGGTGCCGGCGGAAACATTGGCGACAGTCTGGCCGGAGGTCAGCGCGATGCTGGCGGTGCGGCCCGAGCTGCTGACGTCGCTGTCCACCGCGTCGTTGCTGCCCTGGTCCTGCGCGGTGAACACGGTGCCCGTGGGCGCCACGAACTGCAGCTGATAGGTGCCCGGCGTCACGCCGGTGAAGCTGTAGGCACCGTTGGCACCCGTGGTGGTGGTCGCCACCACCGTGCCGGCGGCGTTGAGCAGCCGCACCGTCTCGCCCGCGACGCCCGTCTCGCCGGTGCCCTGGATGCCGTCGCCGTTGCTATCGGTGAAAGCCAGGCCGCTGACCGTGGCCGGCGCGTAGCTGCCGGCGGACAGGTTGGTGGCGCTGCCGCCCGAGAGCAGCACGAAGGACCCCGTACGGCCGGTGCTGTTGACGTCGCTGTCCACCGCGTCGTTGAGACCTTGGTCCTGCGCGGTGAACACGGTGCCCGTGGGCGCCACGAACTGCAGCTGGTAGCTGCCCGGCGCCACGCCGGTGAAGCTGTAGGCGCCGCTCGTGCCCGTGGTGGTGGTCGCCACCACCGTACCGGCGGCGTTGAGCAGCTGCACCGTCTCGCCGGCGATCCCGGTTTCGCCGGTGCCCTGGATGCCGTCGCCGTTGCTGTCGGTGAAGGCCACGCCGCTGACCGTGGCCGGCGTAAAGGTGCCGGCGGACAGGTTGGTGACGATGCCGCCCGAAGCCACGGTCACGCTGGCGGTGCGGCCGCTGGCATTGGCATCGCTGTCCACCGCGTCGTTGGTGCCCTGGTCCTGCGCGGTGAACACCGTGCCGGTCGGCGCCACGAACTGCACCTGATAGGTGCCCGGCGCCACGCCGGTGAAGCTGTAGGCGCCGGCCACGCCGGTGGTGGTGGTGGCCACCACCGTGCCGGCGGCGTTGATCAGCTGCACGGTCACGCCGACCGTGCCGAGTTCGGCCAGGCCGCGCACGCCATCGCCGTCCGCGTCGGTGAAGGTCGCGCCGCTGATGCTGGCAGGAACGTAGCTGCCGGCGGACACATTGGCGACGGTCTGACCGGAGGTCAGCGCGATGCTGGCGGTGCGGCCCGAGCTGCTGACGTCGCTGTCCACCGCGTCGTTGGTGCCCTGGTCCTGCAGGGTGAAGGCGGTGCCGGTCGGCGCCACGAACTGCAGCTGGTACGTACCCGGCGCGACGCCGGTGAAGCTGTAGGCGCCGTTCACCCCGGTGAGCGTGGTGGCCACCAGCGTGCCGGCGGCGTTGAGCAGCTGCACCGTCTCACCGACGATCCCGGCCTCGCCCGTGCCCTGGATGCCATCGCCGTTGGTGTCGACGAAGGCCACGCCGCTGAAGCTGCCGGTGGTGTACTCGCCCGCGTTCACGGTCGTGGTGGTGCCGTTCGCCACCGTGACGGTGGCCGTACCCAGCGTGCCGACGGTGCTGTTGGGCAGGGTGGTGCTGCTGCCAGTGGGCGAGAAGGTGTTGCCCGTGGCCCCCACCACCTGCACGGTGTAGGTCCCTGCCGTGAGGTTGGAAAACGTGTAGTTGCCCGAAGCGTCGGTGGTCGTGGTCGCAACCACCGTGAGACCGCTGAGCAGGCGCACCGTCTGGGAGGCCAGCCCCGCCTCGGTGCTCCCCTTGATGCCATCGGCGTTGCTGTCGGTGAAAACATTGCCGGTGATCGAACCAGGCGGGAAGTAGATGCCGGCACTCTCGTTGCCGATGCTCTGGCCGGAGGTGAGCGTGAAGCTCGAGCTCGTGCCGCTGGAGTTCACCTGCGAGGAGGTGGTCAGGTCGCGCGTCGTCTGGCCCGCGGTGACGTAGACGTTGTCGACGATCACGTCCTTCGCCGTGCCGCTCCCGGCCTGATAGTTGAGCGAGAAGGTGTAGGTGCCGGTGGTCGTGGCCGTGAAGGTCGAGGCGTAGTGCGTCCAGTCACCCACCGCGACCGGCGTGCCGGCGCTGGAGCCGGCGGTGACCACGGTCTGGCTGCCCATCGCGGCGGTGAGCAGGAAATCGCCGGGATTTCCGCTGCCGGGCACGGACTGGTACAGGTCGAAGCCGATCTCGTAGACCTGCCCGGCCGTCAGGCTGACCGTCTGCGAGATGCTCTCGCGCGCGCCATCATCAAGGAAGAAGGCGGCGTGCGTGCCCGATCCACCGGCGTAGTTGGCGTTGGCATCGTCGGGTGCCACGACGCTGCCGTATCCGTTGTTGCCCAGGCCCGTGGTGGCATAGGACGTGCGGCCATCGGTGGTGATCTGCTCCGGCCCCAGGCCCGGACCGCTGCCATAGGGCGTCGAGGTCGTGTTCGCGCTGACCGTCCAGCCGGAATAGCCCGGGCGGCCGAGCAGGGCGGTGTTCTCGAAGCTGCCGTTGGTCAGCAGGTTGGTCAGCGCGGTGACGCTGCCGCTGACGGGCTGCGGCGCGGTGTCGCTGCCGCGCGGCGAGAACACCGCACCGCTGGGCGCCACGAAGTGCACCGAGTAGGTGCCCGGGGCGAGGTCGGTGAAGCTGTAGGTGCCGTCGCTTCCGGTGGTGGTGGTCCCGACCACGGTGCCGGCCGCGTTCTGCAGCTGCACCGTCACGCCGGCGCGCACGCTCTCGCCGTTGTCGACGACGCCATCATTGTCGAGATCGGTGAAGGCTGTGCCATGCACGGACACCGGCACGTAGAGGCCGGCGTTCTGGTTAGCTACCGTACCGTTCGTGGCCAGAGTAAAGCTCGGCGAAATCCCAGTTGAGGACACGACACTATTGGACGTACCCGTGGCGGTTCCGACGGGGGAGAACACATCTCCTGTTGGCGCCACGGTCTGAACGCGGTAGGTACCCGGCGCGATCTCCGTGAAGGCGTAGCTACCGTCGCTGGCGGAGGTCGTGGTGGCAACCACGGTGCCGAGGCTGTTCAGGAGCCGGACAGTGACGCCGCTGAGACCGGAGTCGGCCGTTTCGCGCGTGCCGTCCGCGTCCTGGTCAAGGAAGACGAGTCCGCTAACCCGGGTTCCGTAGGCCATGTTCTCTCCCAGCGAGATGCTCGTTGAGGTTGTATCGTTCTGTCTAGAATAATTCGGAGGTTGTATTACCCCCTTGATCCGGTCAACCACAGGTTGTTAACCTCTTTGTGCCTTCACGGAAGCTTGTGGGCTCCACGACACCGACCAGGTGCCGGCCCCCTCATCCGCGCAGGGTGGCGACCGCCCTTTGAAACCGAGCGAAGCCCCAGGGCAGGCCAGTTCCGGCCGACCGGCCGGTAGTGCCGGCGCTTCCATCCCTTCCCGACGCCGACGTGTTGCCCGGTCAAGTTCCTGCCAACCGTGACGCTCCGGCGCTTCCATTGCGGATAATCAATGATGAGCTCGACGGCCTCTTTCCCCGGCGCGCCGCCGCCCGACACGATCTTGTCGCGTTCGATCCGGGCGTGTCGCGGCCAGTTCACGGCGGTGGCGTTGTTCAGCGGGGTGGTGAACCTGCTGCAGCTGACGATCTCGCTGTACATGATGCAG